>JANXBO010000078.1 GCA_025057575.1 Candidatus Caldisaccharidevorator malaysiensis
TTCAACTCGTCCGAAAAAATCCCATCCTCTCTGCCCACCAAAAGAGGAATGACCGCCAGGTTGGCACAAAACCCACTTTGAAAACTGACAACTTCCTCTACACCCTTGAACGCCGCCAATTTCTGTTCCAAAGTCCGATGGAGGGTCATCGTTCCGGCAATGGTCCGAACGGCTCCCGGACCCACCCCGTAGTCTTGGATCGCCTTTATGGCTGCCTCCTTGAGGACCGGATCGTTACAGAAACCCAGGTAATTGTTGGAGCAAAGGTTCAGGACCTTTCGCCCGTTGATCGTGATCCAGGCGCCCTGAGGGCTCTCCAAGGTCCGGATGACGACCTCCAGTCCCTCTTGCCGCAGCCGTCCCAGTTCCTCTCGGATGAAATTCAAAACGGGACGAACCATTAAGAACCCCTCCCCTTTCCCTTTGCTATGCTATCACCCTGATGGCGATGAGTCAATCCGGTTTCTGCCCTTAAGTAAGGAGGTCGGTCAAGAGGTGGCAGTTTTTCAGCCCTCTGCTTTTTTGGGAAACGGACGGGTCCTCATTAGCCTCGGTCGGTCTGCTGAATTGATGTCCTTCTTCTATCCTCGCTGCGACTATCCCAACAATGTTCGGGAAGGTCTATCGGGCGTTTTCGATCCGGAGGTAGGCTTCATCTGGCTTTTTGACCATCGCTGGGAACGATACCAAGAATTTTATTCGCCTCTCTTGGTCATCACGCGCCTGACGTCTCCGGACAGGCGACTGAGGATCGTCGTGGAAGATGTCCTGGATGAAGAAGAACCAGTCCTCCAGCGCCGGTGGCGTTTGGAAGGTCTTCCGACCGCTGCGGGCGTTCGGCTCTTCCATTACTTTGAGCTGACTTTGGGCGGAGTGGAGCAGCAGCAGGCGGTCCAGATCCTGAGAGTTGGTCCCAAGGGAAAACCAGTGGTCACTCAGTGGTTCCAGTCCGTCTGGTGCGCCGTCCAAGGTGATCCCGACTTTGAAGGGTGGCAGTGCGGTAAGTCCCATCACGGCTCTCACAACCATCCGAAAGAGGCGATGGTTCGGGGTCATCTGTCCGGGCAGAGTTTAGAGATCGGCAGAGTGGGCTTTGCCGTGAGCACCCCCCCTCTTCTCCGAGGGGAACGGCAATCGTCCTGGTCACTGACTTTGTCCTTTGGGAAAACAAAAAGGGAAGCCCTCGCCCGATTGGAAGTTGCCAGGACAAAAAAACGCCATAGCATTCCGTCCGCTCGGTCTCTCTTTCTTTTTGATAACTTGCTTGGGCATCGTCCCAAAGTTGAGGACCCCAAGGTTCAGTTAACTTACCGGACCTCCGCTGGCGCTCTTGATTGCTTGTGGGACCGAAGGGCTCAGGCTTTTTTGGCGGCTCCCGAGTTTGACCCGACTTTTGAGGCTTCGGGCGGCTACGGATTCTGCTGGTTTCGGGATGCTGCTTTTGTTATTGAGTCCTTGATTCGTCTGGGCGCCGCTCAGGGCTTAAAGGAATTTTTCTCCTTCTGCGCCACCGCTCAGTCGGAAGAGGGCTACTTCCATCAGCGGTATTGGCTGGACGGGACACTGGCACCGGCTTGGAGTGAAGACCACGACTGCCTTCAATTAGATCAGACAGCCCTCATCGTTTGGGCTGTTGGTCGCTGGGAAGAAGAGACTGGATACCTTCTTGACCTTCCGATCTGGACGACCTGCAAAAAAGCCCTTGAGTTTTTGGAAAGCCGATTGTCGGACGGACTCCACGCTTCCGGACACGATTTGTGGGAGACCTTTCAGGGCACTTTCACCTTTACCCAAGCCTGCTTCGTCGCTGCCTTTCGGGCAGGTGCCCAGATGGCTCAAGCCAGAGGATTTTACAGAGAAAGCCAGCGCTGGCAAGAAGCAGCCGAGAAGGCGAAAAAAGCGCTTTTCAATGAACTGTGGACAGGGAAGGAATTTTTGCGGGGCATCCAAGGGAAAAGACCCGATCCGACGCCCGACGCTTCCGTCCTCGGACTTTTGTTCCCTCTCAACATTTTGGACCTTTCGGAAAAATCGGAAAGGAAAATGGCAGAGGCATCGGTTAATAATGTTCTTTACCACTTGACAACGGCGACGAGGGAAGGAGGTGTTGCCGTCTATCGCTTTGCCGGCGATGGCTATGCAGGGGGGATGACCAGCACGCCCGCGACCTTATGGCTGGGTCTTTCCTGCCTCTCCTTTCCCGATCGGCAGGACTGGTTAACGATCGCCCATAAGGTATTAACGGCTTGCGCCCACCACACCACTCCGGGCGGTTTCCTTGCGGAGATGTTTAATCCTTGGGGAGACGGTTATTGGGCAGCGGGTCACGGTTGGTCCTGTGCTTGGTTTCTTGTTTTGGCTCGGCGATTGGGCACGACGATGGGCAACAGGTTTGCGTTAGTGCGCTATCATCAGAAGCAAGATTCGGGCGTGGGTGGTGAGTCAGATGAAAGCGGTTCTCCGGGCGTTCATTTACGATTTTGACCTGCGGACGGCGACGGAGCAGTTTCAACGATTACGAAACGACTGGGGAATGGACGGGATCAGTCTGGTCGCAGTCAGCCCCGCCCGAGTGGTCCTTCTCCCCAACGCCCCTGGGGACCGACTGCGCTGGATTGGAGAGGGAACCCTTTGCTTTCAACCCCACCCCGCCTGGTATGCGGATCTTCGTTTTCTTCCTGTTTTTGACGAGCAGGCAGCCAAAGAGGAAGTTTTTCGTCGCCTGGTGGAGGCTGCTAAAGAAGCCGGTTTGTCGGTGATGGCGGTCGTGCCCTGTTGCCAGAATTCCGCCATTGGTCGTCGCTATCACGATCTGACTGTCCTCAATGCTTTGGACGACCGTATTCAGGATTTTCTCTGTCCCGCCAACCCTGACGCAAGGACTCTAATGGCAGCCCTAGTGGGTGACCTGTGCTCCAACTATGCCATTGACGGGGTGGAACTGGAGTCGTTGGGCTACCTTCTTTTATCTCGAGTGCAGGGACTGGTTTCCGACATAGAATTGACCCCTGCCATAGAATTCCTGATGTCTCGTTGCTTCTGTGCCCACTGCACCCGAGCAGCTACAGAAAGAGATATTGAAATAGAACGGGTCCGCTTTTTTGCCAAAACCCAATTGGAACAGTTTTTTATCGCTCCCACCGATTTTGCCAATACTCCTTTGGAGTGGGACATTTGGGCGTCCCTTGTGGAAGGCGTTGGGGAGCAGATTCTTTACCTAAGAATGGCAATCGTTTCGTCCCTTTTGGCTCTCCTGGTGGAAGCGGCGCAGAAAAAGGACAAGAAAGTTCACATTGAGGGGCATCTGTTGCCGGCGCGCTTGTGGACCGTCGGTTTGGACCGCCAGCAAATGGTTCTCTTAGCGGATGCGATCGAGGTGGATGCGAAAGAAGTCCCGCCGGACCGCCTCCCACCCTCTCTAATCCTCAACAAGCAAGTCGTGAGCACCAATGCCGAACTTTGGGTCCGCCTCCATCCTTCGGAGCGGTTCGTCGCCAATCGCCACGCGTTCCTAGCACAAGCCAAGGCGTGCAAAGACCACAATGTTTCGGGTGTGGTTTTTGCTGGATACGGCAGCCTTCGCCGCCAGAACTGGTCCTGGATTCAGGAAGCGGTATCCTTACTGAAGTCCTGATCTACCGGGGAGTCAAGAAGGCGACCAGACCTTCGGCGGACCGGTCCTCCCGTGCCAACAGGACTACCGGTCGGCGCCCTTTCGGAACCGGACCTTCCTCGCTCAGCGCCTTTCCCGCTATCCTTCCCTCCAACAAGATCCTCCATTCGGATCCAGCGGGGCGCCCTGAGACGATTACCTCGCAGTCGCCTTTCCGAAATTGGACGAAGGGCTGCGACTGCCACATCCATTCGGACTTGCCAATCAAATGGGCACCCGAAAGACCCAGAGAGGCGAAAATCAGACCCGTCTCACTGCCTAAAGGCTCGCAACTCGGGCAGCGAGGGTGGACCCGGTAGACCTCCACTCCCCAAGTGCGAGGAAAATCGGACCCTGCCCGCGATGATCCTGGCGAGCGGTCCAATTCCGCCACAAGTTCCCGAATCCTTTGCTGGCGCACCCCGCTCGTCTTAAGGGACGGCGACGACGCAATTAAGACATCACCCAAACCGGCAAAACGACCGTCAGGAAGAACCCGCGCCTCATTAAGAAGTTTTGCCACTTCATCTGCCGATCGGTTCCGAAGCCGAAAAGTCATCAGACCTGGCTGCCAGAGGGGGCTGTGCCAGCCACCCAGAGGATCGGACGGGCGGATCGGGTCCACCAGCAGCCCCGGCGAATACCAGACCGGTCTGCCGATGATAACCACGCTGGTGTCCAGCGGTTCGCACCACAAAAAGGAGAAAGGTCCGCTACTCCCTTGGATGCAAAAGAAGGAAGGAACGACAACGGTGGACGGTCGCCAGTGGGGTCTCCACCAAGGACCGGGCTGAACAATGATCGGGCGACTGGATGGCAGGGAAAAGCCTAAATACAAGTTAGGGGTCTGAATGACGAAAGAGCCCCCGGAGAAGAAGCCACTGGGGGAGACAATGATCGTCGGGCACCGATCAGGAGGATCAGCGACCGAAAGGGATGTCAGAAGGATCAAAGAAGCCACTACCGTCGCGTATCGCACCGCCCGTCACCTCCGGCTGTCTACCGAAACTCTGTGATCAATTATAAAGCAGGATCAGTTCTCCAATACGACGGAGGAGGAAGGGGCTAGTAAGGGGTAAGGCTCCGCGCTGATGGTGACTTCGGCGTTGTTCTTCACCCGCAGGCGGTTTACGACAAAAACGGCTCTTGAAAATTCACCTTTGCCCCCTATCGTTGCCTGACCGTTGGGCATATACACAATCCCAGTCATTGACACAGAGGGGGTGCCCTGCGTGGTCATCTCGCTGCTATTGCCCCGTGCCTGAAAAATCGTTAGCCCGTTGTAAGGGGATTGGGTATACGGTGTTAGGTTAACAGTGGCATTGCCCCCCAATTCCAACGACCCACCGTGGAAATAAAGGAGCACGCCCGATCCCTCAAGAACGGCATTTCCCGATACCTCAAGACCCGAACAGAGGATATAGATACCCGGGTCCAAGGTGACCGTTGCGTTCCCTGTGACGGTTATTCTCCCGTAAATGTTAGGCCGAAGTATGTGGTTACCGTTGTTGAAAGTCAACTCGCGGGCAGTCCCACATTTGTTCGTTCCTTCTGGAGCCGGCAGATGGGCTAACGGATCGTCAACCGGTCCAGATGCTCGGACGGGGAGCGGATTAACGCTTGCGCGGTTATGAACACTTACACCCCCAACGACTTCAAGGGGAACGTCACTGACCATTCTAGAGTTATTTTCAATCGTGAAAGCCGTTACGTGGTTGGAGTTGACGATGAGCGTTCCTCCGGTCACTTTGAACGTTGAATGATTCTCCACGTGCAAGGCACCAGATCCCGTTCTGTCCAAGATGACCAAACCGGTCGGCAAAACAGACGCTCTGGCAGTCGCTTCGGCGCAGGTCCTCTTGCTGACTACTCCGATGATCGGGGCAAAGAAGTAACGAACAGTCCGACAGGCTCGGATTTTTATCCGTCGGCTGTCGGGGGGACCTCCCTGAGGAGGGGGTGCCGGGCTGGTTACCTCCACCTGATCTCCCCCAATTTGATAGCAAGTCGTGTTCGGGTCACTCCCCGCAGGACAGGACACCACAACAGGCGCCGGGTTGCCCTTCATATTTCGGGAGTAGTAGTCAGCGGCGACCGCTTTCGCACTGGATGGTCCCGTCCGCAACTCCATTGCCGCCGCCAAGATGGAAGCATCCACATTGATTTGGACGTCCTGCCTGGCTAAGATGGCAGAGCCGATGTCCACCACCAGCGCCGCCATCATTAGGAAGGCAACAATCCCGAGAGCGACCAGAATCCCTACACTTCCGCGTCTAACCTCATTCATTTTGGACCCTCCACTCTAATTTTGCCGCAGTTGCCAAGTCGTTGATAAACAACAAAGCAATCCGCCTGATGCCAGCTCGTCACCAATAGGAAAATTTTGTGTGGCTCCGCTTCGCCTCGGGCACCTCAGCCTTCGTCATTCAACTGACTTCTTCTTGAAATGGCTGACAGTCAGCCTTATTCCTCCAAAACCACCCCAGACGAACTCCCATAAGGAGGCGGCAGCGATGCCCCTGACAGAGCGATGGTGCGGGGTGCCCCTGCATATTCTTTTCGCGCCACGAGGTTGCCCGTTATCAAAAATGCCTGACTAAAGTCGCAAGGTGTGCAGTGGGGAGCAACACCCAACTGGATCGTTCCGGCTGGATTGTAAAAGATGCCCTGGTAATGCCGCCCCAGACCCGTGCGGAGAAACACCGTGTATGGTCCGTTTGTCCGCGCGTTAAACAAGGTAATTCCGGCGTAGGGTCCTGAAGACATCGGACCTAAACGAATGTTGCCAAAAGACGGTGGCACCGCATTCCAATCGAGACCCCAGGGGGGTTCAATCTGAAAAAAGCCTGAGTGAACATAAATGAAAACTCGCTCGCCGATAAGACCGCCTTGAACCGTTAAGCCCCTACAGAAAACGTGCACGCCTTCACGAAGGTGAAGAACGCCTCCCCACTCAACACCGACAGCTGGGTGAGTCCCAGGGTTCAGGTAGTAGGGGGAATTGTCGACTGTCACGACTATCAGACCAGTCACGGACCCGCAATTTGCCGCACCCGACGGAGGTTGAAGATTCGCAAGAGGATCCGATAAGGGTGTGGGAATGCGGACAGGCGTGGGTGACAGGGTGCTTTGGAACCCAACTTCCCAGGTCCCGACAACTTGAAGTGGTTGCGTACTCGTAAGTCCAGCATAATTCTCCACCACAATGGCAGCAGGGTTGTTAGAGTTCACCACCATTCCACCGCTGCCAACACTGATCCCTGTCCCGGTGCCAACAGTCAGGGCGCCCCGATTGGAGGTGTGAAGAATCATCACCCCAGCACCGCCGCCCCCGCCCCTACGAGCCGTTGCTTGGGCGCTAACCCTCTTGCTAAAGAAACCCATTACCCGAGCGAAATAATAGGTCACCCGGCGCGACGCTCTCACTTTAATGCGACTCGGATCACTGGTTCCGCCCCCCGGTGGGGGCGCGGGACTTGTGACTTCCACCAGGTCCGTCCCGATCTGGTAGCAGGTCGTGTTGGGATCACTCCCCGGAGGGCAGTCAACCGGCGCTGGGGTCGGATTGCCCGTCATATTTCTGGAGTAATACTCTGCAGCCCTTGACTTTGCCGCCGACGCCCCGCTACCCAAATCCTGAGCACCAGCCAGGGCTGCCGCATCAGCATTGATCTGAAGGTCCTGCCTCGCCAGAATGGCAGATCCAAGGTCCACCACCAGCGCCGCCATCATCAAAAAAGCAACAATGCCCAGTGCAACCAAAACGCCTACCGTTCCGCGCCGCCTATTCTTCTTCATAACCTTCAACTCCCCCCAAAATACTGTCCGTGGACCGAATCTCTGTCAAGGAAATTGCACAGGACCAGAACTTGGCTTACCACGATTGACTCAGGCTGAGGCTGATCATCCAATGATCGCTCTTCATCTGCGGTCGGGTCAGCAGAGGATTCTCCATCCAGCGGACACTCAGAGTAGCGAATCGGGAGTCGCTCAACCGGTAACGATACGAGAGACTCAATAGGTCCGACCTCACAGAGGTCGGTCCTTCATCGTTCTTGAGTCGTGCATAGTCCAGTTGCCACTGGGTCGTTGATCGGGGCGAGAAGACCAAGCCAAGGCTCCAGTCGTGACTCACAGGATGATGGGGCACCCCCAGGCGCTCTTCCCACAAACCGACCAGTTTAAGAGTGGGACTGATCTTTAACTCTAAGTCCGCCCGATGGGTTTTGTAGAGCCCCAGTTGAGGGCGGGTGAGCGTGATCTGGGGGGCAAGGGCAAGGGGCGTCGGACAGGTCATCCAGTCCTTCTGTTGCCATTGCTGACCCCAGTCCGGCGGCATATTCGTGAAGTTTTGGAGCCTCAAGAACGATCCCTCGCCGAAGGGCAGGCTCACGACCAATTCCCTCATTGGCACCTCCCCCGCCTGGTCTCTGTAAACGGCGGAACCCCAAACCAGGCGGGCACTCCCAATGGGGATGACCGCCCGCCACATCGGCACATCTCTCTCGTCACCCCGCCACGGCTTTAGTTTCCAGTAACCCAGGCGCAGTCCAAATCCTCTTTTTTGTGACCCTGGTATCTCAAGGAAATACTTCTGATCCGATGCTTCCTTCTCAACTGTTTCGCTCTGGCTCACTTGAGCGCCTACGTGGACATTTCCTGCACTGGCAACGACCGAAACGGTGCGGTAATTGGTGGCTTCCGGCTGGATAATGGTGGAAGGAATCACACCCGCCT
>JANXBO010000079.1 GCA_025057575.1 Candidatus Caldisaccharidevorator malaysiensis
CGGTGCGTTACTGATAGCGGTCCCCACCCCATAGGCATCGGCGAGCGGGTTTAACTTCAAAATCTCATATTCGTCAAGACCCCCGCTGACGAAAAGACGAACAAAGTGATACCCCCGAAGGTCCAATTCCCAGCGGACCTCCTCCAAGAGATGGAACATATCACCCCGGCGGGAAGAGGGGGTATCAAACCGGACGGCGAAAAGTTTCTCACCGAAAGCCTCCGCACAGCGGAGGGCTTCAAACTTTTCATCTTGGAAGGTATCAATGAGGCAAACGCGCGGCACCGACGAATCTATCACCCGATCAAAAAGTTTGAGGGCTTCCACCGTGTCGCCGACGATAAGGATCAGAGCGTGGGGCATTGTCCCTGATGGGGGAATGCCCAAGAGTTGGGCACTGAGAATGACCGAGACGCCGTCACATCCACCGATGTAAGCGGCTCGGTCCACGATAGCCGCTAAAGCAGGGTGCATCCTTCGGGCGCCAAAACTGAGGACCGTCCGATGACCCGCCGCTTTTTTGCACCGCGCTGCCTTGGTGGCGACCCCTGAAGGCTGGCACAGCATTCCCAAAAGGGCGGTCTCCCAAATCGCCAGATCAGTGTAGTCCCCCTTCAGCCGAATCACCGGATACCCTGCCCGAAAGACACTTCCCTCCGCCAAACCATCAATGTCAACGGGCTGACCCTTTAAGAGGTCCAAGACCTCCTCCACGCCCACGAGGACTCCCCATTCGTATCCGTTTGGAAGATGAGTAGCCCGCACTTCCATAACGACCGTCTTGTGGATCTGATGGGCTTTGAGGATGTCGGCAGCTCGTTGAAAGTAGATGTCCGTTACCTTCCCCGAACGGACCTCCTCAGGGCTGATCCAGAACCTCAAAGGCGCCCCTCCTTAAGGATCGTTCCAATTCTTCACCGATTTACTCCAATCGCGTCATCCGAGATCGGGCGATGACCCGGTGGGTCTGGCTGATGGAGCCCTTGCCCGGAATGTCAATTACCATTTCCATCACTAACCGAGTATCGTCTTGCGCCTCCCATTCGTCCCCCTCCTCAGGATCAAAAAGAAGGGTGAAGGTGCCGGTGAATCTTGCCTGCAGGTTCATCGTCGCTCCGTCTCGGCTGTCCTCGGTCTGGAAGGGTGCATCAACGATCGTCTCTATTACACCAACTCTTCTCTTGTCCACTGTCCGAAACTCTTTTAAAACGGACTTTAACAAAACCGGCACCTTCAGGCGACGGGTGAGGGTGACGGTGATCTGTTCCTCCCAACGGTCCCCGACTTTGATGGGCTTGTCGGGAAAGGCAATGTTTTCCACCGTTTTTTCCGATAGTTTCTCCAGCCACTCAATCGGTCCGAAACTTTCCTCCTCCTCCGCTTTTGGTCGCCCCTCTATCTTTTCCTCCAAAACCTTCCCCCGATTGGTCATCCGAATAACCCTCTTAAAGGGTCGGTCGGGCTGCTCTTTTTTCTGATCATCAATCGTTAGCGTCGCCGTCCCCTTTTCCTTTACCGTCTCAATTTCCAAAGTGCCATCGGGGTCAACGGAAAGAATCCGATGAAGGTAGATGCCGTCTGCGGTGAACTCTATTTTTCCCGTCCGGGGCTCCGGTAGCCCTCGCAATTCCGACGCCATCCTTAAAACATATTGGGACCGGGTCCGTTTACTGTCTCCGACCTTTCCTTTATATCGGAAAAGGGTGCCTTCCTTCGGCACTTCCTTCTGTTCTGGAGCAGCCAAAGCGCAATTGAAGAAGATGGTTAATAAAATCAGGTGACGAACCCTCATCGGCGTTGCCTCCTTTTTTGCTGCGCTCTTCTTATGCTAACACGCTACCCGCCGACAGCCGTGTATTTGCGCAAGCCCAGACCCCACAAGACACGCCGCACAACACAAAAGACGAGAATCCAGGCGATCTGGGATAAGAAACCTCGAAGCCACTCTTCTTGATCACAGCGACCCATTAGAGCGTCCACAGGAAACGCCATCGTGTAAGGAAAAGGAAGCCAATAAGAAAGGCTAACGACCCAATCGGGCAAAGCCCCTAAGGGCGCCATCCGTCCCGAGAAAAAGTAGCCGATCCCCCACGCCAGCATCTCATACAACGCACCCACCCGAATAATCCAAAAGGCTGTCAAAGAAAAGGTGTAGCCAATCAGAAAGTTCAAGATACCGGCTAAGACGACGGCAGTTAGGAAACCCATCACGGTTAGGATCGTTAACTGGTAAGGGCTCCCCTTCAAAAGGAACCACAGGAGAATCCAGATCGGCACGGTGATGATGCCTTGGGCGACCTTGTAGCCCAAGTTTTCCATCGCCAACTCCCAAATCGGGTCTATCGGGCGGAGAAGTTTGGGCGAAAGGTCCCCCCTGCGGACCATCCATTCCCAGTGATAAACCGTCCATTCGGCAACCGCATGGTCCACCGCCATAACGGCGAGGAAATAACTGACAAAGTCCGAAGAGGAGTAGCCCGCGACCTCCCCTGATTGGGAGACAGAGGTCCAGACCGCCATATTGATCAGAGGGAGAGCAAATCCGCTAAAAAGCCAGATCCACATCACCGCCCGATACTCCAACTGAATCGCCATCTGAAAACGGAGGAGAGATAAAAGCCTTTTGAAGAAAAGATGGATCGTTGACGACTTCCACTGAACCGCCAAAGTCCCCTTATCTCCTTCCTTGCCTTTCCGACGGTCCCCTAACGCATCATCATAGCAAAGAGACAGAATAGCAGAGGATCCGAAAACATTGACGATAGTATGAGGGAAAGGCAGGGACCAAGGGATGGGTGACCAGGAGCAGAGGAAAAAGCGGATCTTGTTTGTGTGCACAGGGAATGTCTGCCGCAGTCCGATGGCAGAAGGGTTGTTGCGCCAACTGTCTCAATGGAGCGGGTTGCCCCTTGAAGTCCGGTCCGCCGGGATCAATGCGTTGGTCGGAGAGCCAGCGACCCCTCAAGCCGTCAAAGTGCTGGCGGAAATGGACATTAACATCTCCGATCATAGCGCTCAGCAGGTGAATAGAGACCTTCTTTCTTGGGCGGATTTAGTCCTGACGATGACCCGAGAGCAAATGCTCTGGATTCTATCAGGCTGGCCGGAAATGGAGGGTAAGGTTTTTACTCTTGCAGAATTCGTCGGAAAAAACGGCGATGTGGAAGACCCCTATGGTGCCTCTTCCATCGCATACCGTTACGTGCGAGACAAGATCGTTAGCCTCTTGCTGGACCTGGTGGACATTTTGAAGAAGGAACCATCCTTTTCTGGTGACCGAAAAAATGACCCACACAACTCATAAAGACCAAGCAGAGTCGTTGGGACCCATCCGGTGCGCCGTCCTCACCGTTAGCGATACCCGAACCGAGGAGACGGACACGGGAGGGCAGCTGATCAAAGACCTACTCATTCAGTCGGGCAACCAGGTCTCCCGTTACCGGATCGTCAAAGATGACGCCCACCAGGTGCGCAGCGCGGTATCCGAATGGCTGTCCGACGAGCAGGTGGATGCCATCATTGTTTCCGGCAGCACGGGTGTTGCGCCCCGAGATATCGTCCCCGAGGCGGTCCTTCCTCTTCTTGAGAAACAGTTGCCCGGCTTTGGAGAACTTTTTCGGTTTCTGAGTTTCCAAGAAATTGGATCAGCAGCCATGATGAGCCGAGCGTTTGCGGGAACAGCGAAAAAAAAGTTGGTTTTTTGCCTGCCCGGCTCGCCCCACGCCTGCCGGCTGGCAATGGAACGGCTCATTCTTCCCGAACTGAGGCATCTTTTGTGGACCGTCCAAGGTCAGAGAAGCAGGGGTTAACGAGGAGTGGAGCGAATGGCTGAGCGGTCCGGCTTGCTTTCGGAACGAGAGGTCTGTGAGGTCACTTGGACAATGGTTCAGGTCGCGCGCCAACTCATTGGTCGCCACCTGGTCCGGACTCCTCTGGTCAGGGATGAAGGACTTTCTGATCTGATTGGCGGTCATCTGTTTTTGAAAAGGGAATCGTCCCAAGTAACGGGGTCGTTCAAAGTTCGGGGTGCCCTGGTCAAAGTCTTAGCATCGGGCAAAAACAGGTGGCGAAAGGGTTTGGTCTGCGCTTCCACGGGCAATCACGGCAAAGGCGTTGCCTACCTGGCGCGCCTGTTAGAAACCGACGCTTGGGTGGTCGTGCCCGAAAGAACCCCAACCAACAAGGTGCGCGCTATTAAGGAACTGGGTGCTAATGTCCTGGTCTATGGGGACGACTATTGCGATGCGGAACTGATGGCTTTTAGGCTGGCAGAGGAGAGGCAGGCTGTTTTGGCGCCCAGTTTTGACGACCCCTGGGTGGTGGCAGCCCACTGCTCCATTGTCACCGAGATTTTGGAGGAGTGCCCAGATCTGGAAGTGGTGATCGCCCCTGTCGGTGGAGGTGCTTTGGTAGCCAGTTGCCTTTTGGTCCGGGATCATATGAAGCCCTCTCTAAGGGTTATCGCTGTGGAAGCAGAAGGTGCCCCGGCGTTAACAGCAGCCCTTAGGGCAGGGGAACCAGTCCGCCTCCCCTTTGTGAACACCGTTGCCGATGGGATTGCCGTCCCGCAGATCGGCTCTGTTCCCTTCCGAATTCTGTCCGATCGCTTATCGGAACCTGTCGTTCAAGTCACGGACGAGATGATGGACGAGGGCATCCGCTACCTAATCCGCAGTTTGGGCATCATCGCAGAGCATGCGGGTGCTGCCGCTGTTGCCGCTGTTCTCTCGCAACAAGTGGACGATCTTCACGGGCGACGGGTCGCCTGTCTCATTACTGGGGGGAATATTGCGCAAGATCGGCTGGCAACGATCCTCACAAAAGAGAGATAAGGTGGTGGTTGAGCGATGACCAATGGAGAACCTTTTGTTGCCATCTTGATGGGCAGCAAGTCCGATTGGCCGACGATGAAGAGCACGGCAGAGACCCTGAAGAACCTAGGGATCCCCTTTGAAGCCCGGGTCCTTTCCGCTCATCGGACCCCA
This sequence comes from Candidatus Caldisaccharidevorator malaysiensis, assembly GCA_025057575.1. Taxonomy (GTDB): domain Bacteria; phylum Armatimonadota; class Fervidibacteria; order Fervidibacterales; family Fervidibacteraceae; genus Caldisaccharidevorator; species Caldisaccharidevorator malaysiensis. The sequence continues at coordinate 4,986 of JANXBO010000079.1, forward strand.
GAGGCTTTGGTCCAATATATAAAAGAGGCGGAAGCACGAGGGGCAAAGGTCTTTATCGCAGCGGCAGGTGGGGCTGCTCACCTTGCCGGTGTGGTCGCCGCCCACACTCTCTTGCCTGTCATTGGCGTTCCGATGGAAACCAATTTGTCCGGTGGTCTGGATTCCCTTCTGTCAATGGTCTCCATGCCGGGAGGAATTCCGGTCGGTGTGGTTGCCGTTGGCAAGGCAGGTGCCACGAATGCCGCCCTGCTGGCTGCCGCTATCTTAGCGGTCACGAACCCCCAAATCACGGACCGGCTGAAAGCCTACCGAGAACAGCGGGCAAAGGCGGTCCTTGATGAGTCTGTTCTGAACTTGGATTAGGACAACAAGTCAGCCTTACTGTCGGACAGATGCCGACCTTTGCTCACGGAAAAGAGTGACGAAGGCTGCGGCCGCCACCAGAGTGATGATGGCAGGGACCAAGAAGACAGGACCATAGTTGGTCTCGCCACCGTCGGTAAACAGACCCTGGAGCCAGCCGGCAAACTGGGTTCCGACGAAGAGCCCAATGCCCAGGACAGCCACATTGATCAACGCCTGAGCGGAAGCACGAATGTCCCTTGGCGCTACCATATCGGTGTAGATGAACGCAACGACGAAGAAGAAGACATAACAGAACCCGTGAAGGGCAAGGGAAGCAATCGTGACCCACACCATAGCAGGCGCTGCCTGATAGGTATACCAAGATAGAGAGAAGACAAAGTATCGGATCGGCCAAGCCAAAATCCCCACGAGCATCGTGTTACGAATTCCCCAGTTCGGCAGGGCATAAGGTAGAAGGAAAGCAATCACGAAGATCTCGGCGATCTGAGCAACGGTCTGCCAGCCAGGGGCTGTTTCTGATGTGATCCCGACGGCAGGACCAATCTCCTGAAGAAACGGGTTCGTCAAGATGTAGTAAAGTTGCAGTTCCGTCGCCACAACGAACGCAATGATAAAGAAGATTAGGTAGTTACGGTCTTTAAGAAGGACCAGCGCCCGACGAAACGCCAAAGGATCAGGAGCCTCCCTCGCCGGCGGCGTGTGGGGAAGAAAGAGCGAGATCACACCTTGAAGAAACGAAAAGAAAGCAGCAAGAAAAAAAAGGTCTATGTAATCAGGTGTCTCCGTCCCAAACCACTTCCTCATTGCCGACAGCATTAGGTTGGCAACGATCCAGCCAATCGTCCCCCACATCCGAATCGGACCAAAGTCCCGCTCTGGGTCCTTTAGGTTCCGAAAAGCCAGCGAGTTGGTCAGTGCCAGCGTCGGAGCAAAAACCAGACAATAAGCCCCCATCAACACCATCATCGGTAAAAACTCTTTTTGAAAACCCATCCACGCCAGAAAAACGGCACCAGCAAGGTGAAAGATCGCCAACGCAATCTGCGTCGGTAGCCAACGATCGGCGATCTGCCCACCCGTGAAGGGAACGACCAAATTGGCTAGAGGCATTGCCGCATAAATCCAAGCCAGTTGGGCTGGAGTGAATTCAAGATGCTTGAGAAGGTAGCCCGATAAGGCAACCGCCCAAGAACCCCAAATGGCATACTGCAGAAACATCATCACCGCCAGCAAGGGTTGGGAAAACATCACTTGCAAGGCTTGTCCGATGACTTGAACCCCTGTCGGCTGTTGCTGACTGCCCATTTTTCAGGCCCCCGATCTTATTGACAAAAAGAACTGGCGGCTCCCATCAAGATACCGCATTGGGAGCAGAACTTCGCTGATCCTCGGACCAATTGAGCGGCGACTGCCCAGGGGAAATGGGGATCAGGGTCCATACCTCGTTTATAGGTCGGAATCCAAGCCAGGCGGTCTTTCCCGGTGCGGTTGGGATAACTGGAATGAATCAAAAGATCATGGAAAAAGAGCGCATCTCCCGGCATCAGAGGAAGGTCCACCGCTTCGCTAGCGTTGACTTGATCATCGGACAGACGATAGCCAAATCCCTTCCCTGTGGCGGTATTGTGGTGAGGGAGGGGTCTAAGGTGGGAACCCGGAATCACCCGCAAACATCCGTTGTCTTTGGTCGTCTCATCCAAGGCAACCCAGACCGATACTTTGTGACTGCCTTTCCAGTAAGGCCAGTCCTGATGCCAGGGCGTCCCGAACTGGACCTCATCGTCCTTTAATGCCACTTTGTCGCTGAGAAAGACGAGGTCTGGTCCGATGATCTCGGTCAGGACATTCAGCAGCCGATCGTCTGCGACATACTGCCGAATGACCTCGTTTCTGGCAGCCAGACCGACCCACACCCCGCTGGCAAGGACTTCCTCCTGCTTCCTTCCAGAGGCAGCAGCCTCGTGGCGCACTGCAGCCAACAGATTGAGTATCTCCCCCTTGATCCGCAAAACATCGTCAGCCGCCAAAAGTTGATGGACGATGACAAAACCGTTTTGGTAAAATTGCTGGTTTCTGTCCACCAAACTCTTCATCCGTCGCCTCAGCCTCCCCGTATGTCCCTTCTGCCCCTATAGTAGTCACTTTGACCACGATTGTCAAGAAATTTTGGCAATGGGCAATGAAGAAAGGGCGACCAAGTCGTGACCGGTTGTGAAAGGGTCCTGATGACGGTCTCGTTCCAAGAGCCGGACCGTGTCCCTCTTTACGTGTGGATCTTTAACCAGCCCGCCGTCATAGACCAAATCCTCAACAAATATGGAACCTTTGAGACCTTTTGTGATGCTCTGGATCTGGATTTGACTCAGGCATTTCCTGACAAGGGACCCTTAAAGGAGAGACCTGCGCCAGGTCAGCCCGGTGCCCGAATGGACCCCGCCTACGGCTGGGTTGATTCCCTTGAAGATGCTTTACAGGTCCCCTTCAACGCTCCCGACGACCTATCCATTTACCAACCGATCATCGCCGAGATCAACCATCACAAAGACTGACGAGGGCGGGCAGTGTTCGTCCAGACACCCGGTGTCTTTGCGGAAGCGAACTCTATCATCGGGTTGGAGAAACATCTGGCATCCTTGTTAGAGACACCGGACCTGGTCGTTGCTCTTTACAGAAGGATTGCCGACTGGTCTCGTCGCTATGCCCTCAACTGCCTGTCTTTAGGTGCCGATTTCATCCACATCTCCGACGCTTGGGGAAGGCAGGTATCGTTAACACAAAACTTAACAGCGAGCC
>JANXBO010000007.1 GCA_025057575.1 Candidatus Caldisaccharidevorator malaysiensis
ATCCGGCGATCCCTAGCAGGGCGAGAACGCGAAAAAGGCCTCTGCTAATAAGAACGCCAGCACCGGCATTCCTGACGCTGAAAGGTAGATAGGAGGCTGCGTAAAGAAGAATCAAGGGCGTTGCCTCCGACCAGTGGACAATTGTTTGCGCACCCCAACCCGCCAGTGCCCAAACCAAAAGACCGCAAGCAGCGGCTGTTGCTATGTTTTTGACAAAGCCCACCCCCGCCAGAGCCAACGCCTTTTCCTTTTCACCTCTAGCGTCAAATTCCGAACAGTATTTGACGATGGGGTCCTGAGACCGAGGATCCAACGCAATCACAACTAAGTCAACGAAGGAGGTGATGAGAACAAAAGTCCCAAAATCCTTGGGTCCCCAGATGCGTGCCAGAAGCAGTTGCTGGAGAGCAGTCAAGGCGATGCGGGTCCCAGAGTGAGCCGTCATCCAGGCTGAGTCCCTTACAAGGCGACTGCCCCTTGCTTTACGAGTCCAACGTTTGAACACGTCCCCCAAAACCCCGTTCATAGCCTCAGCCTATCACTCCGCTTTCCCTCATTACCTTTGACACCAGCCCCATCTAACACGATGCTGCCCTCTCTTTTAATTGCCCGCTTTGCAGCCATCTGGTTATGAAAGACCATGCCTCCATAGTCGCTGCGATAACACCGCTGACCAGCGTCTGGGACTTGTTGAACTGCAGTCTCTTTTGTTCTGAATCAAAGACCCTTCCCCCTGCTTCCTCCACGAGCAAAACTCCTGCTGCCACATCCCATTCGTTTTTGGTTCCTAAACTGAAGGTGATGTCCGCTTCTCCGCCGGCAACTAAAGCCATCTTATAGGCGATGGATCCGACTGGACGGACCCTGAACAGGCTTTTAAAACGATCCCACTCTCCTCGGGCGACTTCGCTCCGACTGGCAAGGACCAGTGGTCGGTCGCCCATCACCCTGTCCGCCCGAACCGAGACACCGTTTTTGTAAGCACCCTGTCCCGCAACGGCAGTGAACATTTCGTCCGTTGCCGGGTTATGAACGCACGCAACGACGGGTTCTCTCATATATGTCAAAGCGACCGAGATAGCAAACTCGGGGATACCCTGGGCGAACTCTTTCGTGCCGTCCATCGGGTCTACGATCCAGACCCGTTCTTTTTTCAGCCGGTCCCTGTTGTCTTTCGTCTCTTCGGACAGCCACCCGTCGTTCGGAAAGTGAGAGAGAATCTTACTCTTTAGAATTTCGTTAGACTGCAGGTCTGCCTCCGTCACTGGGTTGTCAACCCCTTTGTAACGGATGGCGACCGGCGTTTTAAATCGTTTGAGTATTTCCTGTCCCGCTTCCCAAATTGCCTCTCGGACCACTTCCAGTTCCCGACTCCAATCCCTTGCTGGCTTCTGTCGCTTTCCCAAAGTCCTCATCCTCTTCTACCATTTACAGGGCTAATTCTTTAATCAGACGATCAACGAGGGTTGTGATTTCATCCGCCATACTGATGGCACGAAGGGCTGTTTCCTTGTCAAAGGCGTGGGCGGGAATCGTTCCGGGCAGTGCATTCGGGTAGCGGGTTGTTAGGTAAAAAGTGTCCACGATGGCATATCTGCCCTTCCGATCCCAAAAAATGGGGTCGTAACGACTCGGCAGTTGTGTCAGCCTCTGCACACTGTGGGTCAAAATGATTTCTTCACCGCTGAAATAGAGGAAGGCTTTCAGGGCTTTCTCGGCGATCTGCTGGGAGAGAAAACAAGCCAGGTAATAGCCCCCCCGCTCCGCCAGTTCCTTCGCCCATTTGAGATCTTCTTTTGCCTGGTCCAGCCACCGTTTGCCTTCCTCACGGCTATCGCCTCTCATAAACCACTCTGCCCGCCTTCCGGACCGTCCTGAAGAAGGGCTTATCCTTATTGGCTTCCCATTCCTCCGGCGTGTAGCAGACAATGTCGGCGTCTACGGGAAGCGATAATGATTCGTATAGCCACCTCAGCCTCTCCAGAAAGGGCAACTCAGTGTTCATTATGACAACGGCATCAATGTCGGTCAACAGATCGGCACGCCCACGGACATAGGAGCCGAAGAGGATGATCCGTTGGACACGGGGATCCCGAGAAAGTCGGTTCACCAGCAGATCAACAGCTCGTTCCAGATTCTCCTTGTGCTGGCGCCTCCTCTCACTTAGATCACCAATCTGTTCCGCGCTCATCCCTTTGTCCTGACCGTTGTTCAGTTCCGCCTGCTTCTCTCGTGTCGTCAAAAAATATAGATACGATAGTTTCGAAAACCCCGAACTGGTCCTATTATGCCCCAAATGGACCCTGCTGTGAAGTCACCAACAATGAGCCCGACAAAGAAAGGCATCAAGTCGGAATGAGCGGTAATCCCTCCAAATTTCAGGATGAGAGCTTTCAAAAGCCAACTGATCATAAAGGCGAACCAAAAATAGTTCATCGCATAACTGACAGCCAGGGCATATCCGGCGTGGTGAAAAGGAAGGGAAGAAACGACCTGTCGGACCGACCACAGTCCCCATACGATAAGGGCGCCGACCGCCATAGCGATCCGGCGGGGGTTAAGGATTTGCTGGGGCGCTTGAAGCCAACTGGCTAACTGGTTGAAGGCTTCCCACCCGACCCAGGCTTTAAAGCCGATGCAGCGTGCCGTTGCCCCCTCTCGGTAGCAGACGACCAGGTTTGCCCAATAGGAGATCGGGATGGAGAGCAAGTAGGTGAGAAAGACCAGGACCGCCATCGGTCGCTGGTTGATCTGAAAGATTTGAGCAAACTTAAAGGTTTCCAACATCCCAGGCATTGGGTGACACAGATAGCCTCTGTTGAACCAGTGAGTCAGGGAGATGGCTGTTAATTCCCTCGGAGTGAACCGTGCCGTTCCGAAAAGGTCGGCGAGGATGTTTCTCGGTTGCGCGTAGACGATCTCGTGGGGTGCCCCTAACTCGGCACGGACTCTTGTAATGGCGATGCTGAAGGTGTAAAAGACAATCCAGAAGACCACCATCGTTAAAGCGCCCATCCCCATTGCCCAGGTGAAAAGGGCGAGCAGGATGGTCGTGACGAGAAGGGATAGGTGAGCGAATCGGAAAGGAATGGGCTCATCACGGTCTTGCGCGCGAGGGGACAAGGTGTAAAGGAGCCAGCCTCGGGACGACCACAGCGCCAACCAACCCAAAATCAGCCAGGCACCGGAGGCTTGTTGCCCGAAAAAAGGAAAGCCGGGAATCTGTTCCCATCCAAAAACAGCGCCCAAAATTTGCTCCGCTAACCTTAGGACGAAAAAGAACCAACAGGAGAAACTCAGATCCAGGGGGAGAAAGTAAGCGAGTCCGATGGCGAAAGGGTAAAGGGATATTTGGAAGGGGTTAGCGGCGCTCCAGGGACGTTCTGTAATATATTGGCGCATATCGTGCAGCTTGATGTAGCGGCTGAAACTGGGGAACTGAGGGTAAAGTTCATTGAGACCGTTCATTAGAGCAATGAGTCCTGCTAAAAGGAAACCCGCCAGAAAGGGTTTTGAAAGGTAAAGGCGACGCACCGCCTGAGGCTGAACCATCATCGCTGGGAGTTGAACGATGGGGTAGACGAGTTTTTCGTGTTCCATCCATCTTTTCCGAATGATCCCGGCAAAAGAAATCATCCAGATGCCGAGCAGGATGACGAAAAAGCCCCAAACAGTTAGAGGCACCAGCCAAGACCGTATGATCAGCCAAGAAAACGGTGAACCGTCACCCTGGTAGTAACCCGTTAGGGCTGCCCGATCCGTGACCGCCAGCCATCCCGGAATGTAGTCAAGAAAGAGTTCCTTCCATCTGTTGGACGGCGAATCAAACCAAAAGGCATGGTTAATCTGCCCAAAAAGGTTCTGGAGCATGTCGTGACCGGAGAGGGTCTCGGAGATAAAGACCATCGCATAGGAAACGATGAGTTCCGAAGGACTGAGAGCGTATCGGGGGATGAGCAGGGTAAGCAAGTGGTTCAAGAGAATGAGGACAAAAAGGATGAAAACAGGAGTGATGAAGATCGGCAGACAACTTCCGTCCAGGCTATACCAGCGAACTTCCAGGACCGTAATCCAGTAGGTGTTGATGACGATGGCGATCAATCCGATGGTGATTGATCGCCACGTTATGCCCGTAACGGGTGGCGCTTGGACAGCCGTCTCTTTTAGGATGACTTGCGACGCTATTTCTCTACCGCCCCTTTATTGAGTCCTCCGTCTTGTGTGGGCAACGATGGCAATGTTTTGGGGACTCTTTCCAAAGCCTGCCGAATGTCGTTCAGTCTCATCACCAGACCGTCCTCTTTGGGCGAAAAGTAATACCATCGGCGGAGCCCAATAACTTGGAAACCGTATTTCTTGTAAAGGTTTTGGGCTACGGTGTTGCTGGCGCGCACTTCCAAAATGGATTGGGAAAGACCCCGCCTGAGCGCTTCTTCCAAGAGGCGCCGAAAAATCGCCTCACCGATCTTTCTGCCTTGCATTCGGGGATGAACGGCGATGTTGACAATATGGGCTTCTTGATACTCTCTCTGCCATCCGCCAAATCCGACCACCCGGTCGCCAACTTTTGCCACTAAGAAACACGAGTCAGGTCCCCGCCTCAGTTCCGAAGCAAAGGCCCACCGAGACCAAGAACCGCCTCGGAAGGCCAATTTCTCAATCTTTACAACCTCATCCAGATCGTCGTGGCTCATCGGCACAATCTGGAAGGGTCCTTTGGGCTCTTCCCAATCTTCTGGCAGGTTCTCTTTATTGTGCTTTTCTTTGTTAAGCCTCAGTAGGGAACGGATCCACTGCAGCATCGTTATCCATCTCCTGTTCGGGACCACGGATGAGGGCTTTTCGTGCGTCTTTTCGGTGCACCGCCGCTCTTGACCTATCGCCCACCATCGGCTCCCAAGAGGGAGCGAGCAAACGCCTGGGGGTCAAACGGCTCCAAATCGTCCACACCTTCTCCGACACCGACCGCCTTGATGGGCAGCCCCAATTCGGCCGCGATGGCTAAAACGATCCCCCCTTTCGCCGTTCCGTCCAGTTTGGTGACAATCAAGCCCGTTAGGGGAACGACTGAATGGAACCGTCGGACCTGCGATAGCCCGTTCTGTCCGGCTGTTCCGTCCAAGATCAAAAGGATCTCGTCGGGTTCCCGTCCCAACGCCTTTTGGGTTGACCGGTAAATTTTCGCCATTTCCTGAAGCAGGTTGTGGCTGGTATGCATCCTCCCTGCTGTGTCAATTAAAACAAAATCATATCCTTGGGCTTTGGCTGCTTGAATGCCGTCAAAGGCGACGGCAGCGGGATCGGACCCCCTTTGAGGGCACAAAACAGGGGCACCCAGTCGGTCGCCCCAGATTTTCAACTGCTCAATTCCCGCTGCCCGGAAGGTGTCGGCAGCCACCAAATAGGGCTTTTTCCGCCTCTTTTGAAGCCAACGGGCGATCTTGGCGATTGTGGTTGTCTTTCCGGTCCCGTTGATCCCTAAAAAAAGCCAAACCGATGGAACGGACTGGTCCTTAAAGGGCGCAGCAGGGGGCAAGATTTCCACAATTTGATTAATGAGAGCGTCCTGGACTTCCTTTGAAGAGCGAAACCGTTTTTTCCGGATACCTTCCCGAATCCCTTCCAATAAGCGGTCGGTTACCGAAAGCCCTGCATCCGCAGCCAGTAACGCCTCCTCCAACTCGTCCAGCACCGACTCATCCACTTTCTCCGACCGAAAGATGCGGGCGAATCGCTCCACTAATCCAGAAAACAATCTCATCCGTCAATCTCCTTTTTCGGACTTCACCGACTCCTTTTGAAGGTCTGCCACAAGATGACAGAAGCGGTCCCCTCGCTCTTCATATGACCGGAACTGGTCAAAACTTGCGGAGCCGGGAGAAAGCAAGATGACTTCCCCTGCTTTTGCCCTTTCAAAAGCCTTTTTGACCGCCTCATCAAGAGTCTCACAGTAAAGAGAATCTTTTAATAACTTTTTTCGGATCACTTCACAAAGGTCTCTTCCCGAGGAGCCAATTCCGTAGACCGCCACGACTCTCTCTTTTATAGTTTTTAAAACCTTCTCCCAATGGGTTCCCTTGCTTCGCCCGCCGGCAATGAGGTGAATCGGTTCCTGAAAACTCTCCAGGGCAACCCCGACTGCCTCTGGCACCGTTGCTGCCGAATCATTGACAAAAGTCACGCCGTTAATCTGACCGACGATCTCTAAGCGGTGGCGGACTTGGGGAGTTTTTGTTAGCCCGTCGGCGACGGCTCCCGGGTCCGCTCCTGCCAACAAAGCAGCCCCTACCGCCAGCAGCGCATTGTAGCGGTTGTGAAGACCCCTAAAAGGAAACTGGCTCCACCGGCACACCGGGAATTCGTGCGCCCCCATTGATACCCAAAGATACTCATCGTCAGAGCGCGCCCAGTGAGTGCAGTAGGGGCACGATTCGGCAACGGACTTCCCGCACCACATTATCCGACCCATAACTTTGGCAGCCATTCGGACGACTGAAGGATCGTCGGCATTGAGAACCGCCCAGTCAGAAGGCTTTTGATTTTGAAAAATTTTCTCCTTTGACTCCCTGTAGTCCTCTAGGCTGGGATGCCAGTCCAGATGATCGGGAAAGAAACAGGTAAAAACGGCTACATCCGGACGGAAGGAGTCAACGAAAGCGAGTTGAAAACTGCTCACCTCAAGGACGAGGACTTTGGCATTAGATGCCTCCTGCAAGAGATCGCACAGGGGGCGACCGATATTCCCACCGATAACAGAAGGAATGCCGGAAACTTCCAAAATGGAGCCGATCATCCGGACGGTTGTGCCTTTCCCCTTCGTCCCCGTTACGGCAATGATGAAGGGTCGGGTCGGCAGCAACCGATACCCCAACTCCAGTTCGCTCCACAAAGTAGTCCCCGACTGAGCCAGAAGAGAAACGACAGGGTGCACCTTTGGTATCCCAGGACTTAAGACAATAAGGGGCAGTCCCCTCCGGGCGACTTTATCAAAGGATCCTGGACCGGTCACGACTTCCAGCCCCTTCTCCTGAAGGTCGGCAATTCGGTCCCTCAGTGGCAGATCGGACAGGGTTTTCTCATCGGCGGCAATGATGTTAATCGGTGAATCATCTCTGTTGATCAAAGCCCGGCACGCCGCCACCCCCGATGAACCCAATCCCAAAATCCCTATCTTATCGGGAAGATCCAAAAGGGATCACCGCTTTAAAGTTTGAACCGGATTATCCATCTTCTGCATCCGTTGAGGCACACCGAAAGGAAATAATAGTAAGAAAGTAAGGGGCGCTGGAGGCGAAGGAATTGAGGAAAGCCGCAACATTAAAGGCAGTGGGGGCCCTTCTCCTAATTACCCTCATTATTTGGGCTTTTGGTCCCGCCTTACCTGAGGATGTCCAGCGGAAGGCAGACCTGCCTTACGGTCGGGTGGGCGATCAGACCCTTCTTCTGGACCTGTATCTACCTGCCTCACCCATAGAGAAGGCTCTCCCCTGCATCATCGTCATCCACGGTGGCGCCTGGAGAGGCGGACGGAAGGAAGATCTTCAGTTTCTCGCTGTCCGCTTAGCCCAGAGAGGCTATGCTGCTGCCTGTCTGTCCTATCGGCTGGCTCCCAAGTGGACCTATCCGGCGCAGGTTGATGATGTCCAGAGGGCTGTCCGCTGGCTGCGAAAAAACGCAGGGAAGTGGAACATTGACCCAAAACGCTTTGGTGCCGTAGGCGCTTCTGCCGGCGGTCACCTGGCGACTATGCTGGGCACCCGAGAAACTCGCCTTGACGAGCCGCCGGAACTGAGAGGCATCAGTAGTAAAGTCCAGTGCGTCGTCAACATAGTGGGACCCACCGACCTGACAGCAGACTATTATGTCCGTGCCTCGGAAGGTCCGCTGGGTCAAATCTTGCTGGACTTTCTCGGCGCTCCGTTTGAAAAGTGCCCTGAGGTTTGGAGGGACGCCTCGCCCTACTATCACGTCAGCAGCGATGATGCTCCGACCTTTATGATTTTTGGCTCGGAAGACCCTCTCGTTCCCCCTGACCAAGCGATCCGTATGGAGAACTATCTGAAAAAATGCAGTGTGGAAACCAAATTGGTGATCATAGACGGTATGGGTCACGGACCGACCAGCGAAGAACAGAGGAAAGCCTTTGATAAAGCCCTTGACGAAGCATTGAGTTTTTTTGACCGCCATCTGAAACAAGAGAGGTGACCAAAATGCCCTGGTCCTGCTGCTCCCGCCATTCCCTTCCCGTCGGCGAACGAACCGTCCTTATGGGGATCGTGAACCTGAGTCCCGATTCTTTTTCGGGCGACGGGGTGGCGACGAAGGAAGACGCCATCGCGAGGGCTTTGCAACTGATAGACGAAGGCGCCGACATTTTGGATTTAGGTGGGGAATCAACGAGACCAGGGTCTCTGCCGATTAGCGTGGACGAGGAGATGCGCCGGGTCCTGCCCGTTGTGGAGGAACTCTTGTCTCGGGGCGTGCCCGTTCCCCTATCTATTGACACCTACAAGCCGTTAGTCGCCCGCCGAGTGCTGGAGGCGGGGGCGTGTGTGATCAACGACATTTTTGGCCTCCGCCAACCGGAAATGGCGGAAGTTCTCGCCGAAAGAGGCGCTTGCGTCGTCGTAATGCATATGCAAGGGACCCCCCAGACGATGCAACAGAATCCTCATTACGACGATTGCGTTGCGGAGATTGCCCAGTTTTTGAAAGATCAGACCCACCTTGCCATCGCCAAGGGGATCAGTAGGGAACGGATCATTGTGGATCCAGGGATCGGCTTCGGCAAAACTGTTGACCATAATTTGGAAATCCTGCGCCGGCTGCCGGAGATTAAAGCCCTCGGTTTCCCCGTGCTCGTTGGACCGTCCCGAAAGAGTTTTATCGGTAAAATTCTGAACATTCCTAACCCTCAAGAGAGAATCTGGGGAACCGCCGCGGCGGTCGCCGTTGCGATCAGCCGGGGTGCTGACATCATCCGAGTGCACGATGTGGCAGAGATGAAGCAGGTGGCGACTGTCGTGGATGCCCTTAGTAGGTCCGCTCCTTTGGTTACCCCTGAACAGTCTTAGAAAAGTCTTTCCTGGGTGAGTCTTCTCGGCGCTCGGACGGATTGACGCGCAATTTCGTGGGCGAGCCTTAAGGGTTCCGGCAGGCGATGTCCCTTGCAGCAGTCTTGAACGAACTTAACGGCGGTCGGTAGGGAAATTCGGTGCCCAACAGAGACATAAAGGGGTGGACTACTTTTTTGCGTGCGCACGACGGCGCCGATAACGGTGTGGTCCCGAGGATCGGTCAATTCCGTCCACTCACCTGGTGCATCCTCTGGCTCACGAGCGTGACCATATAAGCGACTTTTCGCACAGCCGATGGACGGTTTGTCAAGGAGAACGCCGATATGGGAAGCCAGACCGAACCTTCTCGGATGAGCCCTACCGTGGGCATCACAGAGAAGGACGTCGGGATCGCTTTTTAGGCTCTCCATCGCCTTCAAGACAGCCGGCAGTTCTCGGAACGCCAAGAGCCCTGGTATGTAAGGAAAGACGATGTCGGTCACTGCCTTGGAGACTTCTACAAGGGTTAACGCCGGCAGGGATACCACACAGACGACCGCCAGCATTTGTTCTGGTCCGACCTGATGCACATCCGCACCGCCCACAAGCCTGATGGTGTCGGGCAGATAATCTTCCTCTATGACTTTTTTTGACAACTCAGTTTGAACGCGCATCGCCTCGTCAACAGAAAGATCCCAACGGATTCCCTTCGGCAATCTCATTTAACATTCATTCTCCCACATACACGAGAAAGTTCACCGTTCAATTGCGATGACCGTCACATAAGGATCACGAGGCACAGGGGGCAGGGAAATGATGATTTTTTGCTGCTCTTGGGAAATCGCCAAAGGTGTCTTAGCGGGATCCATCATCAAGTAGGCGCGACTCACCGGTCCCAATGATAAGGGCAGTTCCACAAATTTTCTGTCAGGGGAATCAAGGATATGGACGAAAAGAAGATTGCCTTTCTGTGTAAGACGACAACCTTCGGGGGGAGCCGCATCCACAGGCTGGCTGCCATAAATACTATCGCCGTTAATCCGCAGCCATTCTCCTATCTGCAGCAATCGTTCCTGCATAATGACGGGGATTCGCCCATCCGCCGTCGGACCGACATTGAGCAGCAAGTTTCCACCCCTACTGACGACATCCACGAGCAACGCAATCAAGTCTTTTGCAGTTGCGTAGTCCTCAATGTCTTCGTTACGATTGTAACCAAAGGAACTTCCCATTCCCCGATTCTCTTCCCACTTGCGACCAGGTGCTAAAACCTTACCGCCGCCCACGTGACCATATTCGCTGGTGAAATAGCCACCGTGGACGCTGCGAGTTTCCTTGCCCCAGCGGTCGTTGACGACGACTTCGTCCTTCACCGGCGATTCGTTGAACAACCAGGACAAAAACTCCTCACTTCTCCATACATCACTGGGGTGGTCCCACTCGCCGTCAGCGAAAATCAGCGACGGGCGGTATCGCTCCACTAACTCCTTTAACTGCGGCAGCATATGCTCTTGCACATATCGTTTCACATCGGTCCGGTAAAGTGGATTAAACCACTCATAAAGGGAGTAATACAGTCCAAAACGAAGCCCTTTGGCTCTGACGGCTTGCGCTAGTTCGGCGATCAAGTCCCGACGGGGACCGACGTCCACGCTATTCCAATTCCAACTTTCTTTGCTTCCCCACAAACAAAAACCGTCGTGATGCTTGGAAGTCAAGACGACATAACGGGCACCCGACTTTTGAAAGAGATCAGCCCAGCGATTGGGATCAAACAGTTCTGCCCGAAACATTGGAGCAAATTCTTGGTATGGGAAATTGGCGCCATAGTTTGTGACGTGAAACTGCCAAGTGGGGCTATTTTTATCTTGCATGTCGTGCCAATACCATTCCGCGTAGCGCCCTTTTGGCGCCCACGAAGGAACTGAGTAAACTCCCCAATGGATAAAGATGCCAAATTTGGCTTCGTCAAACCAATTGGGAATCGGGCGACGGTCCAGAGACTCCCACTTCGCTTCATACTGCCCAAAGACGGGAGACACCACTGCAATAAGCACAAGAGACATAATAGCCAGAAGTAGAATCGGCACCGACATTCTTACTCCCTCCTTTTTAATTCACCCACCTTAGTTATTTCGCTTTTCATAACTTTTCCTTTACGATAGAAAAGAGTTTGTCCCCGAATGACGGGGAGGGTCCTGCTTTCCGCCTCCATCAATTGATAAAGCCGGCTTCGTAATTGTTCTTGAAAAGGTAAAGAGTCCAGGACCGATCGGGTCCATTGATTTTGACGCCGAACCCATTCCCTGGTCTCCTGCAATTCGTCGCCTTCTAACCACTGATAAGGGTCATTAATCGGGCACCCGTGGAGGACCCGGCGAACGATCTGCCGAGGTGTCCGAATAACCCCTTTCGGTCTGCCCACCTCTCCGATCTCACCCCTTCAGTTTTTGCCGCTGCCATCGGTAACGGTCGGGAATGGGCTCTCTCTTGATCACCCTTTCAGCCAGCGGATGACCTCGTAAGCGGCAGCGGCAAGGATCAAAACAAGCCAAATTAGGATCATCGTTTTGGTCCAGCGATGCTCCGGCATTGACATTCAACCTCTTTTAAGGATAATAGCCGATAACCTTCGTGACCGATTCACGATCGGACTAAAATGATTTAAGTGCTTGGGATTTGGCTGCTGCGAGCGACTTTGGATAAGGCGAACTTGGGATGAGGCAACAAACAGACAGCCGCTGAGGATCGCCGATTTGCAGAGGCTTGCCGGTGACCGCAGGATTAGCCTGCCACCCAAAACTGAGACCGCAATCGCTTGGCTTCCGGGTTTAATCCCACGACCTTGTAGACGGTAACGGGACCCGAGAGACCAGCAACGCTCGTTTCAGGAACCTCTTCGGCGATGATTAAGTCAGCAACCCATTCGTAGACGTCTTTGCTGACGACGATGGGTGCGTGCAGGTCCTTAGTCAGTTCCTCCAGGCGGTGGGCGAGGTTGACCGTGAAGCCGACCGCCGTGAATTGGCTCAGTTGCCGGGAACCTAACTCGCCGACGACGGCAGGTCCCCGATGGATGCCGATCCCGATTGCCAGCGACTGACCCGTTAATCGTTGCCATAGGGTTTGCATCTGCTCAATTTCTTCCACCATATGGCAAGCGCAAACGACCGCCCTTTCGGTATGGTCCTCCATTTCCTTGAGGGCACCAAACAGAGCCATTAGTCCATCCCCTATGAACTTGTCCAGATGCCCTCCATACATTTCCACCAGTTCGGTCATAGCCGTGAAAAAGTCGTTCAAAAGGGACTGAACTTCATAAGGGGACAGGTTGGCAGTTGCCGCTGTGAAATCCCGAATATCGGCAAACAGAACGGTGATCACTTTCCTCTCACCCAACCCAGGCAAGGAAGAGGGTTTGGCAAGAATAAGGTCTGCGAGATCAGCAGGGACACGATGCCTCAACTCTTTGACAAGCCTGGTATGAATGTTGATGGCGACGAGAATCGTTGCGGTTAGAAAAGACGCTAAGGACGAAAGAATGGTCGGGAGAGGTGGATAGAGGATCCCCTTAGAAATCAGACCATAGGGGACAATCACTTCGGCTGCGAAGAGGACGAGAAAAACGCCCGCTAACCAGGTAATTCGCTCCGTGGCAGCAGTAAGACCTATTAGAGAGCCCGCAAAGAGGACGATTGCTACTTGCACCCACAAGCCGCTCGGTTGAACCAAAAAACCCTTTAGGATGCTGTTCAGAGCGGCTGCCTGAATTTCCAAACCAAAACGACTGCCGACCCAGGGGACGGGATGGATGTCGGTGACACCCGTTGCTGTCACCCCGACGAGCAGAACCTTACCTTTTAAGTCTATGGTTTTTCTCTTGCCTTCAACAAGGTCAACAAGAGAAAGAGTCGGGAATCGCCTGGTTGGATTCTCAGAAGATGGCAAGAGAATGGGTATCTGCAGGTTGTGATAAAGCCCATTGCCAGACTTGTCAAAACCTGGAACGGAGCGGATTTCCTGCCTCAGTGCCATTGCTCCCGCAAGAGCTAACGAAGGGAGTGCCTTCTTCGTTTTGGAGAGAGCCATCGCCAATGGCACAGTCCTGCGGAAACCGTCGGAGTCGGGCAGAATGTTGACAAAGCCGATGGCGAAAGCCGATTGCGTTAAGACCTTCACCGGTAAAAGAAATCCAGGTGCCTCCCAAGTCAACCCTTCTGGTCGGTTGAGAAGCAGTCGGTCGGCAAGAGAGGAAAGGTCCGTCGGTGTTGTAGCGAACGCACATCCGAACACAACCTTCCCGAACCGAAGGGCAGACCTGGCGAGGGCTTCATCAGACGGGGTTGGCTCGGTGAATAACAAATCAAATACGATAGCCTCGGCACCACGATCAGCCGCAAGGTCGACGACCCGAGCATAAATGCGCCGGTCCAACGGGAACTGTCCCATCTTTTTCAGGGTCTTATCGTCAATGGTCACCAAAACGATTCGTGGGTCCGTTTCCACCGGTTTTAAGGACAGAAGCCAGTCCGTCACGGTCACGCTCAGCCGTTGGATCGGAGTGGAGTAAGAGGCGCCATAGGTTAGGAGCCCAACCGCAAGGGGGATAAAAAAGGCTGGAACTAATCTTAGTCCTTGACGACCGTTGCCCACAAGGAATGAGTTTGGAACGCTATTTCGGGAAAACAACCCTCTTTCGGGCATAATGGAAAGGGGAAGAGAAAATGAGGCTGGGATCAGCTGCTCTTCTTCTGGGCTTGATCGCTCTGGTTGCCTTCATCTTGGGTTCCGTCCAAACCCTAAGATTGGTGCCCAAGGTCGCCAAGGTGACGGAGGTTAGGGGAGAGGTGCTTGCCCTCCTTCCACCCCGACTGGGGCGCCCAGAACGAACGATGCCCTTAAAGGTCGGGTCGCTGGTCCTTACGGGCACCGAGATTCGGACCGGAGTGGACTCCTCTGTTTCCCTGCACTGGGCAGACGAAGTGACCCTGAAAATCGGTCCCAAATCCAAACTGAAGGTCACCCGATCCCGTTTTGACCGGGCAACGAAAGCCTTGGAAGCGATTTTCCGCCTCGGGATCGGTTCTGTTTTTGTGAAACTGCAAAAAAGCCTGACCCCTCAGTCTGTGGTGGAATTGGAAACGCCGGGGGTTACAGCGGCAGTCAGGGGAACGGCTTTTTGGGCAGAGGTGAACCAGATAGGTGAAACTCTGATAAGGGTGTCCGAGGGAATCGTCTCCCTGCGACCCCGCCTTGGTAATCGTTTGAATCTGAAAGCAAACGACAGCGTCCTCTTCGCCCCCAGCGGACGGCTCCTTCGTAGCGGAGTAACGGTTCCTCCTGAAGGATAAGACAAGAGAGGTGCCGGAGCGCCGACGGGCGGCAAGAGAAGCCCTGAAATTTAGGGCTGCTGGTCCGGCGCTTGATAAGTGCTCGTAAGGGAGTTTATTGCCGAGCGTTTTCGTCCAAATCCATCAGTGAGACTCTTGAGGGAAGATGAAACCGAATGGTGCAGCAGCCCAGGTTCAATTCTTCGCCCTTCGTCGCTTGCTCTCGGAAAAGGGGACTGAGACGATAGAAGATTTTCTTACCGTCCCGCCTCGTCTCCACCACACCCACGGACCTAAGGATGGCAAGATGATGGGAGGTGTGGGGCTGACTGAGTTTCAGACGGTTCGCCAAGTCAGTAACGCTCCACTCCTTTTCCATAAGCAAGGTCAGAATCTCCAACCTGGTCTTGTCGCCGAGAGCCTTCAAAAACTCTGCGCATTCTGTCGGCGTTTCCGGTTTGCCCCTTAACATTCCTGTATTATCCACCTAAGGCATCAAAGATTGTCTATAAGTTTATTCTACAGAAAGGCTTGAGGGAAAGCAAGGGTGTCTGCTCGGGATGGTTTGGTTTCAGAGAAGCCTTGTTGAGAAAGAAACCTTTCTTCCGTTAATGGCAAACTTGACAAGGGTGACCGTCCGATGAGAGGGGTTGGGCTTTTCGTCGGTCAGGCTTCGGAATGGGTTTCTCAAGCCTTACGGCAGGCAACAGAAGGCGTTGTTAATTGGGGTCAGTCTCGTTTTGTGCAGACCTTTTGCGAGGCATGGCGGTGGGGTCTCTCTGCTATCGGGCGACCTGTGCCGACCTTGAGGAGGGCAGCCGACGAAAAGCCGATCCTTGCTGCTCTTTGGTTGACGATCCTGCAGGGTTTTTCTCTTGCGATCGGTGTCCATCTGGCGAGGGGCAACGGAGGCATCTGGGGCAGTTATGTCCTTGCCCCGATTATCACCCAGTTGGAACACTGGCCGTGGGTCCTTTTTTACGCCTTGGTCTTTCCTTTTGGTCTGTGGTTTATAAAGGCAGCCATTCTGAACTTGGTCGCTGAACTGTTGGGGGGACCTCCAAGGGGTCTGAGTCTTTTAGCCTCCACAGCCGTTGCGTGCTCGCCCAACCTTCTGGTCCTTCCCGTAACGGCTGTTTGTGTATGGCTGGCAGAGCCCGACTTAAATACGGGGTTCGTCGGTCATTTTTGGTTCCTTTACTCCATCGCTGCCACCGCCTGGTGGGTTGTCCTCACCGTTGTCAGCGTTCGGGAAACCTATCGCTTTTCCCTTTCCCAAGCCATCCTGACCCTCTTGTTGCCTTTTGGCGTTGGGATGCCGTTGGCGCTTATTGCTTATCAGGTTCTCAGGTCGGCTGCGTCCTCATAACTTAGAGGACAGAAAGAACGATGTCGGAAAGCAAGCCTCTTCTTATCGTTGTGGACGGGCACAGCCTACTGTATCGGGCTTTCTTTGCCATACCGCCGTTGACAGCCCGAGACGGAACTCCTACTAACGCTGTTTACGGTTTTCTCAGAATGCTCTTTAGGCTCTTGCGGACGGAGAAACCCGCCTATTTGGCGGTCGCTTTAGATTCACCAGGACCAACCGTCCGGCATCGTCTTTTTGAGGGTTACAAGGCGACCAGGGCAAAAGCGCCCGACGCTTTCCGACCCCAGGTTTCTCTTCTTAAGCAAATCCTCTCGGCTCTGGGGATTTTTGTCTGGGAGAAAGACGGCTACGAGGCGGACGACTTAATGGGCATCGCCGTCAGCCTCGCTCGGCAAAAAAATTGGAGGGTCCTCCTCGTTACCGGGGATGTGGATGCTTTGCAGTTAGTGGACGATAATGTGCAGGTTTTGATGCCAAAGCGGGGTGTCAGTCAGCCGACTCTTTATGATTTGGAAACGGTAATCCAGGAGTTGGGCATCCCGCCCGAAAAGATTCCCGATTTTAAAGGACTTGCTGGCGACTCATCCGACAATCTGCCAGGGGTTCCAGGGATCGGTCCGAAAACGGCTCAGGAACTGTTAAAGCGCTTTGGTTCTCTGGAAGAAGTCCTCGCTAATGCCGACCGGGTGCCCAGTCAGAAAATTCGCGAAAACCTGATCAAGTTTGCTGATCAGGCGAGACTGTGCAAGCAATTGGCTACCATTAATCGGAACCTTCCGGAAAATGGGCTGGATTTGGAAGCCTTTTTTCTGAAATCATGGAGTCGTCCTTCTCAGCAGGCGATTCAGTTGCTGATCCGCCTTGGAATGAAGTCCTTGCTGGACGAGTTTCAAGGACCTTCTTCCGACCAAGAACCTGCCGTCGTCCACGGTCGGATGATCACCAGTCAGCGAGAGTGGGACTCCTTCCTCAAGGAAGCAAAAGAAGCGGGTGTGATCGGCATTAACTGGGATTGCTTTGACGGTCGGATTCGTTTTGTGACCCTTGCGTTTCACAATCAGGTTGCTTTGGTGCCGGCAGGATCACTTGTCGGGACAGAGGACAAGCCCCAGCGCTCGTCACCCGAGTCCCTTTTTCAACCGCAAGAGGGTGGCATCAGCCAGGATCAGTTGCGGGACTGGTTGATCGCTTTGCTGAAGGACCCTTCTCTGGTCAAGGCAGCGCACGACTGGAAGAGTCTCTTGCGGTCGGCACGACTGATCTCCTTTGATCCGACCATCGGGCTGCAACCGTTCGGTTTTCTGGACACCTCTTTAATGGCTTACCTCCTCAATCCTGGGCAGTCCAGTTATGACCTCTCATCAGTTTTGGCAGAACGGCAAATGAACAAACGGGTGCTCATCCAGTGGAAAACAGTTGACGGGCAAAGAGAGCCGGCTGTCCCTTCTGAGAGTGACCCGATTTGCCAAGAAGCGGTTTGGCTTTCCCAGGCAGCCCCGATTCTCAGTCAAGAGGTGCGGCAGGAAGACTTATGGGAACTTTACGAAAAGGTAGAAGTTCCTCTTCTCTTCGTTCTCGCCGATATGGAGGAACAAGGGGTTTTCGTAGACGGTGCCTATCTGCAGCGCCTCAACAAAGCGATGGCAGAGGAAGCGAGAAAAGTAGAGGCAGAGATTCACCGATTAGCAGGCGAGCCCTTCAATGTCCGCTCCCCTCAGCAACTCAGTGACATTCTATTCAAAAAACTGAACTTGCCCCGACCCAGCCGGACCCCTCACGGAAAACTGTCCACGGCTCAAGCAGTCCTTGAGTCGCTGGCGTCCGCTCATCCGATTGCCGGCAAAATCTTGGAGTATCGGGAATTGGAGAAACTCCGGAGCACCTTTGTGGAAGGTCTCTTAGAAGCGATGGATCAGGATGGTCGGGTCCATACCCACTATGATCAACGAGGAACGGCAACTGGTCGGCTCGCGTCTTCTAACCCCAACCTTCAGAACATCCCTATCAGGAGCCCTTGGGGTCGAAAAATAAGACGGGCGTTTGTTGCCCCGAAGGGAAAGAAACTGTTGACCGCCGACTACTCCCAAATTGAACTGCGCATCCTTGCTCATCTCTCTCAGGATGAAGGGCTGTGCGAAGCCTTCGCTCAGGGTCGGGACATTCACACTGAGGCAGCAGCGGGTGTCTTTAAAGTGCCTGCAGACCAGGTAACGCCCGAGATGAGACGAAAGGCGAAGATTTTAAACTTTGGCATCGTCTATGGGATCACGCCGACGGGACTGGCAAGGCAGTTAGACGTGCCTGTAGAAGAGGCATCGCAGGTCATTCGCCGCTACTTTGAAAGGTTTCCTAAAGTCAAAGAGTATCAGGAGCGGACGCTGCAGTTTGCCCGACAAAAGCGGTATGTGATGACTGTAATGAAGCGAAAGAGATGGATCCCCGATATTGACAGTGGGGACGAGCGCGTCCGTGAGGCAGCGGAGCGCGCCGCCATCAATATGCCCGTTCAGGGGACCAGTGCGGACATTATGAAGATGGCTATGGTCACCATCTGGCGGTCTCTCCGAGAGGGTCCCTATGATGCTAAAATGACAGTCCAGGTTCACGACGAATTGATGCTGGAAGTGCGCAAAGACGATTTGATGGAAGTGGCACGACTGGTGAAAAGGAAAATGGAGACCGCTTACCGACTGTCGGTGCCCCTAGTGGTGGAAATCAAGGTCGGCGATAACTGGGCGGAGATGGAACCGATTTTGGGATAAACGGGACCATTGACAAAGATAAAACAGAAGAAACGGAGGGAGAAAGTTGGAAACGCCCCACGAACTGACAGAGCAATCGGGACAAAACGAGATGGATCAGTTGATGAAATCCCTGGCAACGATGGCACCCGTTAAGCAGGGAACGATCATAAAGGGACGAATCGTCCAGGTCCTTCCCGATGGGGTTTTGGTAGACATCGGCGGGAAGGCGGAGGGATTAGTTCCCGCCGTTGAGTGGGGCGGTAACCATCTGGAAGAGGCGCAGCCGGGCGCCGAAGTGGAAGTTTTTGTTTTAAGAAGGGAATCCCGAGAAGAAGAGACGGAGGGAATGGTCCTCCTGTCTAAGAGGCGGGCGGACTACGAGCGAGCGTGGCAAAGGATTCTGGATGCCCACGAGAAGGGTGACATTCTGACCGTCCTGGTCAAGGACCGAGTCAAGGGCGGTCTGGTCGTTGACCTGGGGTTGGAAGGCTTTGTCCCTGCCTCACAGGTCCTGATTCCCAAGGGAAAGAGGCTGGAGCATCTGGTCGGGAGGACCATAAAGGTCAAGATCTTAGAGATTGAACGGGACCGAAGACGGGTCCTTTGCTCCAATAAAATGGCTCTTGAAGAGGATCGTGCCTCACGGCGCCAACAGGTGTTGGAGACCTTGAAAGAAGGGATGACCCTTGAGGGCGTCGTCCGAAGGATCACCGACTTTGGCGCCTTTGTGGACTTAGGGGGTGTGGACGGGCTTTTGCATATTAGCGAAATGTCCTGGGGACGACTGAACCATCCTTCTGAAGCACTCCGAGTCGGGCAGAAAATTCAAGTTGCGGTCATCGGCTATGACCCTTCCGGTCCTCGGATCTCTCTCAGCCTAAAGCCCCTTCTTCCCGATCCGTGGCGGACGGCGGAAAAAGATTATCCCATCAACTCTCGGGTTACGGGCGTCGTCAGCCGGATTGTTCCGTTCGGCGCCTTTGTCCGATTGCCGACCGGCATTGAGGGCGTGATCCCTTCCAATGAATTGTCGGAAAAAAGAGGGGTGAAAGCGGAAGACATCCTCAAAGTGGGTCAGGAGGTAGAAGCCAAAGTCCTTCAGGTCAGTCCCCAGCAGAGAAGAATTCTGTTGAGCCTCCGACAGGTCGCCCAGGAGCAAGAACGGTTGGAACTTAGGGAATATCTTCACCAGCAACCGACCCCTAAAGTAACGATTGGCGATTATTTCCCAGATCCCAAAGACAAGCGCCGCAAGGAGTCTGAAGAATCTGCGGAAGAAGAGGAAGAGTGAAAAAGAGAAAAAGTCGTGAGAGAATACGTGAGAGAATAGAGGAAGCAACTTGAAGATTCCCACCGTTGGCATCATAGGACCTGCCGGCTCGGGGAAAACGACCTTGTCCAATCACCTCAGAAGGCAGGGGCAGAAAGTTATTATCGCTGATGAAGTCAACCGGCAGGTTCTCGTGAAAAGCCATTTCACCCTCAGAGCCTTGGTGGACTGCTTTGGCCGGTCTATCGTGGACAATTCCGGTCAATTGCACCGAAAAAAAATCCGCAATTGGCTCTTTGGGAGCCCAGTGGCGTTCAAAAGGTGGAATCAACTGGTTCACCCGCCGATGCGCGATCAGATTCTCCGCCAAATTCGGATAATGAACAGTAGGTATCGGCAACCCGTCTATGTGGAAGCCGCCGTCCTTAGAGAGATGGGGCTTCTGACTATGGTGGACCAAGTGTGGTGCGTTTGGTCCAGCCCGACCAAAAGGCTTGCCCGATTACGGCGGGCGGGTTGGACGCTTCCATCACTGATGCGCATCGTCCGCTGGCAGGAGCCCAGCCAAAGGTTTATTGCTATGGCGGACAGGGTAATCGTCAATGAGATGGATCTACCGGATTTTTTTGTAAAGGCGGGGCAGGCTCATAACAAGGGTGAGGGACGATGAACTGGAAGAAGCACCTTTTCTGGACCCTTCTGGTGATGGGACTAGGAAGTCTTCTTCTCGTCGCTTCTGCCAAAGGACCGTCCCGTAAGCCCCCTTTTCCGTCCCGTAGTTTTCCTGTGGAGAACTGGAGGGAAGGAGTCCGCCAGTTCCTTCAGAAGAGGCAGAGCCAAGGACCAGGACTGGAGAGGCATCTGACCGCCGAATGGAGGAAAAGAGCCCAGTCCAGCCGCCAGGGCAGGCAACTGGAAGTTCCTCTCACTCAGGCACCCGGTAACGAGAGAAACCCCGCCTGGTCTCCCGATGGTCGGACCATCGTCTTTAGTTCAAATAGCGTTGACTCGGACAATGACGGTGTCTTAGAACCGACGGACGGCACGGGCACTCGCTACCGCCTTTGGCTGATGGACACCTCCGGCGGTAGTGCCCGATTGGTGATTCGGGATGCTGACTATCCCCAAGGGGTTCCCAGAGGCGATGAACTGTTCCCTTCCTGGTTTCCCGACAGTGCGATGATTGCCTTTGTTATCAGTGCTGCCGGAACGACCGACATCTACACCGTCAGCCTCAGGACCACTCCGCCCCAGATTATCCAGAGGACTTTTGGGCAACGAGGGATCAGAAAGATTTCGGTGGCGCCTTCGGGTTCCGAGATCGTTTTTGAAAGAAACAATCAGATTTATTTGATCAATCTGGACACCGGTGCCATCCGACAGTTGACCACTGTCGGCATTAATAGGAACCCGATCCACGAACCGGACGGTCGCATCCTTTTTGAAAGCAACTTGGAACCGGGAACGGGACAGCCCGGAACCTACTTCCACATCTGGCGAATGGACGGGACCGGTGCCAACCCCAGACCAATCACGACAGGAAACTTTAACGATACCGAACCAGCGCCGACGGGGTCGGGGTTGCGCGGTCGCGGATACATAGTCTCCTTTACCACCAATAGGGGCGGCAACCGGGACATTTATCTCGCACACGTTCTTGGCGGTCTAGAGCCGGTCTCACCACCCAATAACAGGACCGAAGAGTTTCAGTCAACGGTTGAGCCGTTTCCCCCGATCGCCGGAAATGTGGAGCGGATTGCCTTCGTAACGACTCGGTCCGGAAACGAGGACATCTGGCTCATTCAGTCCTTAGACGTGTTTCCCCCGATCCTTGCAGACTCCTTCGGGAATCCCGTCCTCCCCAAAATAACCCCAAAGATCAACCTCCCCGGCGACTCGGTGCTGCTGGAAGCGGCCGTGACGGACCCCGAAAGAGGTGTGCGGGAAGTTTATGCGATATTCAAAAGCGCCGATAATCCCCTGTTTCTTTGGTCTCTTCACGCTGGGGGCTTTCCCGACCAGGCGAGCACCAACCCCGGTGACCAGGCGGCGGTCCCCCACGAGGTGGACTGGCAGATCGTCCACTTTGACCCCGATACGGGAACCTTCCGAGGATTGGTTCACAACCTGGAATTGATGTATGACGTAGAGGTGGAACGGGATCAGGGATTGCCGTCTACTTACTGGGGCAAGATTCAACCCTACGCCATCCGACTGTTTGATGATGGAACCCGTGGAGACAGAGTTGCGAATGATGGTATCTACAGTCGTCGGATTACACTACCGTCCGATATGGGAAGAGACTACTATGTGGACATCCTGCCCTTTGACAACGCCACGCCCCCAAATGGCGTATTTGTTCAGTCGTTCATCGCGCTGAACGGTGCCGTAATGCCGGTCCGGGGAACCACCAATGAGCCGGACGTGGAAGTGATCGCAACGCAGAACGGCAATCTTCTTCTGCCCTCTTATGACGCTACGAACCGCCGTTATCGGGTCCTCTCCAATTTCGTCCAGTCCGTCGGCTATGACAATGTAGTGGGCTGCACCACTAAGACCTTCCCCGGGAACCGCCCAGTCCTGTTCGTCAGCGATTACGCCTGTGGACAAAAGTGGACCACAATAAGGGCGAGCGACCTGGGCAACTTTATGATGCGGGTCGTTAACTATCCTGCCTTTCCAACGGAATCCTATTTCTTTCAAGACATTCGTCCAAGGCTGCTGATAGTCCCTTTCAGCACTACAAAGGGTGTCATCGGTGCGCGCTTAGCGGGAACCGCTGCTTTTCTGACATCCAGTCAAGTAGCTATCTGGAGGATTCTCTGCCGGGGTCCCGTTCCGGAAGAGGTGCTGACCGCCTATTTGCCTCGGGCGTTTTCTGATCCTCTGTTGCGAGCGACGCGACTGCACGCCGACCGGGCTGTCATCTGGCATACGGCGTATCCCGGCAGTTTGTGGGTGGGTCCTGGGACCATTGAGGACGCTGCGACGCAGGCAAAACTGTCGCGCTTTTTGAACGGCGGGGGGCGTCTCTTTCTTAACGGCGGTCAGGACCTGGGCTGGGCGCTGACCTTAAACGGTTCCATTGATAATTCCTTCCTTCTGAATTTTGCCAGAGCCCGATTCAGCCGAACGGTGGGGGGCTTTTACGGCGATTATAGTTTTGACCTGCTGGGCGCCTACGCCGCTGAACGACACAAACTGACCGGGGCTAACTTGGCATCGGGGAGTCACGATTGGGGGCAAGGGTTCGTATTCAATGAGGACGGTGCGACCTATGACTCACCGCCACAGGTGCGGGACCCTGATCAAGAAAGGGGAGGCACGGCAGGTGGCGTTGAATTAATGGGTTGGGCGTATCCCGATACCTTTGATCCGCCCTTGATTCCCTCCTTCTCCGGAGACGGATGCGAGAATCCCCTGTTGATGGACACTTTTGAGATTCTTCAGGGGGGCTTGCCAGTTTACACCTACAATGCCGGCGGGACCAATGCGGGTGTTCAGTATCGGGACCCTGCCGCGGGCTTCCGGATCGTCACCTTCTTCTTCCCAATGGAGGGACTGAACGGAGGTTTCAAAAACACCACTATTGGACAGGCAACTCTCGTGGAGTCGCTGAACTTCCGAAACTTGCTGATGCATTTCATTATGGACTTCCTTCGCACCGGAACGATCAGGGGAAAGGTCGTGGACGTTCGGGGGAATCCGAAAGAAGGATTCCTCGTTCGTGCTCAGATTAACAGTGCCCAGCAGAATCCCACGATTCTCGCCGGTGCGCTGACCCAACAGGATGGCTCCTATGAGATGCCCGGGCTGAATACCGGTGTGTATGATCTGGAAGCCATCGCTCCTGGCTTTACAACCCGCATTATCCGAACGGGAGTTCACGGGGTTACTCCTTTATCTCCAGATCAGAGAGGAATTTCCAACAATGCCACGGCGTTCATTGCCAGCGGCTTGGACTTCACAATGACCCAGCTGCCCCCCGGTTCCATCAGCGGCAAAGTGACGGAATTGGACGGAACGACCCCGATCCCCAATGCGACGGTGACGGCGGTGATCGTTGCCGACGCGCAGGGTCAGCCGATCATCGTTCCTCCGGGCATTCCGACCACCTACAGCACGACGACCAGGACTGATGGAACCTATCGGTTGGACGGATTACCCGAAGCCAGTTACGATGTGACGGCATCAGCCCCCAGACATACTTCTCAAACCAGACGACGCGTCGTTGTCCGAGCAGGGCAAGAGACTTCTGGTGTGGACTTCGCCCTCCCCGGGGAACCCGGACGAATCAACGGTCGGGTCGTTGATGCGCAGACGAGGAGCGGCATCCCCGGTGCTCTGGTGGAACTCCTTCAGGACACCACCTTAGTGAATTCCACGACTTGCGACGCCCAAGGTGATTTCACCTTTGCCGATGTGCCAGTCGGAACTTACACCGTCCAGGCTTCCGCCACCGATTACAAACCCAATCGGGTTTCAACTCAGGTGCCGACGGCGGGGACTGTTACCGTTACCATCGAACTGTCTCGGGCTCAGCCAGGAAGCCTTTCCGGTCGCGTGACGCGGGCTGATGGCACGCCGATCGGCGGTGTCCTTGTGGAAGTTGTCCGTCCCGCAACAGGGGAAGTGGTGGCTTCTGGTGTGACAGAACCGCAGTTCACGACGATCGGTGCCTATCAGAGAAACTATTTGATCGCCAACGTCCCTCTCGGAACCTACACCGTCCGAGCAACGGCAGCAGGGTTTACCACCTCACCGGTAACGAATGTCCGTATTGACGAAGCCACCGAAACGAGAAATGTCAACTTTGTTTTGACGGCAGAATTTACCTTCACTCCCGGCTTAAAGATGATTTCTATCCCTTACAGTTACGAGGCTTCCGGCTTGACTTCTGACCAGGTAGTCGGGACGACAAGAATCGCCACCTGGGTGACCAATCCTGCTGAAGCGCCGTTCGGTGGGCACTATGCGATCTTTCCGGCGTCTCCTGCCGACCTGTTCATCCCCGGTCGGGGCTATTTTGTTCGGTTCACAGACCCGACCGATTTCACCCGACCCGGCACTCCGGTGCCCAATCAGCCCTTTGAGGTCCGCTTGGACCAGCCCGGCTGGTGGCTCATCGGCAATCCCTTCACCGTCCGGATTGACTGGATGAGAACTACTGTCCGCAACCTTCAGACGGGTCAGACCCTTGCGCTCAGGGAGGCAGTTCTTCAGGGCTGGATTCGGGATGCCCTGTTCGCCTTGAATCCCGAAGGAACGGGTTATGTTCTTGCGTCCGTTTTGGACCGGTTCAGGGGCTACTGGGTGCGGGTGGAAGCCACCGCAGGAGTCGCCTTGATTCTTGACAATACCCCCACCCGTTCAACGAAAGAGTTAATGGCTGACGCCGCAGCAGTCAAGAGGAGCGTTTCCGTCTCCTCGGGTGGTTGGCTGCTGCCGTTGACGGTGACCCGCAACGGGACAGAACTGGGCTCGGTGACGGTGGGACTTGCGGAAATAGCGTCAACAGGGAATGACTCGTATGATATCCCTCTCCCTCCCCCCTTGCGGCAGTTTAATGAGAAGTGGGTGACCTTCGCTATCGTGTCACGGGATGGGCGGGGCAGTGGTCTGATGGCTCAGGATGTTCGCCCACCCTCGCCCAAGCCCCAGTTTTTTGACCTACTCATTGAAGGGACCTTTGACGGTCCCGTCACTTTGAATTGGGGCAATTTGAACGAGTTAGTGCCCAAGGGTTATCGGCTTCGGGTGCTGGACCCTGAGACAGGCGTTCAACGGTCTCTTCGGACTCTTTCGGGTTACACCTTTGAGGCAAAGAACGGTTCTAAGCGGCTGACTTTGATCGTAGAAAGAGTCTCGGGCGTGGGGCTTAAAATTTTGGCTGCGCGACAGGAACGGACTCGGGGTGCTATCCCAACCATCCAATTCACCCTAACGGATGATGCGGTTGTGGAAGGGCGATTAGTTAGCCTTACCGGACGGGTAATAGAGATCGTGCAGCCGCCAAAGATGCTGCCCGCCGGAACGCATCGGTTGGCGGTGGCGACCCGATCACCGACTGGCACCCTGTCCAGAGGGCTTTATTTGATGGAACTTAAAGCCGAAAATGACTTAGGAGAAAGGACCCGTGCCATCGTTCGGGTCCAAGTTCGCTGAGGAGTTCATTAAGTCAGGGGGGAAAGAGTATGCGGCGACTGCGTCGAATGAAATGGTTAGCCAGGGGGCTTTTGGTCACTTTTGTCCTTCAATTTAGCGGCATCGGTTTTGGGCAACAGGGAGGGAGCGCGGAGAGAGGGAGAGAAGCCACTCAGGCACCCGTGCGGCTGGCGATCCTTGATTTTGAGGTGAACCCGGGCATTCCCGTGATTTTGGGAAGACGGGCGGCGGACGCCATCGCCGTTGCCTTTGTCAAGCAAGCGCAAGGTTACGAATTAGTCAGTCGGTCCGATTTTGAGGCGGCTATGAGCCGTTTGCGTCTTCAAATCCCCCTGACCGAGCCCCAACTGTATACCCTAGCCCGAGAACTCCAGGCGAACTATTTGATCACTGGAAAGGTCTCTTCCGTGATCAGCAGACCCAACGAGGGAAGGGCGTTTGTTCAGTTAGAGATGAAAATGTGGGACCCTCAGCTGGAGGTTGTGGTGAATGGTGCTCACGTGCAGGGTCAAACAGCCCCCCGACCTGGCGTGGCTGAGGATGTGCTGGTCAACGAAGCGTTGAACGATGCAGCCCGATTGGCTGTTCTCCAAGCGGCAGCAACGCGATTGCCGGAAGGGCAGATTATGCAGAGGGTCGGGCAGAGGATCAATGTCAACAGGGGTCACGATCAGGGGATGCGACCGGGAATGGAGATGTGGGCGATCCGCCGGGTCCGAGATCCGGCAACAGGAACTTTCGTCAGCCGGCGGATCGGTTTGGTCCGTATCACCGAGACCGGTCCCAGGACCTCGGAAGGGATCATCTTGGAAGAAGTCGTTCCGATTCAGTATCCCGATCGGGTTTTGGCAGTGTATGAACTTCCTCCTCTAAAGGCTGTGGAAGTCCCCGTCCGAATTAAGAAGAAGGGAGTCGGCGCCACTATCTCTCAGCTGCTGCTTCTATTGGCGGGGGTTTTTCTTCTGGGGCAATTGGGAAGAGATAGCAAGAAGGGCGAGGCGGGAGGCAGGTTCGTCGGCACCGTTCAGGTAACAGAAGATGGGCAGAGGGTAATGGTCACTTTTGGGCAACCAAGCGGTGCCGTTGCTGTGGAAATTTACCGGCAGCCCGATGGCGTCAATGTCCTGGGGACGGATCCTGTGGACATCGTGGATAACCAGGCGCAAGTCAGTTGGGTGGATGATCAATCGTTTTACTTCGGTGTCGCCAGCATCAGCGTAGACACCCAGCAGACGGGAGGCGGTGGAACAGGTGGCGGTGGGGGCGGCACTGGTGGAGGTGGAACCGGAGGCGGCGGAACGGGAGGTGGGGGTGCTGGTGGTGGAGGTGGCGGTGCCGGAGCGCTCCTTCCCCAACGACAGCAAACGGGAACGGGTGGTCAGACCGGCACAGGAACCCAAACGGGTGGTGGTGCCTTGTCCAATACCCTTCCGAGACTGCAGAGAAACGTCCTCGTGAGCCCGACGGCGCCTCTCTACCAGCGCTTTAACTATGCCCGCACCTTCACTCATACTCCTTTGCAGCCCGGTCAGCATTACTTCTATGTGATCCGAAGGATCACGGCAAGGAGGATTCCTCAACCGATTATTTCTCCCGTTGTAGGAACTGGGGGTGGCGGTCTCGGAGGGGGCATCGGCGGAGGAATCGGTGGTGGAATTGGCGGCGGCATTGGTGGAGGGATCGGTGGCGGTGTCGGTGGGGGGACCACAGGAGGAACGACAGGTGGTCAGGCACTGGCACCTTGGGAACTGGTCTACGGCGAATATTCCCAAATGTTCGGACCGGCCACTCCGTTGCGACGGTTGACGGAGGGAGACTTGTTAGAGCCGACTCTGGCTGCTGATGTGAACCTCAGGGATGTCACCTTCCGGTTCCTGTCAGCAGCAGGTGCCGATGAATATGTGGTTCAGGTCAGTGACGATCCGATGTTCTCTCCTAGAAGAACCTTCACTTCTCAAAGGCTCTTGATCGTTAACCCCCAGAATGATGGGCAGAACCTGACCATCCGGGTCCAAAACACTTTGGCGAACTTCTTCCCAGGACCGCCTCCGCAACTTTACTGGAGAGTCGGCTACCGCTATAGTCGGGACCAGAACCCACCCCCAAATGGGTTCGTGTTTTCAGTCGTCCGAGTCTTCCGTCCGACGCCGGTTCCGCCTGGTCCGTCTGGATAAGGAAGGGCACAACCCGGTTCCCAGGGGAGGAGTAGGGAAATGAGGCTTTTATTGAGAGGGTGGTGGATGGCAGGGCTCCTGGTTTGGCTCCCAGGTGTTCTGACGGCACAGACCCGATCCTGGCACTATTGCCGGACGGCGGAGATTCAAAGAAAAGTTCTGGAGCAGTTGGGGATTGACGAGGAAAAGGCGGCTCAGTTACTGTCCCGAAGAGGGTTGAGTCGGCAGGCAGCAGGGGAAGTGCCATCCCTCCTTTTTGGGACCTGGGGAACAGGCTTCTATCCCATTAATGGATTAGTCGGCACTCTGAGAGCCCTTCATTTGATGATTCGCCCCAACCATCCCGACATCGTCCCTCACAAGGATCACACCACCTCCTACTTCAACCGGCTTCTGTTTGACGAAAGTAATCCCAACTCAATGGCTTCCTTTCTTCGGGAGTCGTCTTATGGGAGATTGAGGTTTACCGGCGACAGTTACGGGTGGATCACCGCCGATATGACGATCGCCCAGTCGGGAAATATCACCTACTCTACGGACCCGTTCAATATTCCGACAGGGTGGACGAACTTCCTTACGCAAGCCTTCAACGCACTGGCTCCGTTCGTTGATTTCAGCGTCTACGACGGAGACCGAGACGGAAGGATAGACGTTTTATTTGTAACGGTCGCCTGCGATCCCGACGCCCAGCCGCCCAACGGTAATCCGCTCCTTGACCCAAGCAGCGGAGCCTTTACTTTCTCAACCCAATGGTCTCGGATCGTCGGTAGCCCCCTTGCCCCTCTCGCCCGCACGCCGCAAGGTCAGGTGGTAGATTGTGTCATTTACGTGCACGAGACTTGGGCGGGGTTCCCTTCAGTTAGATTAGAAGGCTTTGGGGTTTACGCCCACGAGATGGGGCACGTCTTTGGAATGAGAGACTTATACAACCCCCGCAACATTGCTCAAGTGGATCCTGGTGGCTGGGCGACGATGTCGGCAGGTGATCGCTACGAGGCACCAGGGAGACCTCTCAATCCTCTTCGCTTGAGTGGGTTTCCCGTCCATTATGATCCTCTAAACAAGATGCTTTTTGGCTGGCTGAGACCGGTGGAGATAACCGGAGAGGCGGGAACGGTCAACATTGCCCCCTTTGCCCAGCAACCCGTCGCCTACCGCCTGTGGGCTTTTGGCAGTCGAACTCAGAACGAGTATTTTTTGATTGTCAACCGCCAGTTGATAGGTTTTGACCGTTTTTTGCCCGTTCGCGGACTGAACATTTTTCATACGGACAAACTTATTTACGGTGACCCGGTCCGCTTTCTGTTCAACTCACTCCAATCGGACCCCACTCATAAAGCCTTTGACTTGGTGGACGCAGATGGACGCAGCGATATGGACAGAGCGATACCCAACGTCGGAACCTTTGACTGGTCCACCTTCGGCTTTACGGGATGGCAAGTGGGCAACTGGGGTGACGACGGCGACGCCTTTCCGGGCAGGACCGGCAACACCCGGTTTGACTTTTTGACCACACCATCCAGCGCTACTTATGTCGGTCTGGATAGTGGCGTTCAGGTCCTGAATATTGCCACTCAGCCCGATGGGAGTATGACGGCAACGATTCGGGTGATCGTTTGGCCCAATGCCTCAGTTCTCGCACCGCGAGCCAATGAACAAACCTTTACCTCAATGCCGACCCTCCAGGTCCTTTTCAGCGCTCCTTTGGGTGCCTTTCCCGACATTGATCCGAACACGATTCAGGTTTTGGTGGACGGAGCACCGATGCCCATTGCCAATGTGGCTCAATTCTTTGACGCCGATAAGCAGGTCCTCAGTGTGCCTTTGACCGATAGCCGAGGCTCGCCCCTGGCAGCCGGTCGGCACAGCGTCGTTGTGCAAGCGCGCAACAGGGCAGGTGCCGCAGTCGGTGATTCGGACAGAGACGGGCGGGGAGGAGAGGATCCGGTTAACGATCGGGACGACGACGGCGACGGTCGCATAGACGAGGATCCTCCCATTGGAATAGACTTCACAGTGGCGACGAGGACCTTGGCAACTCCAGGGTTTCAAATGATTACCCTTCCTTACGACTTCAGCCGGGCGCCCGCCGGAAGGGCGAGTCCTGCCTCCATCTTGGGCGTTCCCGAACCCCGCCTTGCACGCTTTGGGGTCCTCAACCCATTGGCTCCCCCTCAGTTCCGTTATGGGTATCTGACGTTCCGCGCCTTTGGGAGCGCACCTCCTGACCCGTTCGGCGAATTTGTCCAAACCTTTGCTCCGGGGCGGGGTTACTGGATCTTTTTGGACGCTCCAGCATTGCTGGCGATCAACGCTCCCGAGGTCGACCGGAGCACTCCTTTCACGATTCGCAATGAGCCGATTTGGGACTTCAATGACCTGGATTTGGGTTGGCAACAGATCGGAAACCCGTTCCCATTCCCCGTTGCCGCCTCAGCAGTCAGAGTTTCCCTTCGGGATGGAAGAAGTGTTTCTCTGGAAGAAGCGGTTACCGAAGGCATCCTGCTGGGAATCGTCTACCAGTGGACCGGAACGGATTATGTGCCCTTACGAATTCAGGATTGGATCCTCCAACCTTTCCTTGGCTACTGGATTTACAAGTTTCGCCCGTGCCGGCTGGTGGTCGTGCCCGCTCCAACCCGAATGGAATCGGGGTCTTCTTCGCTGCCAACGGGTCAAGGCGGGATTTCTTTGGAGATCTCCGGCGCAGACTCAAAAATCCCCTACCGATTGGTCATCAAAGGGTCCGGAGAGTCGGTGCCGGCTCCACCACCGTCACCGGGCACAACCGCTTGGGGTGGTTTCATCGGGGGGAACCGATCGGCTCTTCCTTTGAAGGAATGGACCCCTCGCGCCGGACGCTCGGGGACTTTGGTCATTCAGTCAGAAAAACCGGCACAGCCCGTAACGATCCGATGGGCAAATAATTCCGGATTGAGAGGTCAGATCCGTCTTTCCGATCCCAGAACCGCTCGGTCGGTATCGCTTCTGGGGTCTGGGCAATGGACCATAACCACTGACGAGTCGGGTCAGTATCAGTTGCTCTTAGATTACCAGCCGACGGTTTCTTTGCCGTTACGGATCCTCCAGGTTCAAGTGAACCGGTTGAGGGGTGGGGCAGTGGCGATCCGTTGCGTCGTTTCTTCACCGGCTCAACTGAAAGGAGAGATTAGGACATTGACCGGTCGCCTGGTGACGATGCTGGGTTCGGGACAGGAGAGCGGGCAAACAGTTCAGTGGATCTGGGATGGGCGAAGCAGAGACGGTCAGCCGATTAGGTCTTTGCCCCTCCTTTTGAGAGTGATGGCGAAAGATCAGGAGGGTCGGGAGAGTCAGCGGGTGGTGATCGTGCGATGAGGCGGTCCGAGAGGTGGTTTTTCTTCGTCAGTTGTTTCGTGGGGCTCCTTTCCAGCTTTGGCTATAGCCAAATTTTTAATGTCCAAAATCAGTATTTGAGCATCAGTCTGGATACCGATAACGCAGAGGTCACCATTGCGACGGTGCAGGGGGATCCTGGTGACCCTTTGGATGACGGTCTCGTTCTCAACGATCCTCAAGAATCATTCCCCGTCCTGCGCCTCTACAATGTCCCCATCGGCACGACGACGGGCGGAGGCGGCACCGGTGGGGGCGGAACTGGTGGGGGCGGAACCGGTGGCGGGGGTGGGGGAGGTGGCGGTGCGGGAAGCCTGCGCAACCGCCAGTTATTCACTCAGACGGTCACCATACCGCTTTTGGACGGGGATACGATCAACGGCGTTACCTACACGATGAACGCCCATTTCCAGCGAACCAGTTATGTCGTCACCCGATGGTTGGTCTTCATCCCCTCTTACACAACGGGTCAGACGACGCAACAGCCGACAGTGATCCAGCCCAGCCTGGTGGTCAACCGGTTTGTTTATCTGGCTGGAGACTCGGCACTGATCGTCCTTCAGGTGGAGAACCTGGAGAACATTCCCAGAGAAATTGGTTTGGGAATTGTGATGGATACCCAGCCGGGTGCAGGGTCTTTTTTGGTCCCTTTTCGGGCACCCCGCAACCACGAGCAGATGTTTACAAGAGGACAAGATCTGCCGCCCTTCTTTGTGCGGTTTCCGTTACTCAACCCCCGAATGACGGTTAGGGGCTCCGTCATTCCCCCAGAGGGACCGATCCCAGACAAAGTCCTCTTGGCTCAGATGTTCAACCTGAATTCTGCCCTTTGGGGATTCGGTTTTGACTATTCAGCGGACCCATTTGTTATACACGGGTTTGCTGGCGATGATGGCTTTGGAATTTACTGGACTCGGCTGACAGTGGCAAGAGGCAGTGTAGTGGAAGTTTCCGCCCTCTATGGGCTCAATTTCGCATTTGGCGACTATCGGCGCCCGTATTCTCTAAGAGCCCAGTTCCTTTCACCCCTTGACATTCAGTTAGGGGACGATCCGGGAACGCCTCAAGTGGAAGCGGGATTCCCGACACCTAATCCTTTCAACCTGACCGTTTCCGTCTCCAACTTTCTTGATTCCCTACCCATTGACAATGTGACGGTAACCGTTGGCGTGCCATCTGGTTTTTCTCTGCCGCCTGGCGAGCCAGCCAGCAAGTCGCTGGGGGCAATCGGAGCCAACTCGGAGAGGTCGGCGTCCTGGGCAATCATTGTGCAGCCGGGAATGCAAGGTCTCCATCACATATCCGTGACAGCAACGGCAACTCCAGGAGGCGCCCATCAGGTTCAGGTTCCCATCCTGATCCCATTCCCACCGGCTCAACCGTTAACCCGTGGTCAATTGCGGATGGTTGGGTTTCCTTACCTCTTTCAGGACCCCAGTCCGCCTGCTGCCTTGGGAATCGCAGCGGACGATCTACGGCTGGCTCACTATGATCCGGTCTTTGGTCGCTACCTCATTTTTGGTCAGGATATGATTTTTGACCGGCTGGAGCCGGGGCGGGGTTATTGGTTTCGCCCGCCTGCAAGTCCTGTCACCTTACAGAATCCCCGCCTCCCTTCCATCACCGAACCGGTGTTGGTGCCGATCAGGAAAGGTTGGAATCAGTTGGCTAATCCCTTCCCTTGGCCGACGCTCCTTCACGGCGTGGAGTTTTCCCCTTCGGCGGGAGGGGCGGTCCTGAACTTTGAGGATGTGGTCGCCAGAGGTCTCATCCGAGGGACGATCTTTCTCTGGCGTGCGGATCCTAATTTGCCTCCCTTGGGTGGAGAGTATGTTGCCTTTTCCGGACGAACGACCCGACTGCAGCCCTGGGAGGGCTTTTGGCTGTTCAGCGAGGTGGATGCTGTCCTCTATTTCTTCGCCCCCAATTTTGTGGGAACGCTTCAGACAAAAAGCCCTGCAAGCCTGGCAGAGGGTCCCTCCCTCCCAGACGACAGTGTCGTCGTGAGAATTATTGCCCGAGGTGCATCGGGGAGAGACGGGATTACCTGGATCGGTGTGAGTTCCCGTGCGACCGACGGTCTGGACCGCTGGGACCTGCCCAAGCCACCGTCAGCGCCGGGCGGGCTGAGGCTGGTCAGTTGCGCCGAAAGCGGTCAGCAACAAGTCTTCTTGGCTGTGGATCTAAGGGGTCCCCGAAGTCGTCAGTCCTGGTCCTTGGAACTGACGAATCCGTCGGGCGGGGATGTTTCCCTTGAGTTTCAGGGGTTGTCAACCAGGCGATCCCATCGCTGGACTTTAAAAGATGAGGAAACGGGGCAAATTTGGGACCTCAGCCCTGTCGGGCAAGTGACGGTGACGACGAAGACCGGTCAACCTAAAAGGCTTTTGTTGTCGTTGGTGACCAGCATTTCAACGCCTTTGAGAATTCTGAATTTGTCAGCGGTGCCCGTGCGGGGTAGGGGAGTTCAGATTTCCTTTGCGTTGACCCAACCAGCGTCAGTAGATGTTCGGGTCTTGTCCCTTACCGGACGGACAATCTGGAGTCAGCCACTGAGGGCTGGCGCACGAAGCCAGACGGTGATTTGGGCAGGCAACAGCAGGGACGGAAGCCCGGTCCCGAGAGGAGCCTATCTGCTCCTTGTTGAAGCAGCCACAGAGGACGGGAGAGTCAGCCGATCCCAGCGGCTCTTCCGATGGTAAATCGTTTAACCGCCTTGGTGTGGTGGTAAAGAAAGGTGGAGTGCTGTCGGACAAAAGGGGGCAGGCGTTAATGAAGTTGATGACTTTGAGGCAAAATCCGTGGAGGTTAGAGATTAACCTGGCACTTGTTTTACTAATCGCCTTCGGATCACCCTGGATCGGGAGTGGTTTCCTATTCCCAACTAGAGAAGCAGCCGCCCAAGTTCCGGGTTTAGCGCCGACCCCTGTACTGGTTGCTTCATTTCAGCCGGCAGAAGGTGTTCCCCCTCAGATCGCTACTCGCTTAACGAATGCCTTGCTTTCTTCTTTAGAGAAGTCCCGACGCTTTACCGCTACCCGATTGAGCATAGACGACCCAACGATCATCCGACTGATTCAAGAAGGGCAGATTACAGAGGAAGCCGTAACCAGCCAGTTAGAGCGCCCGACGGCGGAAGGGTTAGCGGAGATTGCCTTTGCTGCTAAGATTCCCGTTGCTCTTTTCGGTGAGGTAGACACCTACACCTATGATCCCGCCAACGGCGGTCGCGTTAAGGTGCGCTTGACAGCTCACTTTGTAACAATTGACTTGACAACTGGTGCGGTCGCCGCTACCAGAGATGTAACGGTTGAAGGAACCAGCAAACCACAGTTAAAACCCACGGCAGAAGATACTCTGGCAGCGCAGGCGCTTTATGATGCGAGTGAAAATCTGATTGCAGAGGTGACGGGAAGGCCCCGACCTCCGGAAGTGAAACCGGAGCCGAAGGGTCTGAGTGGTCTTGCGATCGTTGCCGGATTGGTCGCTATTGCCCTGATCGCTGGTCAACAGGGTGATCGGAGAGCCCCAGTCCGACCAGCGGTGGCGCCGAACGCCCCCCGTAGCGTCCGTGCCGTGCCCTTCGGGAATCAGATCAATGTGTCCTGGCTCCCGCCAGCGGCTGGTAATCCATCGGGGTATCATATTTACCGAGCCGAGGCAGGTGCTGCGACCAGAGGAACGAGCAGGCAAGGAGTGCGTCTGACTATTGGCGCTCCCGTTCCAGCAGTGACAACCACCTTTGCAGACACCACGGCGGTAGCGGGCACGCTGTATATTTATGCCGTCACGGCCATTTATCCCGATGGCTCCGAGAGCAGTCAGGCGCCGGCAAATGTGGATCCGACCGGACGACCCACCCCGACGGGCATTGGCGTCCCCTTGCCTCCCGTCAATTTTGC
The DNA here is from genome assembly GCA_025057575.1 of Candidatus Caldisaccharidevorator malaysiensis. GTDB lineage: Bacteria > Armatimonadota > Fervidibacteria > Fervidibacterales > Fervidibacteraceae > Caldisaccharidevorator > Caldisaccharidevorator malaysiensis. The sequence goes on from JANXBO010000007.1 coordinate 35,389, forward strand.
CGGACGACCGGGGGACACGGTTGCGATCTTGTCTTGGTCCGATAACCCCGACAATGCGCCCGGACTTGTCGCCGGTTTCCGGCTTTATCGGGCAACAAACCCTGGGATGACGGGAGCCGTTATGGTCGCTGGCGAGTCTGTCTTGAGAGCGGCGAGCCGGACCTTCACAGATTCGGGTCTTCAGAACGGTCAGGTCTATTACTATGCGATAGAGGCCGTCAGCATTTTGGGCTTCAGAAGCGCTCGCTCGGTCGTGGTCGCAGTTACCCCGGGGAACTTGGCACCGCAGGCGCCCGCTTCGCTTACCGCTGCTTGGGACACCGGAGCCGGAGCAGTCCGTCTCTCCTGGACTGCGTCGCCAGACCCAGACATCCGGGAGTATAAGATTTACCGAAAAGCCGAATCCTTTACCCGAAGTCGGGCAGCCGTGTCGCGATTGCGGTCGCCAACCGTTTTGCCCAACTTGCCGCCGGGTGTTGCCCAGCAATTAGTTCGGAGCAACCCCAGCCGGCAGGCATCAGTCACCTTTACCGAGGCGGACCGCATTGCCACCGTTTCAGCTACCTCGTTTAACGATACCGGTGCAGCCGCCTTCCTACCCCGTCCGTCCGATAGCCTCGCTCAATACTCCAATCTTTTCTATGCGGTTAGAGCGGTGGACACGACGGGTCAAGAGAGTGGCTTTTCCCCGATTGCGTCGGTCACCCCCAACAATCCGCCACCCAGCCTGGCGACTCAGACGCCGGTGGTGGTGCCCGGCGACAGAAAGAATACCATCGTGGTAGAAGCCCTCCTTCAGAGCGCCGAAACAAATCCAGAATGGCGTGTTGACAAGAATGCGATCCGGATTCTGAGGAGCACCACCGCTGGAGGAACAGCAACAGCGCCCGCCATTACTCCTGTTGATCCCCTGCCCCTGGGACAACTTCAGACGGGACCCCAAGGCAGGTTTTTTGAGGATACGAATGTAACGAATGGCACGATCTACTTTTACGCCGTCCAGTTGGTGGACAAGTTGGGTGTTGGTGGGGCGCGCTCAAGGGAAGCCTCCTGCACCCCCTTCGCCAGTGCAGGAATCATTTTTGAAACCCAAAACAATGTGACAGAACTTTCTGGTAACGGCAGTCATCAACTGCCGATTTTGTTGACGGCAAGGGATAGTGCCGGAAGGCCAGTGGCGGGACTGCGCATTCAGATAAGAATTGATCCCCCTGGAAGAGGAACGGTCAGCCCCGCGGAAGGCATCACCGATCGTCTTGGTCAGTTTGCCTTCACTTATACGGCGCCTGTCGTAACCACTGACGAAACCGTAAGTTTGTCAGCGATTACTGGTTTGACTAACGTAACGGTCACACCGCTGCAACTGACCGTGCGGGCACCCGTTATTGGTTCTGTCAATCTCTCGGCAGTGAAGGCTCAGTTAACAGCGGATGGGTTAGATAGCACTCCGGTGACCGTTTCGGTATTGGATCGTTTCGGCCAGCCGCTGCCCAATGTTACCGTTGACCTAACGGTAGACCCTGTTGGTGCAGGACGCCTCCTGGACGATGCGGGCAGAGAAGTTGATCATGTTCAAGTGGGAGCCTCTGGGGTCGGACGCGTTGTCTTCCGGGCGGCAACGGTCGCCAGGGAAGTGACGGTCATTGCGATCGCCCGAGGGACTCCCGTCAGCGATCAGTTAAAGTTGACGTTAGTTGCTGGTTCTCCAGCCAACATCGGATTGAGCGCTCATCCGAGAGAGCCCGTCGCCGATGGAAGTAGCCAGGTGACGATAACCGCCGAGGTAACAGACAGCCATCACAATCCTGTTCACGGTGCCCGTGTGGAGTTTGAATCGGCTGATCCGCTTCTGGTGTTTGAAGCTACCCGGAGGACCACCGTGACCGCCGTTACCAGCCGGGGCAGAGCGTCGGTGACCGCTATAGCACCTCTGAGATCTGGGTCCTACTTGGTGAGAGCACGGGTCGGTTTTGTCACAGCAACGATTACATTGCTCTTTAAGGCTGGTCCGCCGGCAACGGCTGTCGCCTCGGTGACGAACACGGACTTGTTGGTTTCCTTGACCCAGCCTAGGTATGAACCGTTACGCGCTTTGTCTCAAGCGTTCATTACAGTCCTCATTTTTGATACCAACGGCAATCCGGTTGTTGGGGAGACCGTAAATGCGTCTACCACCGCTGGCGGCGTTGTGACATCATCGGCAACGACGGACGAGGCGGGGCGCGTGACGCTCCTTTACACGGCACCCGGAACTCCTGTCCAAGATACCGTTACCATAACCGCTAATGGGGCGAGCACTTCGGTAAACTTTAATATCCGTTCCGGTCCCCCGGACACCATCACCATCGTAAGGTCTCCCGATTCATTGCCTGCAGACGGATCAAGCACCGCAACCGTTTTAGTCCGGGTGGTTGATGGGCGAGGTAACCCCGTTAGAGACGGGATTCCTGTCCGGTTTGAGATTGAGCAGGGATTCCCTGACTCCGCTGTGCTGCTTCCAGGGAATGTCCAGTCCTTAACTGTCAGCACAACTCGCGGTGATGGGAGTGCTTCTGTCACCCTGAAAGCGGGCACTCTTCCAGGGACAGTGAGACTACGAATCTTCGCAGAAGATGTGGTTTCAAGTATTTCGTATGGGGCAGAGCGCATCATAACCTTGGAGATTCGCAACTAATACCTGATGCGTTCTTGTCAAGTGTGCAACCGACCCAAAAGGGTCCCAAAGAGGAATCGACCGTAATCATCATTTTGACCCGAAGGGTAGCATCGCTTTTGTAATGAAACATCGCACCCTGCTGCTGGCTGCGGGGTTTTTGGCGGGTGTTGGGGTTGCTCTCGTGTTTTTTTTCGGGTTCCGCCTGTGGCAGGTTCGGTCCGCATATTTGGATTTAGCGAATCCGCACCCGAGCGTTCGCGCCGAGGCGATTTGGCGGTTGGTGGTAGCGCCCGATCGCCGATATGCTCAGCAACTTGCCGAGCGCTTAGTGGATGACGATCAAGAAGTGCGCCTGGCTGCCGCCTTCGCTCTTATTAGGCTGGAAAAAGAAGCCATCCGCCCGATTCTGGAAGTTTTAAAGAGGGTTTCGGAAGAAGAAGCCAAGCACCCCCGCCGCCCCTACCATTTCCTTCCGGGTGATTTTTTTCGCCATCCTTCCGAGGCGGTTCAGTTCATCCTGGCAGGAATCGCGAGAAAAGCGGACGGCGCTCGGGCGGTTGCTCGGTTGCTAGAGAGTTCCGATCCCGTTGAGTCCAGTGCTGCCCAGCAGGCTCTCCGAAAAGTGGGTCCATCCGTTCTTCCCATCTTGATGACCTATCTGCGGGAGGGTCGGCGCGATCTGCGATTGCGGGTCATTCACATCATTGGCTCCTTCGGCGACGCAGGTGTGGACCCTCTTTCCCAAATGATCGGGGAACCAAATGCAAAAACGGAGACGGCATTGGACCAGGAAACCCGACAGATGGCGGTGTTTGCCTTGGGTGATACGAAGAGCGATCGGGCGTTGCCGATTCTGGAGCGATGTCTTAAGGATCCAATGTTGGAACCGGCCGCTTGGGATGCTATCGCCCGTTTGAGGACTAAAAAGTCGGTCGCTTTCCTAGAGCAAGAGGCAAAAAAGATCCAGAATGAAAAGCCACCGTCCCCCTCTTTCGTTCGCGCCTTGGGAACCAGCAATCAAAGGAAATTTGCTGACTTAGTTCTCCGCTTTCTTAGAAGCCCAGATGACCGAATTGTGGAGGCAGCTGCTTATTCAGCGGGACAGTTGCAGGTGAAGGAAGCCGTGCCCCAACTGTTGCGTCTGCTTGCGTCTGGAAAGGCATCTTTAGTGACGACGGCGGCTTTGTCGTTGGCACAGATCAGAGAACCCCGCACCTTGTCCGCCCTCACGGCTCTACTGAGACATCCGGACCACTCGGTTAAGTCCGCCAGTTTGATCGCCATCCAGAGCCTTGCTGACCGAACGGCATTGAGAGAAGTGGAGGCGCTCGCTCAAGACCCCAAAGTGCCCGACTACCTCAGAAGCCAAGCCCAATCCGTTGCCCAATTTCTCCGAGAGCAAGCCCCCTAAAACAAGTTTCGGTTTCGGGCAGGCGGGGCAAAATCAAGATAGGTCGCCCGCCGGAGAGGAACGATGAGAAAACCCTGTTGGCTACTGCTGATTTCTATTGCCCTGACTTGTCGTTTGTCCCTCGGGCAGACCCAACGGGTTACCTTCCTGCTGACAGCCTCCCCGCCTCAATTGACGGCAGACGGCAAGAGCACTGCCACCATTACCGTCCGAGTGGATGACCCGACAGTGCCCGAAGGGACAACGGTCCACTTTACCAGCAGTCTGGAAGATACGGTTATAGATCCGCAGCAGACGCTGAAAAGGGGCGTTGCCAGAGCCACATTGCGGGCAGGAAGGACCGCTGGGGTGACGATCGTCACGGCTTTTTTCGGCACCTCGCGTCAGTCAATAGAGGTGCAAATCCTACCGGTAGGCGTTCCGGTGAGCCGGGAGACGCAGGCGATCCATTTAGAGGGCGATTATGTGGCTTATTCGCCAACCCATCGTTTTGTCGCCGGGGGCGGGCGGATGCGGCTGGTGACAAGGGGATGGGAGATCGTTAGCGACGTTCGTCTAGACCTGTGGTTGGACCAGGAAGTGTGCGTTGCCGAGGGTCAGCCAGGGGAGAACAAAGTCACCTTAAGCAACGGTCAAAAGACCATACGAGGGGATCGCCTGATTGCCGATCTGAGCCAGCAGATGGCGATCCTCATTCAGGTCACACCGAGACCGCAGAGAATCGTGGTGAAAGGAATTTCCCTCCAGGAACAGGTGGATGACCGGGAAACGGACATCGCCGAGCCGCTGGCACCGACCGACATCAACATCCAGTGGATCCGCGGAAAGTCCCTGGACTACTACCCCAATGAGCGATTGATCATTAGAAGGGCTCAGATTTATACCCGAGGAGCAAAGGTCGTCAGTCTACCGATCTATGTGGAGAACTTAAGTGGCTATGCTGCTTCCAGAGGTTTTACTCCCGGATCGCCCCTTCAAGGTCTCAGCCTGACGGCGTATGGTGGACTTCAGTTGGACAGCCCGGTTTACTATCGGGCGGATCGGACGGGGACAGGAGCCGTGAGACTTCAATATTTCGGACGGGGCTTCGGCTATTTGAGACCCGGTCCGACCCTTTCCATTGAAGAACAATATGTTCTCGGTGATCGGGGGCAGATGGAAGGGGCTTTCCTCCTGGAGCAGATCACCCGAGGGGACTGGGGCATCCGATGGCAGCACTTCCATCGGTTTGGCGCTGGGCAGGCGACTTTGTTTGTAGATATGCCAAGGCATAAAGACCTTTTTGCCCGACTGGGCTTTCACAGCAGCGGCGACAGGTTGGGCTACGGTGTAGAAGCCAACTACGACAAACCAAAAGGATTCCCGTCCAGTCACGGGATTCGGGCTTTTGCCTATATGCCTGGTGGTCCGATCGGGAGGACAGGACTCACTTACAGCCTCGCCGGTGCCTTATCTTATCAACCGAACTCGCCCGGACTTCCCCAATGGTCCTGGGCAGCCGATTGGAACCTTAATCTCCCCACTTACCAGAGTCGTGCTTTAGGGCAACTGACGGGGCAGGTGGGTCTGTCTCTTGTCGGGCTGGGGGGCAATTGGTCTTTCCCTTGGCAGGTTAGCGGTTCCCTTAGCCGGTCTCTGGGCAGGATGGGCACCCTGGGAATTAGTTACAACCTGGATCGGGGACGGAATTTATGGGGCATAAGAAATCGGGTTTCGGAGACGCTGTCCACCTATTTGTGGTTGACGCCGGGCAAGCGGTGGCGGATAATGGGGAACGCCTCTCTTTACCTAAAGGGTGGGGGCAAATATGCCAGTTTGTATGCCGTTCACCAATTAAAAAGAGGGTGGAGTCTGGCGGTGGATCTGACTCATCAAGGATATTCCGGATTTACCTTCACCGACTACGGTCTTCGGCTGGCAAGGGAGATCGGGGGCGGTCTGGAGGTTTCCTTAAACTGGTATCGGTCCCGGCGGCGCCCTTACTTGGAAGTCGGTATGGCTCGTTTCTGACCGGTCTTGACGGGGCTGGGAGGTTGTGCTAACATTGGGGTTGGTCGGGGACGGAAGGTTCCGGCTGAAGGGAGGGTCAAGTGCCTGACCGCCGGTCGTGACCGGAAGCACGAAGGATAGGGACCGTCAGGTCTGGTCATCGCCACCGAGGACCTGGCACCCCAAAACCCCGGTGCCCGGAGGTTGCTGTGACAGGGGCAGCCGGCACCCTGAGTTCAGGCACCTCCGGGCACTCTTTTTTGCCTTTCTTTAGCCACCGCAAGAGAACTTTCAGGCAATCCCGGGCGTTATGGTGCAGCAGGGTGACTTTCAGATGGCGTTGGAGGCGTTACACTTTTTTATGGGCTTGGCAAGTAAATTCAATAGGAGGTGCTTGCCGATGGGGCGCAAGGCGTTTACCCTGATTGAACTGCTCGTCGTGATCGCGATCATCGCGATCCTGGCCGCCATTCTCTTCCCAGTCTTTTCCCAGGCACGGGAAAAGGCCCGTCAGGCAACCTGCGTCAGCAATATGAAGAACATCGGGATGGGTCTGAACCAGTATGTTCAGGACTACGACGAGTCCTTTCCGGCGGAGCGGACTCCCTGTTGGAACGGCTGGGCGACAAGCCGTAATGCGCTGATGTGGTTTGAGCAACTGGAGCCTTACCTGAGGAATTTTGATGTTCTGCGGTGCCCAACCGCCCGTTATGAGTGGCAATGGCGCGCGAACTGCTTCCCTAGTCACGGCAATCACACCTTATTCAAGCGACCCAACAGACGGGTCAATTACGGCTTCAATGAAGCCCTTCACAATTCCCATTCCTTTCCCGACGGCAGCGGTGATCCCTGGGGACGCTCATTCGGCAAACTTGCTGGAATGAGATTTCCTGCAGACGTCGCGGTCATCGCAGACAACTGGAACAGCTTTTTGACCCCGTGGGCCGAGGACAGGACCTCCCGTGTTAATGTGCGGATTGCCTTCGCCAACGGAAACCCGGGGGACTTTGGAATGTGCGGATGCCCTGCAAACATTGCCGACCGCGCCTCTGATAGCCAGAAGGAGAACTGGCCTCGTCACCTTGCTGGAGCCGTGATCACCTTCGCCGACGGGCACGCCAAATGGTATCGCTGGCAAAATATCAAATCCACCCGATACGGAGGACCAATGCGGTTCGGACCGACCCATGCGGGCTGGGATGACGAGTAAGGAGGGCTAAGGGGTGCAGAAGGAGATTCCCGTCTGGTTAGCCGTTGTCGTCATCGTTGTGGTTGTTGTGATTGCCGGTCTGATCTATATCCGTGCGGGGAGTCGCCAGGAAGGCGGCGTCGGTGGTCAGCCACAGATGGCGACAGCGGCACCCCCCGGTGCCGGTATGATCCGCCCGCAGCAACCGCCTCAGACGCCTCAGTAAAGGCGCCAGAGACCTCAGGAGGGACGCCGTTCCGACGGTGTCCCTCTTGTTCTTTATGATGAGCAGCGAGATGATTTAGTCCTTTTGTCGGCTCGTAATTTCTTGCTCGTAATGATCCAGAAAGACGTTACCACTACCCTAATCGGACCCTCCGCCTGAAAGACGCTTGTTGGGAAAAAGCGAAAGAAAAAGCCATAGCGCCCGAAAAGGAGAAGAGGCAAAATCGTTCTTGTGACCAATTTATGAGTTCGTTCAAACTGGTAACGGACCTGACGCCCCGAGGCGACCAACCAAAAGCCATCAAACAACTGGTTGACGGGTTGCGGAAGGGGTTGAGGTTTCAGACTCTGGTCGGGGTGACCGGCAGCGGGAAAACCTTTACCATCGCCAATGTCATCGCAGAATGGAATAGACCGACCCTGATCATTTGCCACAACAAGACACTGGCAGCCCAGTTATGCGCCGAATTGCGCCAACTTCTACCGCACAATGCAGTTGAGTACTTTGTCAGTTTTTACGATTACTACCAGCCGGAAGCCTATGTCCCTCAGTCTGACCTCTACATTGAAAAAGACTGCGACATCAATGATGAGATAGACCGGCTCCGCCATGCAGCGACCCAGGCGGTTTCTACTCGACGAGACACCATCGTCGTCGCGTCCGTCTCTTGCATTTATGGTCTAGGTTCTCCGGAACTTTACCAGGAAATGACACTGACGCTGGAAAGGGGACAGGATTACCACCTGCACAGCGTCCTACGAAAACTGGTAGATCTGTATTTCGCACGGAACGATTATGAGTTGGAGCGGGGGACTTTTCGCTTGAGAGGCGACACGTTGGAGGTCCGACCGAGCTACGAGGAACTGGTCTATCGGATGGAATTTTTCGGTGATACCCTGGACAGCATCACCCTCATTGACCCTTTGACTGGCGAGATTCTGGAAACGAAAGAAAAAGTCATCATCTACCCCGCCAGCCATTACATCTGCACCAGAGAACGGCTGGAAAGGGCTTTGCAGTCCATTGAGATGGAATTGGAAGAGCAATTGGCAAAGTTCCGCAGGGAAGGGAAGCTTTTGGAAGCCCAGCGGCTGGAGCAGAGGACCCGATACGACCTGGAACTGCTTCGGGAAACCGGATACTGCAAGGGTATAGAGAACTACTCCCGCCATTTTGATGGCAGAAAGCCGGGCGAGCCGCCGTTCACCCTGACCGACTACTTTCCCAAGGACTTTTTGCTGATCATTGACGAGTGCCACCAGACCATCCCTCAGTTGCGGGCAATGTATGAAGGAGAAATGAGCCGAAAGAGAAACCTGGTGGAATATGGCTGGCGACTGCCCAGTGCCTACGATCACAGACCGTTGAAATTTGAAGAGTTTTGGGAGAGGGTCGGGCAATGCATCTTTATGTCCGCAACCCCTTCGGAATGGGAACTTTCCATCAGTCAGCAAGTGGTGGAGCAGATTGTTCGTCCAACGGGGCTTTTGGACCCAGAAGTGGAAGTCCGCCCCACGAGAGGGCAAATTGAGGACCTGGTGGGAGAGATCAGAAAGAGGGTTGCCCGCGGGCAGCGGGTTTTAGTAACCACTTTGACGAAGCGGACAGCGGAAGACCTGACCGCCTTCCTCAACGAGTTGGGTTGTAAGACGCATTATCTCCATCACGATATAGAAACTATTGAACGGACCGAGATTTTGAGAGAATTACGATTGGGCAACTACGATGTGCTGGTCGGCATTAATCTTTTGAGAGAAGGGCTGGACCTGCCGGAAGTGAGCCTGGTGGCGATTCTGGACGCCGATAAGGAAGGGTTCCTCAGGTCCTACACATCGTTAATACAGATAATGGGTCGGGCAGCCCGTCACGAAGAGGGAAAAGTCATCTTATACGCCGACAAAGTTACGGAGGCGATGGAAAAGGCAATTAATGAAACCAATCGCCGGCGTCAGATTCAGCGGGAGTTCAACGAGCACCACGGGATCAAACCGGCGTCCGTTCAAAAGGCAGTTTTAGACGCCTATCTGCCCGTTCCATCGCTGGCAGAGAGAAGGGCCGTCTATCAGGCTCAGCAGCCCACCGCAGTGCCGGCTTGGGACCAGTTGCCGTTCCTGATCAAAGAGTTAGAGAAAGAGATGATGGAAAGGGCGAAGAAACTGGAGTTTGAGAAAGCGGCAGAGATTAGGGATCGGATTCGCTACTTAAGGGCTCTGCTCTACGGTGAAGTTCCCACCAACGGTCAGAAGAAACCAGCCAGCCCCATTCCCTCCGGAGTGCGCCGGCGGAAAAGATAAGGATCAAGCGGACTTCAGAGCCGTCACGATCTGATCCAATGCCCTCTTCAAGTGGTCATCGGGGTAGGTGAGGGAGAGGCGAAAGTATCCTTCACCGGCAGGACCGTAGCCAGCGCCCGGCGTGACGGCAACGTGGGCTCGTTCTAACAGAAATTGAGCAAACTCCTGGGAACCTCCAAAACCGTCCGGCACCGGTGCCCAGATGTAAAAGGTTCCTTTGGGCTTTTCCACGGGAATACCGGACGACTGAAGGGCTTCCACTGCCCAGTCCCGCCGCTGCCGGTAGATCTCCAATGCCCATTGCCATTGGCTCTCTTCCAGACCCAACGCCGTCACCGCCGCCTTTTGGATTGGTCGGAACACTCCGCTGTCAATGTTGTCCTTAACGGTCGCCAATAAGCGGACCGCCTCTGAATTGCCGACGGCGTAGCCAATTCGCCAACCCGTCATACTGAAGGGCTTGCTGAGGGAACCAAACTCTATCGCTACTTCCTTCGCCCCCTCCGCCTGTAAAATGCTGGGCGCCTGATACCCATCGTAGGTGATCTCTATGTAAGCGGCGTCGTGACAGATCAAAAGGTTGTGCGCTTTAGCAAAGGCAACGGCTTTTTGGAAAAAGTCCCGATCCACGCACGCCGTCGTCGGATTGTTGGGATAGTTGAGCCACAGCAATTTGGCTTTGGCTAACACTTCCCTCGGGATGGCATCCAGGTCCGGAGTCCAGTTCCGCTGAGGATCCAGTGGTAACACATAGGTCCGAGCCAAAGACAGGAGGCTACCGATTTTGTATACGGGATAGCCTGGCTCAGGAACAACAGCCACATCCCCTGGATCCAAGTAGCACAGCGCAATGTGCGCGATGCCTTCTTTGGAGCCAATCAGCGGGACCACTTCCGTCTTATGGTCCAATTCCACACCGAACCGCCGACGGTAGTAGGCGGCGACGGCTGCGGGGTATTCCTCAAGGGGCCAGTCGGAACCGTAGCGAAACCGGTCCCGATCTTGAGTGTCGGTCGTCGCTCGGATGAGTTCTAAGACGATGGGATCTGGCGTGGGGAGATCGGGATCGCCGATGCCCAAACTCAGCACCTCAATCCCTTTCGCCTTCATCTCCCGGATCTTCGCACCGATGGCAGAAAAAAGGTAAGGACCAAGGGCAGTCATCCGCTCAGACGGTTTCGGCATTTCGTTTCCCCTTTCTCCACCACACTATCTGATGAATATGGTGCAATAAGGATTGAATGATCGCGCTACCCGCTGCCGAGCGATCGCCTAAGGCAACAAGGCTGCGGTCACGGGTGGCAAATCCGGTCTTGTTGTTGAATCCGACCAGAGTTCAATTCTCTTGGGAAATTGCCTTAGCTTTTGGACGACCCGCCGTTTTTTTCTCTCCCTTTCCCGCCAGGCGGCAATTTCCCGAGCCAACTTTTGAAGTTTTTTCAGCCTCTCCAGTTTCTCTTCAAAAGGAAGTCGGGACAGTTCCATTCCCAAGCGGGCTTTATCTGCAAAAATCGCCTGTCGCCATTCTTCTATCGCTGGAACGTCCACCCTTTTTTGTCCTTTTTGCGAACTCTTGCCATTTCTTTCTGAGCCCGAATCGGGTCAAGATGTCGTTTAGGTCTGCCCGATTTATCTCCGCTTGCTCAATGAGCAGAGCAATGTGCGCCAGGTCTTTTGGTCGCCCTAATGCAAGTTTAACAGCAATCAGATACTCAGGGGTGAGGACTCGTCCTTTCTGACTCCCAAAGGTAACTTCTCTGGCGTTTAGAACGGCTTCCCGATCTAAATAGGTGGATGCGGACACCAATTGAACGAGCCAGTCGTCAACCGTTAGATGAGTTCCACAAGTCTCATAACCTTTCCCGTGGAAAAAGTCGTCAAGTTGGGAAGGATCAGCGTTGCAGGCTACATTCCTTGGAAAGGCAATGAAGGCGTTGACATCTTCAGTGAAGAAAGGCTGAGTGTAGAAGAGAACTGCCAATCCGCCCCCGATGGCATATCGGGCAATGAGACCCTTCTCTTCCATCTCGTTGAGCAATTCCAAAACTTTCTCCACGACTCATACGCCCGCTCGGGGTCACAACTTCCCCACAGCAATTTCTCCTCGGAAAACTTCCTCAGCAGGACCGGTCATTAAAACGCTGCCCTCACCTTCCCAGTGGATTATCAATTCCCCTCCAGGCAAAGCGACGGTGACCTGGGGACCGGTGCGCCGTGTCAGGATCGCCGCAACGACCGTTGCGCAAGCGCCGGTGCCGCAGGCGAGCGTCGGTCCCGCTCCCCTTTCCCATACCCTTACTCTCAGTTGGTTTCTGGAAACCACCTGCGCGAACTCTACATTGGTCCTTTTCGGAAAAGCAGGGTGCCTCTCGAGGGCAGGTCCGATCACTTCCAGCGGTAGATCGCCAACGGAATCGGTAAAGACGACAAAGTGGGGATTGCCCATTGACACACAGTGACCGACAAAAGCCCCTAAACCCGTTACCGTCAAACAAACATTGAGCGCCGTAGAACTGTTTCCAAGGGTTGTCGGAATGCGTGCGGGTTCCAGAATAGGGGGACCCATATCTACCGTGAAGGAGAAGCGACCCTTTCCGTCCTTCTCATACATCACTCTCTGATGTCCTGCCAGCGTTTCAATCGTTACAACACCTTGACGATCCCCCTTTTCTTGAGCCAGAACTCGGGCAACGCAGCGGATGCCGTTGCCGCAGGATTCGGCTTCGCTTCCATCAGCATTGAAAATCCTCATCCGTGCGTCCGCTGCGTCGGAAGGAAGGATCAGCAGTATTCCATCGGCTCCGATGCCGAAATGCCGGTCGCACCAGGGCACGCTTAGAGTCGCGATTGTTTCGGGGTCAACCGGAAGAGATCGCCTACCGTCTATAACGACGAAATCGTTCCCAAGTCCCTGCATCTTAATAAAGGGCACTCTTACCACTGTCTTTATCACCCTTCCCTTTCTGTCTGAATATGGAAAGGACCTGTTGGACAACCTCTTTCGTTGTTATGTGAGTCGTATCAACCCAGTGAATGTAGCGTCTCTTAGCGAACCAGGTCATTTGCCTTTTCGCAAAGGCTTTGGCTCTCCTCAGATACTCCTCTTTGCCTTTCTCCAAGGACCAATTTCCCAAAACCACTTGCGTGAACTCCCGATAGCCGAGAGAGCGCAGCGACTTCAAATGAGGGGAATAGCCCCTGTCCAGAAGACTCTGGATCTCGTCCAACCATCCAAGCCGCAAAAGTCGCTCCAGCCGGCTGGTCAGTCTTTGCCACAAAACGGACCGTTCGCAGGTCAGACCGACAACGATCGCCTGCGGATAGCGCGATAGTTGGGGATGGAGCAGTCGGGAATGCCAAAAAGAGGAAATCGGACGACCCGTAACTTCGTAAACTTCCAGGGCTCGGATCGTTCGGACCCGATCGTGGGGATGGATGCGGGCAGCTGCAATGGGGTCCAGTGCCTCCAGACGGCGGCGAAGGAAGTCAAGACCTGAGGCATCTGCTTGCTGATGAAGGAACTGGCGGATCGCAGGGTTGGGGGGTGCCATCGGCAGATCCAACCCTTCCAAGAGGGCAGAAAGGTAAAGGGCCGTTCCACCGACGATCAGGGCTGGTCTTTCTCTTTTGGCTAAGTCGGACAAAACAGCCTCCGCATCTTGAACATAGAGGGCGACATTGTATTCCTCGTCCGGATTGACCAAATCCAGAAGATGATGAGGAATGCGTTCCCGATCCTCTAAACTGGGCTTTGCCGAACCGATGTCCAGGTAGCGGTAGACGGCAACGCTGTCGCAGGACAGGATTTCAGCCCCCAGTGTCTCGGCGACGGCAAGGGAAACATCCGTTTTGCCGACCGCTGTTGGACCTAACAAAACGAAAAGGGGTGATCCTCCGGTTGCGAGGTTATTCGCTCGCTGATGTTGGTGTCGGGCGTCTGAAGGCTCCATCCTTTCATCGCTCAAAGCGCCTGTCCAGTTCGTCTTTGGTGATAGCAATAAGAACAGGCTGACCGTGAGGGCAGAGGGCTGGCGCGTCAAGAGTCAACAAGTCATCCAGTAATTTCTGCATCTCGGGTAGCGATAACGGATCACCCGCCTTGATCGCCGCCCGACAAGCAACGGTCGCGAGGACTCCTCGGAACAGATCGGTCTTTCCCTTCCAATCGCCTGCGGACAGTTCGTCAATCAGGTCGGCGACGAATTGCTGATAATCCAGTCGGGCGAAGAGGGCGGGAATGGTCCGAACGAGGAAGGATGAGCGACCGAAGGGCTCCAAAACGAAACCGGCTTTTTTGAGGATTCCAAGATGGGCGTGAACAAAATTCCATTGACTCTGACCGACTTCCAGATGAAAGGGAACGATCAAGTTCTGCCGCAATACTTCATCGCCTTCCATCTTTTGAATTATCTGATCAAAGAGATACCGTTCGTGGGCACGATGCTGGGAAACAATGAAAAGAGTCCCTTCGGGACCTTCTGCCAAAATGTAGGCACCCGCCAATTGGGCGACGGCAGTGAGGCGGGAAGGGCGGACGGATGAAAGGCGCGGGGTAGCAACCGTTTGGGGATCTTGAAAAGGTTGAGCCGGAGAGGGCGGGGTTCGGTCAAACTTTGACCGGAGCAGAGCACGAAATTGGGTCAATTCGGGCGTGCTGGTTGTCGCTGGGGAAGTGGCAACGACCTGCAGGGGGCTTAAGACTGATGGAACGCCTGCCGTTAACGCTGAGCGGATGGCATCCACAATCAGTTGCTGAATGTCCCCTTCCCGATGAAAGCGGACCTCCAACTTTGCCGGATGAACATTGACATCCAAAAGTTCGGGCGGCACTTCTAAGTGCAAAATGACGATCGGCTGGCGATCATCGGGGATCAGTCCGTGATAAGCGTGGGTGACTGCCCCCGCGATCAGTCGGCTCCTAACGAAGCGTCGGTTGACAAAAAACCATTGATGGCTCCGATTCGGTCGGGTCAACGACGGCGGGGAGGCGAATCCCCAAATCCGGTAGGGCGACCGAGACAATGTGATAGGAACTAACTGATAGGCACAATCCTTGCCGACGGCAGCGGCAACAGACGCTCGTGGATCCTCGCTGGAGTGGTAGCAAAAAATCTCCCGTTCACCTTGCTGGGCTAAGAGAGTCACCTGGGGAAAGGACAAAGGAATTCGGGTCAGCACAGCGAGAATCTGATTGGTTTCCGAAGCGCCCGATCGCAGGAACTTGAGGCGTGCAGGGGTGTTAAAGAAAAGGTTGCGGACGCTCACAATGGTGCCGACCGGACCAGCGGCGGTTTCCACGCTTTTGATGACACCACCTTCTACTTCAACCCGCACTCCCTGATCCTGATCGGGAGACCGGGTGATGAGTTCCACTTGAGAAACGGCGGCAATGGATGGCAGCGCCTCACCCCGAAACCCCATAGTCGTGACCCGTAAAAGATCATCGGGCGTTCGGATTTTGCTGGTTGCGTGCCGCTGAAAGGCAGCGACGGCGTCTTCCGGCTCCATACCACAGCCATCGTCAGAGACAGCGATGAGTTTCCTCCCGCCGTCCTCCAGCCGGACCAGGATCCGGCGGGCACCCGCATCAATAGAGTTCTCTATCAACTCCTTGACAACAGATGCCGGTCTCTCTATGACCTCTCCCGCAGCGATTTGGGAGACGACCTCGGGAGGCAGCACATTAATGCGACCCAAAAGCAGCGCCACCTTCGCCTATGATCCTAATCGCCCGTCGCCCCTTCTCCTAACGCCCGATAGCAGGTCTCCATCATCAGCCGAACGATGGCTTCGGGAACGGAAACGCCGAGGCAATGCTCCAACGCTTTCTCGTTGGTGTAGACCAGCATCGGCACTCCATCTAAAACCCTGCAGCCTCTTCCTCGGGCTTCCTTGAGTAATGTTGTCCAGACGGGATTGTAGACGATGTCAAAGATGACTAAGGGCGGGCGCAGCAAATGGGACGGGACCGGACTGTCCTCCGAATGGGGATGCATTCCGACCGAAGTGGCATTGATCAAAAGATCGGAAAATCCCAATGCTATTTCCAAGTTCTTCTCGCTTAGGGAAAGAGCAATTACTTCTGTTTCTGGAAAAAGAAGGTTAATGGCATAGGTTAGGGATTGGGCGCGCTCCTGTGTCCGGTTAGCGATGTAGAGCCGTTTTGCTTTGGCTTGAGCGAGATGAAGAGCCAATGCTCGACCCGCTCCCCCAGCCCCCACGAGGGTGATGGTTTTCCCTGCTGGGTCAAAGCCGATCTCAGACAAACTCCTCAGAGCCGCATAGCCGTCTGTAGAGTAGGCACAAACCCCGTCGTTTTCCCGAAAGACCAAAAGGTTGGCACTGCCGGTTAGTTGAGCGGAGGGGTCTACCCGATCGGCTAGCCGCACCGCTGCCTCCTTGTGGGGTATCGTCACCATAAGACCGAGAAATCCCATCACTCGGGCGCCGGCGACCGCATCCTTAAGACCATCGGCGCGGACCTGGCAGGCAACATTGACCACATTCACCTTCATCGCTTCCAAAGCGGCGTTCTGGATGACTGGGGTGAGGGAGTGAGCGACAGGGTCACCGATGAGGGCGATGATTTTTGTTGTAGCGTTTAGCCCCGTCCTTGATACCATAAGGGGACGCTTTAAGGAGAACGATGCGGCTCCTCTGTTTCCTTTCTTGCGGTCGGCTCGGGCTCCTCCTCACGGACCGCTTTCTTAAATTCCTTGATGCCCTTACCCAATGACGAGAACAGTTCGGGCACCTTTTTCGCTCCGAAAAGAAGAACGACGATGCCGCCGAGGATAATGAGTTCCGTGGGACCCAGGTTAATCAAATCCGACACCTCCAACCAGCCGGAGCATTAACGGCTCTCATCACCAGAGGTCTCAGTAAGTAACTGCGGGAGAGTCTCTTCATTGGCAACTATTCACCGGGGAAAAGTATAACGCAGTTCTTTCCATTCTCCTTTGCCTTCAGCAACGCCACATCAGCGGCGCGGATCAGATCAAACTCGCTTTGGGCGTGGTCAGGGAAAAGAGCCGCACCAATGCTGACGGTAAGGGTAATGGGCGAACCGCCGTTAACTGTTATCGGTGTCGCCCGCACTCGCTCCACCAGTCTCTCACCAAAGGCGATCAGACTCTTGGCGTTCGCCTGCGGGGTTAAGACAACAAACTCCTCACCACCGTATCGGGCGAGAAAATCCGACAGGCGAATGCTTTGCCTCAGGACCTCTGCCAACCTTTTCAATACCAAATCCCCTGACTGGTGACCCAAACGGTCATTGATCGCTTTGAAAGAATCTATATCCAGCAGCAAAGCACCCAAAGAGTAGCCATACCGACGCGCCCTGGCAACCTCCTCTGCCAGTCTCCTCTCAAAGTAGCGCCGATTGGCAATTCCGGTAAGGGGATCCGTGATGGCCATCTGCTCCAGCATTTCTATCAAAAAGGCTCTTTGCAGAGCCACCGCCAGTTGGTCGGCGACCGCTTGAAGAAACCCCATTTCTTCCCCTCTAAGGGAAAAGGGGTCCGTCATTCTGATAACGAGCATCCCTAAGTTCCTGTCGGGAGTGGCAATGGGCAGTTGGACGAGATCATCCTGGACAACGGTGGATCGCTTTTTCAAAGGCTCCACGTTGTTTGGGTCTATGAGAGAATCGGACCTTTCTTTCCGGCGCACTTTCTGCTCTTCAAAAACCCATTCCAGCCAGATCGGATTACCGTCCGGAACGAACAAAAGGATTTGGGCTTCTTTGGCTTTCAAGAAGGCAACCAGTTCTGCCAGGGCGCGCTCGGCTACCGTCTCCGCCTTCAGCGCCGCCACAAAACTGTTTAGGAGACGCACAAGGAGACTGAGTTGGTCCCTCTGATGGACGACCCGATTGAGAAATCCCTCTAATTCATACCAGCGATCCCTGAGAAAAGACAACTGCCGGCTGTGTTCCCGAATCTTTTCAATGCCATAAAACATAAGAGATATGGTAACGAAAAGGAGGAACGATAGGCTGGCGAAGAGGGCAACCCAGTAGTTATTGCTGAGGTAAACGGTGAGCAACCAGACACTGACCAGCCCACCAACTATTGCGACCAGGGCACCCAACCTGTGAACGGATCGTTGCTCCAACGCCTGCCCTCCCGTTGACGATCATCAAGGGCTGAAACAAAATTAACGCAGGAATGCCGCGGTGGCGGAACTCGGCAGACGCGCTGGCCTCAGGAGCCAGTGGGTGGTGAGCCCGTGCGGGTTCAAATCCCGCCCGCGGCACCAGTCGGGACCGGCTAAACCGGTTGGTTGTTCAAAGGGACGCTGCGACAAAAGGGGGCGGTGACCCACCAATGGGCGGATTCTGGTGGAGCAGCAACAGGCTTCTTCCGGCACTGATCGTCTCTTTTCTGACCATCTTTGCTTCTCTCGCCCCTGCCCAAACCGAAGCCATCTACCGCAGGCTCTATCACGGCGTGGAGGAAGCGAATCTAAGGCAGGTCGTCAAAGACCTCTCCTCTCTTGGGAGCCGGGTAGTTGGCTACCCAGGCGAGCGGATCGCCGCTGAATATGTTTACCAAAAATTCCGAGATCTGGGTCTGGATCAAGTGACGGAAAAGACCTATCAGGTGGTGGTCCCGATTGACAGAGGCGCCAGTTTGGAGATCCCTGCCCTGGGTAAGAAATATCGCCTTTATCCTTTATGGCCGAACCTGGTGCGAACGCCTCAAACCCCTCCGGAAGGGCTGACGGGTCCTCTCATCTATGCCGGTTTGGGTGATCTGAGTGCCTTCCGCGGGAAGGAAGTGAAAGGCAGTATCGCCTTGATGGAGTTTGCCTCCAGCACGGACTGGCTGAATGCCATTTTCCTTGGCGGTCAGGCAATCGTGTTCATTGAGCCGGAATCTACCTTCCGAGGGGAGGCAGAACTGAAGTATTTGACCACGCCCATTGACATACCCCGCTACTGGCTGCCCCGCAAAGACGCCCTGGAGATTTTAAATCTTCTCAAAAAGCATCTTGATCTGAAGGCGACCGTTAAGTGCCAGATGACCTGGGAAGTCGTTCCCTTTAAGAACATAGAAGGGGTCCTGTGGGGCATAGATCCGAAAAGACGCAACGAGGTCATCGTGATTCAGTCTTACTATGACTCAATGTCGGTGGTCCCTTCCCTTGCCCCCGGTGCCGAGCAGGCGTGCGGGATTGCGGCTCTTTTGGAACTGATCCGCCTCTTGAAAGAGTATGCCCCCGATCGCACCATCCGATTTGTGGCGACCAGTGCCCACTGCCTGGCGTTGAAGGGCGAGGCGATGCACATCAACGATTGGCTGACTTACGAAAAGGAAAAGGCAGACGCCATCAGCAAGGGGCAGGCACCCTCGCTCTTGGCTTTTATCAGTATTGATCTCAGTTCCCAGACACCGACCTGTGGAGTCTTTTACAAGGCTTTCTTCTGGGACTATAGCGAAGATCGTCAATGGCAGTTTTCCGACATCGGCAAGACCTGCCGGGAGACGATAGAAAGGGTGGGGCTTCTGTTTGGTTTCCAACCCGACACCCGTTTCGTAGACGCCATCAACCCGATCAAAGGCAAGAGTTGGCAGACCTATTTACCGGGACGCTTGGCTTTGGGCAGCGAGATGGCGACCATCGCTGCGAAAACGGGTATCGCCTTCGCTACCGTCAATGATTCCCGCCCTCTGGTGGACACCCCCTTTGACACTTATGACAAGGTCCGGTTTGACAATCTGAAGGCTCAGGTCCAGGTGATTGCCACTGCCCTTTTTGATTTAATCAGGGCACCTTCCGATGTCCTTAAGACAGAACTGGAGCAGAACTACTGCGTTCTCAAAGGCGAAGTGTTGGAATTTGACGCTCAAAAGAGTGTTCTGTCCGTCCCTGACCAGCCGGTTCCCGAAGCCATCGTCACGCTTCGGCATGTGGGCACCAACGCAAAGACCAATATGGGCGTCCGCGCAGTTATGGTGGACATTGCCCGCGAAGGCACTTTGTCGGGCAAGAAGGTGACTTCCCTTTATGAATTTTACGGAATCCCGATGAGTCGTTTTCGTGGCGGCAACATCCGCCTGGAAGGCTACACCTTAGACAAGAGGACGGGTGCCATTACAAGAGCACCCGACCTGGGCTATATGGGCGCACAGGCAGCACCCCTTGAGTTTGCTATGGACCTGAACGAAAAGGTCCGGCGATTGGCGTTGTTCCAGTGCAAGTCTATGATGATCTTTGATATGGTAGACCAGCGGCGCTTTAGCCTCCTTAGGGAAATGTATGTTTATGATGCCGTCACGGGGTCGGAGCCGTTCTTCTTCGGTTACTCCCTTCCCGTTCAGCAGCCGATGACCAGTTACTTTGAGCCCTGCGCCGTCGTTTACGCTCGCCCCGGAACACGGATCAAGGTGATGATGGGCGCTTCGGTTTTGGGACTTCAGTTGGTTTTGATCGGCACACCGGAGCGGCTGTTTGAAAACCCAGACGAAATTATGAAGGCGAAAAACGAGGAGGAACTGGGGCAGGGCTTCCTCATTGACGAAACGCCTGCCCTCTATTTCACACCCCTCCAGGTTGCCCAAGATATGTGGATCTTGGACGAATACCGAATTCGCAAATTGCGCCGCTATGGCATTGACAATCCCCGAATGACCAGCACCGACCCCAAAAAACCGGGAATGCACACGATGGCGCGGATGTTTTTGGAAGAAGCCCGCAAGGCGCTGAAGGAAAAGCGATATGACTCCTTTATGACCAATGCCCGAGCCGCTTGGAGTTACGAGGCGAAGGCTTATCCCGACGCTCAGGGCACGGCAATGGACGTGGTTAAGGGAATCCTGTTTTATATGGCGCTCCTGATCCCCTTTGCTTACTTTCTTGAGAGGCTCTTCTTCTACTTCAGCGATTTGAGATGGCAGATATTGGGGACGGTCGCCATCTTTGCCGTGATCACCAGCATAATGAGGTATGTCCACCCCGCCTTCGCCATCGTCACGGTTAATCCTTTGATTGTTGTCCTTGCCTTCATCATTCTGACCCTTGCGGTCATCGTCTCCGTCATCATCATCCAAAAATTTGAGAGTCAGATGCGCCAAATCCAGTTTGAGACGACAGGGGTCCACACGGCTGACGTGGGGCGCTTGTCGGCGACGACTGCTGCATTCAACTTGGGTATCTCCAATATGAGAAGGCGAAAGGTCCGAACCGTCCTGACAGCCCTTACCTTAATTCTCTTGACCTTCACCGTCTTGTCGTTTACTTCTGTTGTCCCGGCGGTCCGAATCAATAAAGTCAACGTGCCGAGAGGGCGCCCCGTTTATCAAGGGGTATTGATCCGCGATCGTGCCTGGGGTGCTCTGGGAGAACCGACAACTCGTATTATCCGAGACGAATATGGGGGCAAATATCCGATCGCTGCCCGAGCGTGGTATTTCTCCGCAATGGTGGGTCAACAATCCTTTGTCGATGTAACCTATGGGGATAAGGTCTATTCGGCGACGGCTATCGTCGGGATGATGCCGGACGAGATCAAAATCACCCCGATTAAAGACGCAGTGATCGGGCGCTGGTTCCGGAACGAGCGAGAGCCGGCGGCATTGATCCCGACGAGAATGGCGCAGCAGTTTGGCATCAGTGTGAAAGATGTCGTGGAGGGGCAGCGAACAGGACGCCCGCCGATCATCAAAGCCCTTGGTCTGGAGTGGCCGGTTATTGGGATCATTGACTCGGACAAGATGAAAAAAGTCGTGGACCTGGACGGCGAAGCCCTCACCCCCGTTGACTATCTGTTGATGCAGGAAAGGCAACGCCAACAGCAGCAAGCCGGTCAGCAGGCGACGGCAATGGAATTGGAAGAATACATTCACCTGAACCCTGACGCCGTCCTTTATCTGCCATTCCACTTAGTGATGGCGGCGGGCGGCAACCTCCGGTCCATAGCCCTCAATATGGGATCTGAAGAACGGGTCAAGCAAGAACTGAGAACTTTGATTGACCGAACGGAACTGAACCTTTTTGCCGTGGAAGATGGACGGGTGGTCCTTTGCAGTTCCATCGGAACGACCAGCGTCAGCGGCGTGGAATCCATTGCTATCTTGATTCTCATTGCTGCCCTGATCGTTCTGAACACGATGTTGGGGTCGGTTTACGAACGGGTTCGGGAGATCGGAATTTATACCTCTCTGGGGCTGGCGCCCGTTCACATCGGCGCTCTGTTTCTTGCTGAGTCCTCGGTCTATGCCGTTCTGGGTGCTATCATCGGCTATATGATGGGTCAGATCATTGCAATGGTTCAGGTGAACTACCAGATTTTGGCGGGGTTGAATCTCAACTATTCGTCGGTCGCCGCCGCTTTTACGGTTTTCGTCGTGATGGCAACGGTTTTGGGCTCCACCCTCTACCCCGCCTGGAAAGCGTCCCAGGTATCGGTGCCGGGGATTGAAAGGCGATGGCGGTTGCCGGAGCCCGAGGGTGATTATCTCAAGATTCTTTTGCCCTTCACCGTGTCCTCGTCTCAGGCTATCGGCATCATTATGTTCCTCAAAGAGTATATGGAAGCCCACGCAGACTATTCTTTGGGTAGTTTCTCCACCGATCGCGTGCAAATGTCAGCGCATCCCAACGAGCACGGGGAATCCTACCGGTTGGAGTGTATGGTTTGGCTTCAGCCCTACGATCTGGGTGTTAGCGAATACTTCATCATTGAGACCCGACCGACGGAAGACATTTTCGTCAATACCGTTCACATCACCTTAAGACGCGAAAGTGGTGACGAATCGTCCTGGCTTCGGGTGACGAGAAACTTTTTGAACCTGATCCGCAAGCAATTTTTGCTTTGGCGGACTCTGACCCCCGAGACAAAGGAGCATTATGTGCGAGCGGGTCTGGCAGCCGTCCGGGCGATCGGAGAGGAGCGAATTGCCAGTGCCTGAGCCGACTGGGACACGAATTTTGGGATGAGGGGGACAATGTAGAGGAGGGAGTGTTCCTTGGGACTGGCACGCATCGCAAGCGAACTGGAACCTTACCGGCGGCTGATGGAGCCGCCCGCACCAGAAGATTACGATGAAGGGTTCGGCACAAAGATTCTGTTAGGTGCCCTTTTCGTCGCTTTCGTAATGCTCCCTGGTGCTGCTTATCTGGGTCTGGTCACGGGCGTGGGGCTGGGCAGTGCCCCCCAGTGGGTCACGGTGATCCTATTCGTAGAAGTTGCCCGAAGATCTTTCGTCACCCTCAAGAGACAGGAGGTTTATCTTCTTGTTTTTCTAGCGTCGGCTCTGTTGGGAACCAACCCCTACAGCGGTTACATCTGGAACGCTTATCTAAGAACTTCTCAGGTAACGGAAGGACTGGGGGTTGCTAAGGAAATCCCGACCTGGGTCGTCCCTCCCGCCGACTCGCCTGCTCTCATCTACCGGACTTTCCTTCACCCTGACTGGATTGTTCCCATCCTGGTAAGCCTCGCCCTGTTGTTTTTCACAAGAGCCAGCGCCTTTACTTTCGGCTATCTTCTTTTTCGGCTCACCTCGGATTATGAGCGACTGCCCTTCCCTTTGGCTGCTGTGTCGGCTCAGGGTGCGACCGTTCTGGCGGAGATTTCCCGCAAGGAAGAGAGTTGGCGTTGGCGCTATTTCAGCATTGGGGCAATGATCGGTCTGGCCTTCGGTTTCTTCTACGCCGGCATTCCCACCATCACGGGCGCACTGATGAGCCGACCATTGGAACTGATCCCCATACCCTTTATTGACTTGACTCTCAATACAGAATCTATCTTGCCGGCCACCCCTGTTGTTTTGGGCACCTCTGCCGATTCCTTTTTGGTTGGCTTCGTCGTCCCCTTCTGGTCCGCTGTGGGCGGATTCGTGGCAATGATCCTTTCCTACATCATCAATCCGATCCTCTACCGCAGGGGTTTTTTGGTGAATTGGCGCCCCGGTTTGGATGCCCGGCAAACGGAGATGCTCAATGTCTACGACTTTTGGTTGAGTGCGCGTATTGGGCTGAGCCTGGGTGTGGCGATCATCGGCATCGCCAGCCTGATCCAAACGGTCCTGAGAGCCCGGCAAGAGACAGCTGCCAGAAGAGGTCCCCAGCCAGGTGAGATAGAACGGATACCTTTGACCAAATCTTTGCCCCACCGGGGCGACCTGCCGACGGGACTCATTTTTGTTGTCTACCTCTTGTCAACAGCCGCTCTGGTGCTGATCTGTTTCATCTTGTTGAACCGACTACCCGTGCTCCATCGCTTAATCTTTCCGATGTTCTTCGCCTTTGTCTTTACTCCGGTCGTCTCTTACATCAGCGCTAAGATGCAAGGACTCACCGGCATCTGGGTCGGCATTCCCTTCATTTTTGAAGGCTTTGCCATTCTTTACAGCAAACTGACCGGTTACCGGGGCTTAGACATTTGGTTTGCACCATTACCGATCCACGAGTGGGGCGGGGTCGCTCAACACTTTCGGGTTGTGGAACTGACGGGAACCAAGTTCACCGGTGTGCTGAAGACGGAGATTCTGATCGTAGTCGTCGGTCTTCTGTCCAATCTTCTCGTCTGGCAGTATCTATGGCGTTTGGCGCCGATCCCTTCTTTCGTTTATCCGTTTGCCCAAAAGATGTGGCCGATGTATGCCTTCACTCAAGCCCTTCTCTGGACCACGACGATGGGCGGTCGCCGTCAAATTGAAGCCCTTAAGCCCCCGATCATCGCTTGGTCCTGCTTCCTCACCCTGGCTGCCTATCTCATCTATTCGCCGACGAACCTGCCGATGCTCTTCTTCTATGGAATGGTAACAGGGCTGAGCGGGATGCCTGTCGGCAACCTTTTAACTTTTGCTGGTGCCCTGGTCTCCCGTTACTACTTTGAGAAACTTTACGAAGAAACCACTTGGAGACGCTATGCGACGGTGATGCTGGCGGGCTTCAGTTGTGGAATGGGTCTTGTCGGAATGTTCTGCGCTGCCATCGCAATGGTCAGTAAAGCAGTCTCCCAGTTGCCTTACTAAGACCGGCAAGTCTGAGGATTGGGGACGACCAATGGCTTCCCTTTACGGAACTGAGTGGATGAAGGAGGAATTGTTAAAAAGAGTCGGCGACATTAGCCAGATTTGCGGGGTTAAAGTCCACCGATTAGTTGAAGGTCCTGCCGATGGAGTGTTAGCGATAGACCTATGGACGGGTGGCGGCTTGACCTTCACTGTCCTTGCCAGTCGCGGTCTGGACATCAGCACCGCCCACTTTCGGGGAGTGCCTCTTTCTTGGAAGTCTCCGACCTTTGAGGTCCACCCTGCCTTCTACGAGCCGGAAGGTTTTGGTTGGCTCAGAGGCTTTTACGGTGGGCTCCTGACGACCTGTGGGCTAAGCCACTATGGCGTGCCGGTGGACGATGAAGAAGGCTCCTATGGGCTTCACGGTCGGGCGTCTTACACGCCCGCTTATCAGGTCAGTTGGTCCGGTGACTGGCAGGGCGATGAATACTTTCTGACCGTTGAAGGGAAAATAAGAGAGACGGCTGTTTTTGCTCCCGTTTTGGAACTCCACCGCCGCTATCAAGCCTTTATGGGGCAGAACCGAATCGTGGTGACCGATCGGGTTCGCAACATTGGATTCCAGAGGTCTCCTCTGATGCTTCTCTACCATTTGAACCTGGGTTTTCCATTGGTGGACGAGGGATCAGAGTTGCTCTCCCCCAGTCTGAAAGTGGTGCCCCGCGATGAGGTGGCGGCTCCTGGTTTAGGTGAGCACAGCCGTTTTTCAGCACCCATCAGCGGTTATCGGGAGCAAGTTTTCTTCCATCGGTTGGCAGCCGATCGGCAAGGCACGACTTGCGTCGGAGTGGTTAACCGGTCTCTTTTCCACGGTGACGGACTGGGATTCTACGCCCGTTGGAATGTAAAGGAACTGCCTCATTTTGTTGAGTGGAAGATGATGGGCGAGGGGACTTATGTCGTCGGTTTGGAGCCTTGCACGACTCCTTACCTTAACCGAGCACTGGCAAAGGCGTCTGGTTCCTTGGACTACCTTAACCCAGGAGAGGAACGCACTTTTCGTTTGGAACTGGGGGTCCTCTCCTCTCGGGCGGAGATAGAACAGTTCCGCCAATTTGTTGCCGAGTTGGCGCTTTCTGCCGAATCGTCGGAAAGATCCACGTAGAAGGAGAGGCGAGAAAATGTTAGAAGTCGTCCATTTAAGACAAGATGAATTTGTCCGGGAGTGGTATAACATTCTCCCCGACCTGCCTGAACCTATACCGCCAGTCCTGCATCCAGCAACGGGTCAACCGGTGACACCGGACGCACTAACGCCTCTTTTTCCGATGGGGCTGATAGAACAGGAAGTGTCCCAAGAACGATGGATCAAGATACCCGAGGAGGTCCTGGATGCTTTAAGCCGTTGGCGCCCGACACCTTTACAGCGAGCCCGGCGTCTGGAGCAGTTCCTTCAAACCCCTGCTCAAATCTGGTTCAAAAATGAGAGCCTTTCGCCCCCCGGCAGTCATAAACCGAACACCGCCGTTGCCCAGGCGTATTACAACAAGCGGGAAGGGGTTCGGCGCCTGACCACCGAGACGGGTGCTGGTCAGTGGGGAAGTGCCCTTGCCTATGCGACCTGCCTTTTTGGAATGGATTGCACCGTCTATATGGTGAAAGTTAGTTACCATCAGAAACCCTACCGGAGAGTCTTGATGGAGACCTGGGGTGCCACCGTCATCCCCAGCCCCAGCGAACAGACCCATTCTGGGCGACGAATCCTGCAGGAGGATCCTGATTCCCCCGGTAGTCTGGGCATTGCCATTAGCGAAGCCGTTGAAGATGCTGCCACCCACGAGGACGCGAAGTATTCCCTGGGAAGCGTCCTTAATCACGTCCTTCTCCACCAGACCATTATCGGTCTGGAAGCCAAAAAGCAATTTGAGCGAGTGGGTATCTACCCCGACGTTCTGGTCGGTTGCGTCGGTGGGGGAAGCAACTTCGCTGGGTTCGTCCTTCCTTTTGTTGCCGACAAACTGGATGGGAAGAAAGCGAACCTTAGGATCGTGGCGGTGGAACCAAAAGCAGCCCCCAGCCTGACGGAAGGACTCTACACTTACGACTTTGGCGACACAGCGGGGACCACACCTCTCCTCAAAATGCACACTTTGGGGCACACATTCATACCACCCCGAATCCACGCGGGAGGCTTGCGCTACCACGGTATGGCCCCCATCGTGAGTCATTTGTATCAGTTAAAGGTAATAGAAGCGGTCGCTTATCCCCAGAAAACTGTCTTTGAAGCAGCCCTGACCTTTGCGCGGACGGAAGGTCTGGTGGCGGCACCGGAGACCGCCCACGCCATTCGGGCGGTCATAGACGAGGCTATCCGATGCAGGGAAACAGGCGAGGCGAAGGTGATTGCTTTTAACTACAGCGGTCACGGTTTCTTTGATTTGCAAGCCTACGACGAGAGCCTTCACGGCAGGCTGGAGGACGCCTACTATGATCCGACCCAGGTTCAAAAGGCTTTAGAAAGGCTTCCTTTGAAGAATAACTGAAAGGGTGACGACGGTTGCGCTTGGCGGATAGAGTCCAAAGGATCAAGCCGTCCGCGACCATCGCTGCGGCTACCAAAGCGAGACAATTGCGAGCCCAAGGTGTGGACATTATTGACTTTACAGTTGGCGAACCCGATCTGGACACGCCCGACTTCATCAAAAGCGCCGCCGTAGAGGCTTTGCAAAATGGATTTACCAAATACACCGACCCCCGAGGAATGCTCCCCCTTAGGGAAGCCATTTGCCATAAATTGGCACGAGACAATGGGCTAACTTATAACCCTGACGAAATTGTCGTCTCTTGTGGTGCTAAACAAGCCCTCTATAACGCTTTTCAAGCCCTCATCAACCCGGGTGATCAGGTGCTGATCTTTTCCCCTTATTGGGTCAGTTATCCCGATATGGTTCTCCTGTGTGACGGAGAGCCAGTTTTCGCTCGGACGGAGCCGAAGATGGGTTTCAAACCCGATCCCGACCAATTAAGAAACCTCTTGTCATCGCGCGTGAAAGTTCTCTTAATCAATTCACCCTGCAACCCGACGGGGTCGGTCTGGGACAGACCTCTGCTGGAGAAGGTCGCCGAGATAGTGGTTTCTTGGCGGGACTTGATCGTCATCTCGGATGAGGTTTACGAATCTTTGGTTTACGATGGAAAAGAGTTCGCCAGCATCGCCAGCATCGCGCCCGAAGTGAAAGAGAGAACCGTCGTCGTCAACGCTCTATCAAAGACCTTTTCTATGACGGGTTGGCGCCTTGGCTATGCTGCCGCCCCCAAACCCATCGCAGATGCGATGGCGAAAGTTCAGAGTCAGAGCACGACCAACCCGACTTCCTTCGTCCAGCAGGCTGCCATCAGAGCGCTCTTAGAGCCGGGTTTCTTCCCCCAAGAAATGAGGAAACTTTATCAGAAGCGACGGGACCAAATGGTCAACGGGCTCAACAACTTGGACGGAGTCCATTGCCCACGACCAGAAGGTGCCTTTTATGCCTTTGCCGATTTCCGCTGCGCCCTTCAAGAAATGGGACTTTCTGACGATATTGAACTGATGGACCATTTGCTAACTAAAGGAAGAGTTGCCACTGTTGCCGGTAGTGCTTTCGGGGCTCCTGGCTGGTTGAGGCTCTCCTTCGCTGTAAGAGAAGAATTGATTGCGGAAGGATTGACAAGGCTCCAGAATTCCCTCGGCTCATAGCGCCAATAACACAGTCATCACTCTTGACGATAGTCGCAATTCCTGACAAACTAAGTTTACAAGTTATTGTGGCGGGGGTGAGAAGAGATGTGGAGCCTTCGTTGGGTGTTGGTGTTAGCGGTGTCGTTGACGCTGTGCAGCGGGGTTTTCAGTCAGGTTAGTCCCAGAGTCGTTGACCGATCGTTTCAAAGACCCAGTGCCCGTGCCTTGGGTCTTGGCGGCGCTTACCTTTTGCTGACCGACGATGCTTCGGCGGTTTTGTGGAATCCCGCTGCACTGGCTCACACTAAGCGCTTCACTTTTCCGATTGACCTGACGGGACGAGCGAACTTTGATGTGTTGGATGTGCCGGACCTGGTAGACAGCCTCGAAGCCATAAGGGATCAGACAGACGTAGCCGATGCGGCGGCGGTGCGGGCTGCTATAAGGTCTGCCTACGAAGAAGTCAAGAGATTCGCTGCTGAGCATCCGCGGATGCGGGCAAGCCTAACTCCAGTGACAGGGCTTAGTTGGGGCGGATACGGACTGGCAGTGACGACCGGCGTCGTCCTTCAATTGGATACAGCGGTCAATGCCGCCGATCCGTTCCGGGTTGGAGCCCTCCCAGTGGCAGATAACCTTTACTTCCGGGGCGGTGCCATTGCCGTTACGAGTGCTGCCGTCGGTTACGGACATGTTTTTCCGGCAGGGCTGACCTTAGGCGGTAGCATCCGCTGGGTCCGCGCCGACTTCGCCGGCTTTCTCGCCGGAGCATCATTGGACCCCGCCGCTGCTGACCCCGTATTGGGAACTGACTTTCCCCAGGTTAACGAAAATGCCTTTACGCTGGATGTGGGCGCTATTTACGAGCCACCCATTCAACCACCTCAATGGCGGATTCGTTATGCCGGTGTGGTTCGCAACCTGTGGCCGGCGGAACTGGACCTTGGGGTCGTAAGAGGCATTGATATGAGTTTCCGGCTCAACCCCGAGGTGGACTTGGGGGCAGTCGCCGAGTGGAAAGGCGGCAGGACCCTCGGCGTTCTGGAACTGCACAATGTGACCGGTGCCAACGGGGGAGACCTGAGCATCCACGCGGGGATAGAGCACTGGATGGGCAGCGTCTTCGCCGTGCGGGTCGGGTGGGACGATGATAAGCCCGTGCTGGGTCTGGGCGTGGACTTAGGAGTTTTGCGGTTGGACTTGGCAGCAGGGCTTAAGCCCCAAGAGAGGCTCGCAGTCGGGTTGAGCCTCCGCTTTTAGCCACTCGCTTTTCTTAAGAGCCGTCCCACGCGCTTAGGAGAGGCGGAAGGGAAAAGAAGGCGACGGCTTTGTCGCCCGGTCGGACGAGAGAAGAGGGAGCGTCCAGTCGCGCTTCAAAGGTTATTAGAGAGCCGATAGTCTTGCGCGACCGGGTCACTCTGCCAAAGGCAACCTGCACAATCTTGCGTCCGTCTTCTCTGTAGAACAGCAGGCGGGTTCCCTTCCGCCATTCTCCCGTAGAAGCCGTCAAGTGGACCACTCGCTGTCCTTCAAGGAGGCGCACTGTCGCTGATGGTATGTCGGTCGGCACTTTCTCCAGGAACCGCAGGACGGCATCGGATGCTTCCTGTCGAAAATCCCGGTCTCCGCGAATGTGGAGCACTCCTTCCGTTAATATGACGATCGCAGAGAAAGAGGCGCTGACGACTCTCAGAAACGTTCGGACAGTCTGACCTCGTTTGCTTTTTTGATGAACCATCAAAAGGTCGCAAGCAAAGTCGGCTTCCAGAGCCGTTGCCATATCAGCCATCTGACGGGTGGTGAGGGGCACCTGCCATCTGCGAAAAACGATTTCCCGTTCTACCTGTTCCTGAGGGACCCAGCGGGGACCGGTCGGGTAGGGGACAAACAAGTAGGACCCGTCGGCAAAATAAGCCCCCATAAAAACCCCCTTCTCCAGTCGGGTCCCACCAGAAACCGTTCCAAGAATTAACAAGAGAACGAGCGTTCCCAGGACGCCTCACTCTCCCCGTTTTTCGTTTCAGACTTTAACACGGAGTGATCAAAGTTGCGAAAGCCTTTAGTGGTGGCTAACTGGAAGATGCACAAGACAGTGGGCGAAGCCCTTTCCTTCGTAGATTTTTTCCTCCCTCAGATTTCAGAGAGTGATTTTTGCGAAATCGTCCTCTGCCCCCCCTTTACAGCCCTTTGGGCGGTGGCGCAGCGTTTGGCAGGCACGACGCTCCAACTGGGTGCTCAGGACCTTTTCTGGAAAGACCAGGGAGCCTTCACCGGCGAAATATCGCCCGTGATGCTACGAGATGTGGGCTGCTCCTTCGTGATCATCGGGCACAGCGAGCGGAGAGGTCGGTTCGGCAAACCGGATCCGGAAGTGGAAGAGCCCGACTTAAGGATTCTTTTCAGTGAGACCGATCGGTCGGTCAACAAGAAAATCCACGCTGCCCTGACCAAAGGACTGAAGCCCATCGTCTGCGTAGGCGAGACCCTGGCGGAAAGACAGGATGGCAAGACGGAGGAGATCGTTGACCGTCAGGTGAAGAGGGCTTTGCGAGAGATCACTCAGGAGCAAGCTGTTCACCTGACAGTCGCTTATGAGCCCGTTTGGGCGATCGGAACGGGGCAGGTCTGTGATGCGCAGGAAGCCCAGAGGATTTGCCGCCTGATAAGGGATCTTCTCACTCAGGAATTCGGTAAGGCGGTCGCTGAGCAGGTCAGGATTCTCTACGGGGGAAGTATCACCCCAGAAAACATTGAAGAACTCTCCCGTCAGCCCGATATTGACGGCGGTCTGGTGGGGGGAGCCAGTTTGAATCCCGATTCCTTTGCGCGAATCGTGCAGACCGTCTATGCTGTCAAAGCGGGACAGCAAACCTGATCCCTTCAGCACACAGCCACGATACATCATCGGTGTCGTGGCTGCCCCTGTTTGATGTGCCGGATTGTTCAGCGCGAAATGACCTGCAACGACCGGTCCGCTAGAGGCAACGGAACTGGTCTGTTGCCCTGCCGGTGGGAAGCGTGAAAGGCTAATCCGATCTCCAAAGCGGCACGACCGTCGGCACCACTGGAGATAGGCTCCCGGTCGTTTTCAATTGAGTCCAACAGGTCCCCAACAGCGGCTTGCATCGGCGGCATGAAGTCTTCCTCTGGTGCCCAATGGTCCCTCAACGCAATCTTTCTCGGTCGGAACTGGTAAGCCGGTCGGGTCGGATCCGGTGGGTAGACATCCTCATAAACTTCCAGGTAAAGTCCTGGGGTAAATGTATCAATCCTAATCAGACCGTTACGACCAAGGAGTTCCAGTTGAAACCCTTGACCTCCCCCCACATCGGCAAAGGCAATGGCACCATTGGCGAAGTGAAGGACACCGTAACCACCGGGATCGGGCAGGTCCTCCTCTCGTAGCCAACCGCAGACGCTGACCGCATCACCGGCAAAAAATCTCATAATGTCCCAAAGATGGGTGCCGTTGTGAAGGAGCCAAGTCCAGAGCCCGCCTCTCAGACCCACCAGATCCCCGATCGTCCCTTCGTTCAATATTTCCTTGGCTTTCTGGTAAGTCGGATGGTAACGACGGGGATGGTTAATGAGGAGTTTGGTCCCCGACTTCTGGCAAGCCTCCAGCATCTGATCGGCTTCCCGAAGGGAAGTCGCCATCGCTTTCTCACAGATGATGCCCCGAGCACCCCCCTCGGCAGCGGCGATCACAATGGCGGCTTTCAAAGGCGTGTGCGTGCAGACGCTGACAATGTCTAACTTTTCCTTCTCCAGCATCTGCCGATAGTCTGTGTAACCTCGGACCTCCTTCAAACCTGTCCTCTGGTAAAATCGTTCAAGGGAAGCCTCTGATCGGGCACATACGGCAACGATCGTGGTCCTGTCAATGGCCTGATAAGCCGAAAAATGAGTGGTCGGGGTTTTTTCGTAGTTGGTCAGCCAGCGCAGGGGAGCCTCGTCGTCTATCGTCAGGGCTTTTCGCCCTAATCCGATGATTCCTACCCGGTAGTGCTCCATCCGCCTTTCCTCCTCGCCGGAAAATCTGTCACTTTTAGACGAGGAAGGATGGTGGCTTTTTTTACAGTCCCGCCAGTGTCATGAGAGCCCGCCCGCTGTGATGAACAAGGAAGGTAAGGAACAGCGCACACAGCAAGGTCGCCAGCCCGGACACAACTGCCCATTTCCAGTGTCCGCTTTCCCTTGCCTGGACGACGAAGGTGTAGGCACAGGGAAGATAGAGAGTGTAAAAGACAAGGAAAGTGAACGAATCTAAAAAGGACCAGTGACTTTTCAGAAACCCGAAAATGGCTGTGGGTTCTTCCAGGTTTCTTTGAAGTCCGTAAGTGATCGCCAGAGACGCCAAAGCGATCTCTTTTGCGGGAAGAGCGAAGAGACAGGCAGTCAGCATACTCCCGTCCAGCCCAAAAGGTCTTCCTATTGCGCTCAGGGCACCAACCAATTGACCGGTAACGGTTTGAGAGAAAGGAGCGCCCACGGGAAGATTACTGAACAACCAGATCAGGGCACAAAACGGTGCAGCCACTAAGAGAGCCCGATATTGCGTCACAACAGCCCGCCCGATCACCGTGTGGACCAGAATCTTGCGAAGGCTGGGTCGGCGAAAGGGAGGGAGTTCCAAAACGAATATCGGTGCTTGTCCCTTCAGGATCGTCTTACTGAGGATCCAAGTAACCAAAAGAACCGCCCCGAAACTAATAACGATCAACGAGACCAGCACCAGCGGGGCGTACCGACCGAAGAGGAGAAAAGAAAGGGGAAGGAGGTTTCCCCACCGACCATTGCACGGGTTGAGGGGAGAAGTGATGATCGCCAAAAGACGGACTCTCGGATCTTCAATGACTCGTGCCGCCAGCACGCCGGGAATGTTGCAACCGTAGGAGACCATACAAGAGAGACAGTGTTTGCCTTGGGAGCCGACCGCCTGCATCAGCCGATCTAAATTGAAGGCAACCCTTGGGACCAGTCCGAAGTCTTCCAGAAGAGCATAAAGGACAAAGAAGATGAGCATCGGTGGAAACATCACTGCCAAGACCGAACCTAAGCCCAGCAAAATTCCGTCAATCAGACTGCCCTTAAGCCACCAGGGTAAGCCTAAATGATCGGCAAAAGTCCGAGCAGTCCCCACCAACCACGAGACCGCCGTTTCCAACCAGGCGGATGGCTTGTTAGCCGCGATCGCCGTCAGCCAAAAGATGAACCCAAAAAGGCTGAGCATTAAAGGGAAAGCCAGCCACTTGTGCGTCAGGACGCTATCTAAAAGCTGTGTCCAATCTCTTTGCAAAGGCTTCTTCTGATTGATGACTTGTTGAGCCAGAGAAGACGCCTGCTGATGAAGCGCCCGTGCGATCTCCAGGTCAAGGGAAGTGCCCCACGCTTCTGCTTCCCTTTGACACTCAAGGACCGTCTCTGTTAGCCCATCGGTAGCGCTCAACCATTGGCTCGTCACCAGCGGGTCGCCTTCCAGAACCCTCAAAGCAATCCATCGGCTCACCGAAGGATGCGGCGAGTTACCGGAAAGGCGGATCAGGGGCAACAGCCGCTGCACGCACGTCTCTACCAGGGGTCCATAACGGGGAGTGTAAACCGATCGCCTTGACTTTTCAGCAGCGATTCGGACCGCCTCTGAAAGGGCTTCCGTCACACCCTCACCCCGAACCGCCACCATCCGGACCACAGGAACCCCCAGTAGCCCCCTCAATTTATCGGCATCTACTTCAATGCCTTTCGCCTCTGCTTCGTCCATAAAATTGAGAGCGACGACGAGCCGGTCCGTGAGTTCTAACAGTTGGAGGACAAGGTAAAGGTTTCTTGCCAAATTCGTCACATCAACGATGGCAATGACGACATCCGCTTGTCCGGAAAGGAGATATTCACAAGCAATCTGTTCTTCTACAGATTCAGAATGAAGAGCGTAGGTTCCGGGCAGGTCCACGATCCGGATCCGAGCGCCAAGGGGATCTTTTGCCCAGCCCTCCGCCTTTTCCACCGTCTTTCCGGTCCAGTTGCCCACATGCTGGCGAAGACCCGTTAAAGCGTTGAACACCGTGCTCTTTCCAGTGTTGGGGTTTCCGACCAGGGCAACCGTTATTGTGCCAGTTTCGGTAGTGGTCACGAAAGATCCACCTTTTTCGGCGCTGTGCCGTCGGAAAGGGGGTGGACGAGAACACGGGAAGCATCCTTTGCCCGAAGAGCAAGCAAGAAGTCACCGACCTGAAACTCAATAGGGTCGCCGAGGGGTGCCGACCGGATTTTCTTGACCTTGGCACCCGGGAGGAGTCCAAGAGAGAATAACCGATGAGCCAACGGCTGAGGTGCCTCTACCGAAACGACAATTCCTTCCCCATTTGTCGGCAAGTCTTCAAGAGAGACAAGGATGGTTTCCTCTGTTAACCTTTGGTCTATTGCACTTGAGTTACTATTGCGATTCCGCACCTTCCCCATCTTCGGCGCCCTCCCTGTCAAAGGGGGTCAGGGAGATCGGCAGAGGGCAAAGACGCAACCTTTCGCCTGACTCGTTTGGGGGCAGCTGAAGATGCCGTCACACCCGATTCCTTCCGATCTTCAAGATCGCTCAAGTGGCGAACGAAAATGTGCTGGGCAGCTTCTAATCCGAGGGGATGAGTCTTGTCGGCGACCTGGACCCACAAAGGTCCCCCGAAAGGATCTCTTCGGACAACCGTGACGACCGCTTCGGGGACTAATCCCAGGCTTTCCAGATACTTGAGAAGTTCTCCATCCCGATCGCTGACCCGAACGATTACGAACCCGACCCCGTGCTCGGCGTCGGTCAGGTGAAAGTCATCAGGTTGCTCAATCTGACCGTCCTTGGTTGGGATCGGGTGTCCATGGGGGTCCCGCGTTGGATGACCAAGGGCAGCAGCGATGGCATCCTCCAATTCCTCCGACAAAGCGTGCTCCAACCGGTCCGCCTCTTCGTCCAAACGGTGAAGGGGAAGCCCCAAGGCTTCCCGCAAGTAGAGTTCTATCAGGCGATGATGCCGCAGGACCTCAAGGGCTGCCTTGCGACCTGCCTCGGTCAATTCCACGGACCCGTAGGGGCTATACCGAATCAAATGAAGGCGGGTCAGTTTCTTGAGCATTCCCGTTACGGACGGGGGCTTGACCTTCAGCCTCTGGGCAAGTGCTTGGGTCGTCACTCGGCGCCCTTCCTGCTCCATCTGCCCGATGACCTTCAGGTAATCTTCCATCGCTGGGCTTAGTCGCATCTCCATCCCTCTTTTAGGCATCCCTAATTATAAACCTTAGGCATCGCCTCGTCAAGTGGGGGAAATATGATGACAATCAATATTTGTAACGAATGCTGGACAGCTGTTGCGCCACCTATTCCGGCGGTGTCTTAGCCGACGCCAAAACGGCGACCGACTTCCGAGAAGGGGGTTCCTTTTTTCAGTTCGTCTCTTGCTTGACCTTCTCTTTTGACGATGTCCTCAGCCTGCTCCAGCACTTCCAAGGCTTTTTCAAAGGGGATGACGATGACGCCGTCCAGGTCCCCGAAGATAAAATCGCCGGGGCGAACCTCTACGACGGCTGTCAAAGAACCGGACATAAAGACGGGTTGGTTGACCGAGACAATTCTCTGACGAGCCGCCAATTCAATCGGGCTGGTGTAACGACAAAAGGCAGCCCAGGGACGCCATCGGTCTATCTGAATCTGCTTCGTGGAATCTCGGAGCCCACCGTCCACGACGACTCCGACAGCACCCTTTGCCGCACACGCATGACCCGTCAATTCGCCAAAGTGAGCGCTCACCTGTTCTTCCGAACTGTAGACGATAACGGCACCTGGATAGACGAAGTCAACGGGATTGTAAGTGACCTCATTGGGCACGGGCGGGCGCATAACGGCTTTGACGGTGACAGCAGCCCCCGCCAGCACCATATCCGGTCGGATGGGTTTAATGGAGTGGTGAAGGACCTGATTGGGCAATCCCATCCTTTCCAAAACATCGTAAATCGGTCCTCCGTAAAGAGCCCGATACCGTTGGCAAAGTTCCTCCAGCGCAATTCCATAATCGCGCACGACCAACTCGCTCATCTTTTCCACCTCTCTCTTCAAAGTCTCCTTGGGATCTCACTGTAAGGCACCGTTCGGAAAAACAAGCGACTTAATCGGCTCGCCTGATAGCCCGCCTTTGAGAGCAGCGGGCAGATCGTTAAGGGTCAGTCGGTGGGAAATAAGGGACGAAAGGGGTAACCGACAAATCGTCAGGAACCGGAGGGCGTCCCGAAACTGCCACCACGGGTAAGCCCAAACACCCCGGATCTCTATATCCTTGTGGCAGATCAGATGGGGTCGGACGGACGTGGCGCCACTGTCGGTAAAATGACCGACCTCAATCACGGTCCCACCGCGGCAAACGGACTGAAGCGCCAGGGAAAAAGCCTCTGGCATTCCAGCGCATTCCCAAACGATGTCGGCACCCTCCCCATTGGTCTGTGCCCTCACCTGATCCACTGCCAATTCTTGTCCTTGGCTCACGTCAATGGTTGCTGTCGCCCCCATTCTCATTGCCAGCGCCAACCGCTCGGAACGGACATCGGCGACTAAGATCCGGTGCACGCCCACCGTTCGCAGCACCGCCGTCGTCAAAAGTCCAATAGGTCCTGCCCCAATCACCAGACCTGTCCTGCCCACCCCTAAACCTTCCCCAATGACGGGCAATCCGGGAGAAAGAGCCCTTTCTACCGCTCTTAACGCCACTGCAGTCGGTTCTGTCAAACTGGCTATGTCTGTGTCCAATTCTTCGGGAACAACGAACAGAAAGGATCTTGGCTGAACCCGAAGGAACTGACTGAATCCCCCGAAGAGATGAGGGGACTCGTCGCACCGCCGAAACCCGTAAACCCACCGGTTCCGGCACAAGGTGGTCCGATGAGGGTAGTTGAGACAGTAAAAGCACCGACCGCACGGGGCACTGCTGGGCACCACAACGACCCGCTTCCCTTCCGTCAAGGGTCCCCCAGCACAGATTACCTTATCTGCTGCCGCCTTACCGACCTCCACAATTTCCCCGACGATCTCGTGTCCAGCGATCAACGGAAAGGTAAAGGAGCCGTGCCCCTGGAACAGGTGACGATCCGTTCCGCAAACGCCCGTCGCCAAAATCCGAACCAGAACCTCTTCATCGCCAATCGGTCTCTCGGGAAACGCTTCAAGAGACAGTTGCCCTGGTCCCTTTATAACCCAGGCAGTCGCCATTGCTTCAGTCCCTCCCCTCGCCCTCGCCGTGCCGTTTCACTTTTTAGCGGTCCCATTGATGAAAGAGCAAGTATCGTTGTAGACAATGAGCCAGCCCGATCCCTCTCTCTCCTCAACGATCGTCAGGCTTCCATTACCAAGGCTCATCCGACTAATAGAACTCATTGGAAGCCCGATCAGATGACAGATGATGGCTTTGAGGGAGCCACCGTGACCGGCGACCATCAAACTTCCCCAAGGAACCTGTTCCCTAATCGTCTCAATCGCCCCCCAAGTTCGGGCGGAAAAATCTTCAATGGTCTCGCCCCCAGGAGGGCAAGACATCTGATCACTCTTAACCCAGTCGTTCCAAACCGGGTCTTGAGTCGCCACCTCGTCAATTAACCGTCCCTCCCACTCCCCAAATTGGCGCTCTTTCAACTCCTCCAAGACGATCAAAGGGATTGATCGGTTCATTCCCTGAATCAAGAGATGAGCCGTTTCTTTCGCCCTCATTAACGGGCTCGTAAAGCAGGCGCAAATGTCCTCTCCTGACAACCGCCTTGCCAAGGCTCTCACTTGTTCCCTGCCCAGGTCGGAAAGAGGGACATCTATCTGACCTTGGATCCGTTGTTCTTTGTTCCAAATGGAGGCGCCGTGCCGGATCAAAAGCCACCGTCTCATCGCCATTCGCCTCTTATGCGCCCCATAGGACCTTCCAGGCGTCAAGAAAGTTTTCCCCTGTCACTTCAACGGTTCTCTCATTGACTCGGCGAACAGGACCGTGAAGGAAGTCTCTCACAAACTCTGGCTGAGTCAGTTCAACGGTCAAAGTCGTCGGCTCGGACGGTCGGAAAGGTGCCACCTTGGGTGGATCGGAAACAATTTGATATGCCATTTCTTCCATTTTCTGCCAGACCTGATGAGGCGGCAGGCAGACAGCGGACGATCGGGACAAGCCTTTCTTCACCGCCAGAGTTCTCACGGATTCCCCTAATGCTTGTTTCGCCTCTTCACAAGCGGCGACATCCCCTGTTACCATCAAGACAGGAACTTGATAATGACCGCAGAGGGCGGCACAGATGGCAATCTCACCGCAGGGTTGTCCGTTGATGTAGAAATTGAGCCAGCGGTCACCAGAAACCGTGTGACTAAGGACCCCATCAGGGATGCCGGCACGAGCGTGAAAGCCAATGAAAACGGCTCCATCGCAGCCCTCTTCCAGCGGGCGCCGATAACTGGTCCATCGGGCTCCCAGGACATACTCGGCACCCTCTTCCAATAACTCGGGAATCAGGTTCCGAAAAGAATGGTCACCACCCGCTCCGTGACAGTCCACCACTGTCAGCGCCGTTGACCCTGCCCGTCGCGCCCCCCGAACGAAACTGTTGACTTCCTTGGTCATTAAGAGACGACCCTCTTGATAATCGCTTCTGCCCGACAGGACTTGTGACCAATTGACGACGCCGCTAATCCCCTCGGCGTCCACCCAGATCATCAGCCTCATTGATGGCACCCAGGATCAGTTTAGCGTTTTACCCCATTCACGGACTCAGTGGCAGCCCTATCTTTAAGGGGGATGCAAAGGAGGAGGACTGATGGGATTGGTGGAAACGGGAAAGACCGTTCGTTTAGCGTTGATTGGTGCCGGTGGGATTGCAGGTGCCCATCTTCGGGGCTATGCGAAAATCAAAGAGGTGGAGCCCGACAAGTTTGAAATCGTTGCCATCTGCGATCCCGTCATTGATCGGGCAAAGGAGTTCGCCGCCCACATCGCTGCTTTCCAGGGTAAGGAGCCCAGGACCTATCCGGACCACGAAGCACTGTTGAAGGCGGAAAAGGCAACTGTGACGCCGCCGACATCACCACCCCGCACCATCTTCATCACATCACGGGGATCGCTTGCTTGGAGGAAGGGCTGCACATCCTGGTGGAAAAGCCCATCGGTTTGACCATCAAAGCAACCAAAGCCATTATTGAGGCAGCGGACCGTGCCGGACGGATCGCCGCTACGGCTGAGAACGTCCGTAGAGGTGTCCCTCAGAGGACTGCCAAGTGGATTTTTTCGGAAAATAAACTTATCGGATCACCCCGCCTCTTTCACGCAATCCATTGCAGTTACCAGCCTCCGACCATACCCGGAAGGGAGCCTGCCTGGCATTGGCGGGTTGAAAAAGTCTACTCAGGCGGTGGCATCGCTCTTGACAGTGGTGCGCACTTCTGCGATACCCTAAGGTATCTCTTCGGCGAGGTCCGTCAAGTCAGTGCAACGGTCCGGAAACTGCAACCCCTCTTGTTCAAAAAGGATGATCAATTGATCGTTGATGAAAGAGAAGACACCTGGATGGCAATTTTGGAGTTTGAGAGCGGACTGATCGGCTTTTGGAGCTATACCACCGCCGCACCCGCCCATTCATTCACTCAGGTCGTCTACTATGGGACAGAAGGTGCCCTCGTGGATGTCGGAGACGTCTTTCACGGACCCTTTGCCAATGCCCTGATTCAAAGGATGGATGGGCGAGTCCGCCGGTTATCCGACATTGCCCGCGACTATCGCCAACATTTGGGAGAGGAAGGCTGGCATCGCCTCTTCCCCTACGATATTAGTGAAACCTTCACCCTGGAATGTTATGATTTTTTGGACGCCATTCAGAAAGGCAGGCAACCGGAAGTGACCGCCCGCGATGGTCTTATGGCGAAAGCCATCGCAATCGCAATTTACGAGTCATCTACCCTGGGACATACCGTTCGCGTGGACGATGTTATTCGTGGCGAGGTTGAGGTTTATCAAAAGCCACTCAACGAGCGCTGGGGACTGTAAGTCCGAATTTTACCCCCCATCCCGATCAGTTGAGAGCGATGGGGTCTGCAAAGGCGTGATGTCCGCAAGGGGCAAGGATCTGATTAAGTGAACAACATATTTGGCTAATATGTCGGTTTCTATGTTTACTCGGTCACCGACTTTTTTCAAGCCGAGGGTCGTGACCTCCAACGTGTATGGGATAAGGGAGACCGAAAACGATTTAGGTCCAGCCTCTACAACGGTCAAACTGACTCCGTCCACCGCAATAGAGCCCTTAGGCGCAATATAGGGAGAGAAAGATCTCGGTATCTCTACGACCATAAGGACCGATTGGTCAAGGCGCAAAAGTTTTCTGATCACTCCTGTTCCGTCAATATGACCCTGAACAAAATGACCACCGAACCGACCGAAGGCGGGCATCGCGCGCTCTAAGTTAACCTTGTCGCTCACCTTCTTTTGCCCCAAAGTGGTCCTTTTCAAAGTTTCTTCCACAGCCTGAACCTGAAACTCATCATCGTCTTTGCAAAGGATGGTTAAACACACACCATCCACACAGATGCTATCGCCGATAGAAAGAGAGGTTGCCTTATCCCATCGGATCTTCATTTTCAAACTCTTACCTAATCTTTCAATATGTGAGATAACGCCAGTCCCTTCTACAATTCCAGTGAACATTACCGACACACCTCCTAAATTGTGTGACAACCTTCTTTGGTTATTGAATGTCGTTGACTCCAAATACCTTCACACAATTAACATCAGTCAATTTTTATCAAGCGTGGATGAAGAGGAAGCAGCTGGATGACAGGACCCACCGGCTCACGGTTGAGGAGGTCTACTGCAGAAGCACTTTGTCCTCTAACCAGGATGCGAACGGACACTGACCGATGTCCCAGATTACAGAGATTAACCAAATAGGATCCTTTGTGCCGTGCCACTTTCCAGTCCACCGCCCACACAGGTTTACCCGTATCGGTGATCACAGTGATCTCACGAATTAAACCCCAGCGTGGCAACCGTTCCGTCAGCACCTGCCACAAGTCCTGTGCCGTCGTGCGAGGGTAAGTGTATTGCATAACCTCAGCCGTCCATTTGCCAGGAACTGCACGATCATATTCATCCCTTGTAAGGAGCGATTCATCACCGACAAAAACGAGCCGACCTTTATACCGACTTAATGTTGACAGCGCGGACCGGGACAAATGAAT
>JANXBO010000080.1 GCA_025057575.1 Candidatus Caldisaccharidevorator malaysiensis
CCGAAAGGAAAACGCCAAACAGCAGCAGCCAAGGCAGAACGGAACAAACGAACTTCTTCACGGATAATCAACAGGGACGATCTCAATGAACCGTCCCTTCTCAATCCCAAGATCCTTTTGAGCGCTTCCTTCCCTCACGGCGATCTCCAGAAGACCAAAACTGTTGAATAAGAGCAAGGGCTCACCTTTCTTTGCTTCCCCGTAGTAAGATAGGATTTCAGAGAAAGTCACTCCAGCGATCCGTGCCTGCCACGAACGCCAGCCCAGTTCCTGGACCCAGTCGGCAAAGTCTTCTTCCCTGAGGTTCGTAATCGCATTGCCAAAGCGGTCAATGTGAACGACCTCTGCGACGATTTGCTCTTTTCCTATCAGGGCCCGAAGGGGTGGCAGTCGGTGAAGACTCTCTTTCTCAATCTCTGGTCCCAAATCGTCAACGGGGATGCCTTTTGCCAGGTGCGCTGCGATTGGGGCAAAGATGTCTCGCCCGTGAAAGGTCCGGCTCACGATCGGTAACCAGTAAACCTTGTTTTGAATCTCCACAACTTTCTCGCAGCCCTCTTCGTCCAAGACCCACCAAAAAAGCCCATTGTCGGGACCGACGAAACAGTAATCCCTGCTTTGGACGGCAATCGGTCGCCTTTGAGAACCCACTCCCGGGTCCACAATACAGCAGAAGACCGTTCCTCTTGGAAAGTATCGGTAGGCGCCCCAAAGGGCTAAGGCACCGCCGGAGATATCGTAGGGGGCAACCTGGTGGGTCAGATCAATGGTCTGGGCTTGGGGACAGATTTGAGCAATCACCCCCTTCATTACTCCGACATAAATGTCGCGGTCCCCGAAGTCCGTTAGCAGGGCAACGACCGGCATCCTTTTTTCCTCTCTTAGAAAAGATACCGGCAAACGCTTTTGTTGGGAAGACGGTCAGGGAGGGCGTAACTACCCGCTCGCCCATAAAGGCGCTAAGAGGAGCGGGAAGGGTTGATCTGCTGAAAGGGCGGAAAGCCCGTTTACGGTCCGTATCGGGCTTTCAAAACATCAATGCGGCTGACAATCCCGACCAGTTTCCCGTTGTCAATAACCGGCACTCTTTTGATTTTCTTGCTGACGAGGATGCTGGCGACCTCGTCCAGGCTGGTGTCCGGGGAAACAGAGGTGACTTTCTTCTTCATCACATCGCCAACGGTCTTTGCCGTCGGACTGGCGGCTAATAGGTCCGCTTCGCTGACCAAGCCGACGACCTTCGTCTTGTCCTTTTCGTCCACAACGGGGACCCCACTGACTTTTTTCCGGACGAGAATCTGTGCTGCATCTGCCAGCGTGGTGGACGGCGTCACTGTCACGACGCGGGTCGTCATCACGTCTTTAACAGTCTGGGCTGCCATTTAAACCCCCTCCTCAAAAAGGATTGCCTGTCAAGTCTCCCATAACAATGATGACACGCATCAATCCTTTTGTCAAGAGAGGGTAACCCTATCTGTAAAGGGCGGAAGGAATCGGTCTACTCACGAACCTCTGTGACGATGCCGGCTCCGACTGTGTGACCTCCCTCTCGGATGGCGAAGCGGAGCCCCGGCTCCAGCGCGACGGGATAAATCAACTGGACTTCCAGTTCCA
Organism: Candidatus Caldisaccharidevorator malaysiensis; assembly: GCA_025057575.1. Classification (GTDB taxonomy): domain Bacteria; phylum Armatimonadota; class Fervidibacteria; order Fervidibacterales; family Fervidibacteraceae; genus Caldisaccharidevorator; species Caldisaccharidevorator malaysiensis. The sequence continues at coordinate 1,615 of JANXBO010000080.1, forward strand.
CATTGTCACCGGGCATAACCATCTGGATATCGGGCGGAAGAGTAATGACGCCGGTCACATCGGTGGTGCGGAAGTAGAACTGGGGTCGGTATCCGCTGGTGAAGGGGGTGTGGCGACCACCTTCATCCGTCGTCAGGATGTAGACTTGACCTTTGAAGCGGGTGTAGGGCTTGATGGACCCTGGCTTGGCGATCACGTGCCCTCTTCGGACCTCCCTCTTGTCCACGCCCCGCAACAGCAGACCGACGTTGTCACCCGGCTGGACCTCGTCTAAGAGTTTGCGGAACATCTCCATTGAGGTCACGACCGTTTGACGGGGCTGAGGAGTAAAACCGACGATCTCCACCGGATCGCCGGCTTTCAAGGTTCCTCTTTCTACCCGACCCGTCACCACAGTCCCTCTTCCCGTGATACCGAAGACATCCTCAACGGGCATCAAGAAGGGGAGGTCGGCGGGTCTCTGAGGCATCGGGAAGTATTCGTCCAAAGCGTCCATCAGGGACCAAATGGACCCACACCAGGTGCATTCCCTCTTGGCGCAGCCGCATTCCAGGACTTTGAGGGCACTGCCCCGCACAACGGGCAGGTTGTCGCCCGGAAATTCATAACGGTTCAGCAGTTCCCGCACTTCCAGTTCCACCAAGTCCAGCAACTCGGGATCGTCCATCATATCGGTCTTGTTGATGTAGACGACGATGGCGGGAACGCCGACCTGTCGGGCTAACAGAACGTGTTCCCGTGTCTGGGGCTTGGGACCTTCGGGAGCGCTGACCACCAATACGGCGCCGTCCATCTGGGCGGCACCGGTGATCATATTCTTGATATAGTCGGCGTGCCCCGGACAATCTATGTGGGCATAATGGCGCTTAAAGGTCTCATATTCGGCGTGAAAAATGTTAATCGTCAGACCCCGCTGAATCTCCTCAGGGGCTTTGTCAATGTCCTCATAACGCAAAAAAGTTGCCAACGGACGCCCTGTCTGAGGGTCCGTCACTTTAGAGAGGACAAAAGTAATGGCACTGGTCAGAGTCGTCTTGCCGTGATCCACGTGTCCGATGGTCCCCACATTCAAATGGGGTTTAACCCGCTCAAACTTTTGCTTCGCCATTTTCGGTCACTCCTTTTACGATTTCCCCCGCGCTCTTTCCATAAACGGGCACGCTCATTATAGCAAGTCACCGTGCAAGCGTCAAGGGTTGACCTGTGCTATCCTTCCCCTTGGGGAGGCTCGGGGGTATGACCGATGAGTTGCCTTTTTACCCAAAATGTTTCGTCTGCGGAGATAAGAGAAGAGGGAGCCTGGGGCTTCGGTTCCGCCGAGAAGACGAAAAAGTCGTCTCTCAGTTCGTTTTGTTGGAGAAACATATGGGCTATCCAGGGATCGTCCACGGGGGCATCTTAGCGGCGATACTGGACGAAGCAATGGCGTGGGCGGTTTTTGTCAAGGACGGTCACTTTGCCGTTTCGGCGGAGATTAAGGTCCGCTATACCAAACCTCTTCCCCCTGGTCAGCCCGTTCGGGTTCTTGCCTATGTGGTCAACCAGCGCCGAAACATTTACGAGGTCGCCGGGGAAATTTCGGATGACAGCGGGGTCGTTTACGCGCGCGCTTGGGGACGATCCATCCTCGCCCCACCAGACTACAACAGGCACTGGCTTCAAGTCATAAAAAAAGCCGACTCGTTGACTAAGACTTCAAAGGCGAAACCCTGATCAGAGCCGTCTTGTCCAACCTTATAGAGAAGAACTTAAGATGGCGAATCAAGATTGTCGGAGAGTCAGACAAATCATCGGGGAGTCGGAGAATGCCGATGCGGTTCAGGGGGCGGACATCCGTTCCCATCTTCAGCAATGCTCAGCCTGCCGTCACTATGAGGCTCAATGGCGGCAACTGAACGCACTGCTCAAAAAACTGCCCCGAATCAAGTCCGATCCCCGAGCCAAAAACAGGGTTTTAGAAGAGTTTAGCAGACAGTCCCCTTTGCCTGCTCTTACCTGCAGGACAGCAGAGATGGCCATCTGGCAGTGGCTGGACAGGGAACTGGACGAGTCTGGATGGTCGTCCCTCCTTGCCCATCTCAGCCTTTGTGACCGGTGCCAGCGCCTTTGGCAGTCCAGTCAGAACCTGTATGCTGCCCTGGCATCTCTCCCTCGCCTGAAAGCCTCGCCAGCGCAGAAAAACCTGATAAAGGCGCGCTTCGCCCAGATTCGAAGCAGGTCGGTCCTCGTCCGGTGGGTTTCTTCGTTGACTGCCGTGGGGGCTGCCGTCCTTCTGCTGGCTGTTCTGGTCAGCCGGCTCTTCGTTTCTCCTTCACAACCCGAAACCATCGTCTCCTTTTCCCGACCAGAGAGACCACCAGCAATGGCTGCTGCTCCCCCTCCACAACCCAGGGCACGGCAACCCGTTGTCGTCCCTTCCCAGGCGCCGCTTCGGTCTGTAGCATCGGTCCCGTTGGTGAGTCGCCAGCCGATGGCTCTCTCCACCGCAAAGCCAGCGGTCCGACGGGCACACATCTCAAAGCAGCCGGAATCGTCCCGACAGCCCGTCGCAGGACCGGTGACCGGTGCAAAGTTTGGTCCGGTTAGTGTTGTAGAAGCACCAGAGGCGACAGCAGGAGCGCAAAAGGCAGAGGAGAAAGAGCCAAAGGAATTAGGGAAGCCTCCGGTCGTTGAGCAGGAGGCACCCGCTGATCCGACGCTTGCATTGCCCCAGGAACCCCCAGCACCGGCTCCTTTGGTCGCCCAGCCGTCACAGGACAAGGAGAATGTGGAGCCCGGTAGTGGACCCACGCCTCCAATGGTGGCGCAGGAGGCTCCCCAGTCCGAACCGGCTCCCTTAGGTGCGCCAGAACAGAAAAAGAAAGAACTCGTGCCCCTTGGTATCGTCACGGTGACGCGGGACTGGTCGGTCAACCCACCGAGGATTACTTTTACCTATGCGCCGTCCGGTCACAGGCTTTATGAGCGATATGGTGTGGCGCTCAAAGTGGTCCCGCCACAGCCGGCACCGCCGAAAGTCGGCGAACCTCTGCCGGTTGAGCCTCCGATACCGTGGTCCGGCGAACGTTACCGCAGCAAAACAGCGTCTGTCCGACTGATGCAAATCGGCGTATCATGGTAGAATAATCACGGAGGATGGCACGATGGCTGGTCCGATCCGGACAGGCGCCTGCTGGCTTCTGGTGCCCGTCTTGCTGATGGGCTTAGGTATTGCCTGGGGGCAGGAGGCGCCGCCTTTGTTCCAAGTCGTGTCCTCTTCCCAAGGAGCGACTCAGTTTGTCCTTCAACCCCTTTCTGGTGCCAAGGTATTCGGGATTCGGTTGTTTCGGGAGTTTCAGCCACCCCAGAGGGTGGGGGACGACCCCCCCAGAACGCTCGTCGGGCGGAGCCTGGTGGGTGGTCTGAGTGTCTACCGAGACGGTGGCTGGACCTTTACCGTTGGTCAGTTTCGCAGTGGTTGGGTCGCTCCCGAACCCCTGTTTTCTGCTGCGCAGGAAAAAGACTTATCAAGATCCTTTGCCCTTGCTCCTCAAGGCTTCCGTTTTCAACCCCCTTCGGCTTTTGACAGCGCCCCCACGGCATCTGCCCTAACGCTCTGGAAGGGTAGTCTTCGCCATACCGGCGTCGGTTATCAGTCTCCTTCCGGACACCTTCGTCTCTCCTACCAAATGGCGGAGGCAGAGCCCACATTCTTCGTAGCAACCGGCGCCTCTGACCAAGGGTTTGCGGAAGCAACGGGACTGGCGGTGCCGTTGAGCGGACTTGCGGGGCTCAAGGTTCGGCAAGGGGAATTTTCTTGGAAGCCCGATGCCACCAGCCGTCTGGGAGTTTTTGGTGTTACCGCTTCCCAAGCCCCTGACGTGGTCACCGAAGGTCGCCGATGGGAATTTGAGGGATCCGGCATCAAGATCGGTCTGACGGGGCTCCGACTGCAGGGCGTCCACAAGATGCCTCCTTCTGTCCAGGCGGGTCAGGTAGGGTTAGCCAACCGGTTCCTGGCTTCCACGAGTCCGTCCCTAACGCCCCTGACGGTGACACAACTGACACATTGGAGCGATTTGGAGGTCAAGTCCACCGAGTTTGTCTATGAAGACAGCCCCTTAAAGTGGACTTTCGCCCGAAGGGACCTTTCCGGATCGGGCGGCGCTGTCAAAGAGGAAAAGAATCGCCTCAGCCTGGGTGGCGGGCTTTTGTCGTGGGAGAGGGACCGAAGTGTTGTCGCCCCTGGGAGCAATCCCGAAGCCCTGAGGCTCCTCAACGCCGCCCCATTAATCCCCCTCATCGGCTGGCAAGCCAGCAGAGAAAGCCTGAACCTAAAGTTCAGTGACAAGGATTCCTTTGCGAGAGAAGAACGGCGCTTCTCCCGGCAGGGCACCGTCATCTCTTCGTCGGTGACTCAGGGGACTCTTCTGTCGGGTCTGCTCACTTTTAAGGAGAGCCGCTCCCGCTTGGACCGGTCGGGATCCCAGGATTTTGTCAAGGCAATTGGCTGGGAGAACTTGCTCAACCGATATGGCTGGGCATCCCTGACGCAGGACCTGACTTTTGCCCTTTCGTCCGATGACCGTTTTCGTTTCCAGAGGTTAAAGCACGAGACCCAGACTGCCCGCTTAGAGAGGACGACCTACGGACTGGTGCTGGATTCCGGAAAACTGGTTCTGGAGCGGATCCGACAGGACGCTTCGTCCGGCGTTTCCCTAGACGCTCTCAAACAGATCGGGGCTCAGGACTTCACTGCCACCCTCGGCTGGAAGGAGACCCGTGACCGATTGTCGTGGCAACCGGACCCGAAATACGGTGTGATCCTGACGAAGGGTCAGGCTGTAGCAGGGACCAGTGGCGAGGGACCGGCTCCTGAGAGGTCTTTCAGCGAAGCCGATGTCACCTGGAAAGGGAGCAGTGACACAGCGGGTCAGTTGGTCATTGGGGGCTGGCGATTGACGACCTCTCCCGATGCACCGCCCGTTACCCACCGCCATCTGGCTTTTCAGCAGACCCTTTCCATCCCTGCTCTGTCGGGACTCCGACTGACTGTCATCCGTCAGTTAGCGGAAAAGAAGGCTGGCGATAAGGAAGAGGATACTCGTCTCCATCGGACAATCGTAGAAGCGCCAAAGGACAGTAAAGTTCAATTCACCGTTGACCGGACCACGCAGGAACAATCGGGCAGTGGACAGAAGGAAACCCTCAAAACGAAGGTAGCGATCCCCTTGACCGATGGCATAGTGCTGACCAGCGCCCTGGACAAGATGCCGACTGGGGGCGGGAGTGTTACCACAAGGGACCACCGGATTCAGTTTCGGTTGAGTCCCCAATTGAGCATTGCAACGGGGGTATCCATCAGAGAGGATCCAAAGAGCCGATCGGAAGAGAAGCAGTTTGAAGTGATTCAGGGAGAACCTGGAAAGAGGCGGACGGAGTGGCGGATCCAGCAAGTGGTGTCAGGTCCAGACTCGGGAGTTAAGGCGCAGGGTTGGCGGCTCGGCTGGCTCACCCAGAACCCTTCGGGCGTAACAGCCAGCGCCCAGTTCGGACGATTGGAAAAGGGACAGGAGGAGAGGGGCGAAGAAAAACTTCACTTAGAAATTCCTGCCCGGTCGGCAGGTGGTGTCGGTCTGCGGGTGGGCTACTGGCGATTGGGGCTGCTGAAGGACGAAGCCCGAGCAGCCGCTGATCAATTTAGCAAGGAAGCGAAAGCCGGTGAGCAGCCCGTCCCACAGGCGGGTGTGA
>JANXBO010000081.1 GCA_025057575.1 Candidatus Caldisaccharidevorator malaysiensis
GATTCGGAGACCTTTCGGGCTTTTCTTCCAATGACGATCCCCAGTTCTACCTCATAGTCCAATTGTTGGACTTCTGGAGGATAGGGGATTGGATCGTAAGGACCAATGACGCACGCTGGTGCTTTTGCGAAAAGGAGAGGGGTTTCGGGCAAGGGCTGATGACCCTCTTCAGCGTGATCCTTGTAATTAAGTCCAAGGGCGATCAGGGTCGGCGGTCGGGGAACGGGTGCACCGATCCGGACCCCGTCTCGTTCAATGAGGGCGTGGCGAATTTCCTCAGGGGGCAGAGTCAGGACTTTTTGGGCTGTCTCCCAATAGTCGCCTTTCAGAAAGGCGACGGTATCCGGCGGTATGGTCCCGTGACTGGCGATGTTCAGATCAATAAGGTAGCGCTCGTCACCAGCGACAGCTGCTAATCGCTCTTCTTCCTTGTCTCCGTAAGTGAGTAACTTCATCCCCATACCTCCTCTTTCCGTTTATCGTATCCCGTCACAACCCCAAGAGGGCACGAACCTTGTTCCAAAGAGTTTGGAAAGCGCTTTTCCAAAAGGATTTTTCAGCAGGTTTCAAGCGGACCTTTTCCATACCATAAAGGACCAGACCCACGACAGTGGAATAGAGAGGGCTCTTTAATTCTTGGGGAGCACCCAGGGGCAAGGAAGGCTCTCCCCGCCGACAAGGCAATTGAAGGACTTCCTCCGACAGAGCAACACAACCGTCCAAAAGCGAGCCGCCCCCTGTCAAAACGGCACCGCCGAATAAAGACTGAAGCCATTGAGACCGCTCCAATCGGTCCCGCACCAGTTCCAGGATTTCCCGCATTCTTGCCTCAATGATATCAGCGATCGTGGACCGGGAAACGACTCTGGCACGACCGTGCCCAAGATCGTGCACCTCAACCATTTCCTCCTCGGACAGAAGACCTTTGACTGTGCCCCAACGGATTTTGAGGGTCTCCGCTTCTTCCAGGCTGGTCCGAAGCCCGATGGACAGATCCTGGGTCACATACGCACCTCCAATCGGGATGGCGAACGTGTAGACTAAGTCACCGTCACGGAAGACGGCAACATCGGTCGTCCCGCCGCCGATGTCAATGAGAGCGGTGCCCAATTGCTGCTCGGTCTCCGTCAAAAGAGCCCTTCCGGCAACCAACGGTTGAAGGACTAAACCAGCAACTTTAACATTAGCCAGGCGAACGGCTGCTTCAAGGTTTTGAAGGAAAGGAGTAAAGGCGGTTATGATGTGGACATTTGCCTTTAGTTCCCGTCCTGCCATCCCGACAGGGCGACGGACACCCGAGACACCATTGAGGGACAGGTGCGTGGGTAAAGCGTGGAGAATCGTTCTGTCGCTGCTCAGATCAGCGTAAGCCTTTGCTTGTTCCACCAGTTCTTGAAGATGTCCGTCCCCGACGACCGGCTCTTCAGGGGAAAGACGAAGGCTAACCGCAACGGTCTGGGACCGGATATGTTGTCCGGTGACCCCGACCCAAACCTGGTCCACCTTTATTCCCGCCATCTGTTCGGCTCGTTGGAGGGACTCGGCGACCGCCTCCTTGACGGTAGGAAGGTCAACGACGGTGGCTTTCTTCATTCCGCCGATCATCTCCACCGACGAGTGTCCGATGATCGTCCAAGAGTCGGGAAGAAGGCGGGCAATGAGGGTCCGAACCTTAGTCGTTCCCACATCCAACCCTGTGACAAAAGGTTGGGAAAGGGGATGAGAAGGAAGCGTCATCATCCAGGAGGAGCCACCCTTTGGCGCCATCGTTGCAGGTAGATACGCCGGACCAGAGCCAGATTGTTAAAGATCCTGGGACCAAAAGCGACGACGGCGGCGAGGGCAAGGTCAATTCGCAAAAGGTCCCCGACATAAGCCAAGAGACCAGCCGCCAGCATGTTGACGAAGAACCCGGAAACGAAAACAGCAGTGTCGTACGTGCCTTCCAGACTGGCACGCCAGCCGCCGACAATAGCGTCCAAAGCAGCTAAAAGAGCAGGTCCCAGATAAATGTGAAGAGCCACGAGGATGCCCTCCGGTGGCGTCGCCAAAAAACCCAAGACCAGTCCCAAAAAAAGGGACAGGAGAACGAGCCACATTGTGAACGATTCCCTCCTTCTGCGTTGAACCTTCTGAGTTGACCAGCAAAAACCGGCAGGACCACCCGAACCAATCAGGATGGTCGGGCAAAGCGAAACTTGGGTGTCACGCTCAGGGACGGGACGATAATGTCGTTTCTCGGCATAATGGAGATTCGGATTCCGGTGCTTTGAAGTTGCTCCACGATGCCTCCCTTCATCGTCAAGGCGCTGCTGAGTTGATCGGGATCGCCAATGGCAACGACCTCGTAAGGGGGGCTGATCCGCTCGCCGTTAACGGTGATCAGGTTACCGACGCAACGAATAGCCGTCGTGCTGACCACTCTCTGCTCGTTAATGGCGATGGCTTCCGCTCCCGCGTTGCGCAGTTCGTTAACCAACCACAAAAGATCGGCATCGTGGACCAGACCGACCTGGTCAAGGGGAAGCCTTGGCTGATCGGAAGGTCCCTGAGAGGGGGCGTCTTCCAACCGAATCAAAATACCCGGACCCCTGACGCGTGTCAGCCCCGTCAAGACTCTCAAGCGGGTCATCTCCGCCATCAATTGGCGGGTCAGTGTTTTGCCTTCCAGTTGAGCCTTTTCGTATTCCTGAACTTTTTGCCTTAGACGGTCCACCTCTGCTCTTAATTCTTGATTCGCTTCTTCCGAGGCTAAGAGCCGTTGCAAAAGGAGAGGGGAACGCCATCGGGCTTCGGAATCGGTCTGTTGCTGGGAAAGCAGCCCCCGAGTCAAAGAGGCGATCAGGAAACCCAACGTCAGGGCAGCAGCCGCCACACCAAAGCGCCTTTCCCACAAGGGCTGCGGACGCAACCGTTGTCACCCCGTTTGCCTTGCCAAACTGATTTTTATTCATTTACTATTTTGGAACCCGTAACCTTTCCTGATTTGGCTAACCATCCCGTAACGGCGGCGGGAACACTGACATCCAAAACTTCCCATTGCTGTAAAAGACCTTTGTCAAGAACGGCTCGGACCAGTTTGATTTTTTCCCTAAAAAAGGCCGGTCCTCCGAACCGCACCCAAACTCCTTCTTCCAAGCCCACTGTCAATTCCCCCCAAGAGTTAAGAGAGGCGCAGCGAACGGAGAGATTTTCTCTGGCGAACTGTTCTAATACCGCTGCTAAACCGTTCAGAATAGGAACTCTGTTCGGATCGCTGGGAAGAATCAAAGTGGGCAGATGGGTTGCCCACACGGGAACCTCCTGCCAAACCTTTCCGTTCCGATCCACCAACAGTGCCGTCTCCCCATTGGACAGACAGCCGACCAGATCCGGACCGTCCGCCCGAATGACGACCCGAAAGGGTAAAGCCTTTTGCACAGTCACCCGGTCCACTATTTCGCCTTTCAAAAGTTCTTTTACCGATTGGGAGGAGACCGACCAAAGAGGTTGACCGATGAGAGAGGACTCAACCTTTAGACAGGCTTCAAAACTGATGGGTGCCGATCCTTCCCAGTGCACCTCTCGGACGCATAAGAGCCGTCCCGCCACCCACCAGCCGGCAAGGAGAAGAAGGCTTACTTTAGTGAAGCGAACAAGGTGCCCTTTCCTCACCGATAACCGCCCCTTAAGGTCTTTTCCTTTGCCACTTGCAAGGCTTCTTTCAACATCGCCTCCAAAAGACCTTCAAAACCGATTCCGGCATGACGAGCCATCTCGGGAACGATGGAGACCTCGGTCATCCCTGGGATGGCGTTCAATTCCAAAACGAAAAGCCGACCCGACCGATCACAGATCATATCCGTTCGGGTGACCCCCCGGCAGGAGAGGAGCCGGTGGACCTTTACCGCCGTCTCTACGGCCGAGGCGATCGTCTCTGAGGGAAGGTCCGGTGGGACCCGATGCTTCGCCAAATGAGGGGTATATTTGGTCTGATAGTCAAAAAAAGGCGTGAGGGGAATGATCTCTACGGGTGGCAACGGTCTAAGATGAGACCCCGAGCCCAAGACCCCGATGGTGACTTCTGTGCCGACAATTTTCTTCTCTACCAAAACCTGATCGTCATACTCAAAGGCTTGGGCGAGAGCCTCCTGAAGAACCGAAAAGGAATCGTCCTCTACCACGCTGGCGCCGATCGTGGAGCCTTGCCGAGAAGGTTTGACAACACAGGGAAAACCAGGAAACTGGCGCACTTGGTCATAAACCGACTCCCCACTGAGCTGCCATTGGGACTTTTCAACGACTATGTAGGCAGGGGTGCTAATGCCTTCTGCTGTAAGCAGTCTTTTAAAGTGAATCTTGTCCATTGATAAGAAACAAGCAATGGGTGGGGGAGAGGCGTAAGGCACATCCCAAAGTTCCAAAAGCGCCTGCAGGGTTCCATCCTCACCATAGCCGCCGTGAAAGATCGGAAAGACGACATCCGGTTGCACGGATTGAAGGAAGCGGGGCAAGTCCTTGGGAGTTCCTTTGAGGTCGGATTCTGAGGGAGGGGAAGGAGTGCCCCTTTCGTAAGCATAGGAAAGGTCCGCGGTCACAACCGAATGACCCATTTTTCGGAGGGTCGTAGCAACCGCCTGACCTGAGCGAAGAGATATCTCTCGTTCGGGACTATCACCCCCGAAAAGGACAAGGAGGCGATTCATTCATATCACGGGCAGCCCCTCTCTAACGATCCCTTCATCAGGCTCCCCGATGATTTGCACCTCATATTCCAGATGGACGCCGAAGGACTGATGCACTCGCTGGCGCATCAGTTCGGACAGTTCCAGCACATCCTTTGCCGTCGCACTGCCACGGTTGACGATGAAGTTGGCGTGCTGAGGGGACACTTCTGCATCGCCGATCCGGTATCCCTTCAGCCCACACTGCTCGATTAAGGCACCCGCCCTCAGACCGGGCGGATTCTTGAAAATGCACCCCGCGCAGGGGATGTGCACCGGCTGGGTTGCTGTCCGATAGCGCAGCCGGTCCCGAATCGTCTGAAGAATCCTTGGGGGATCCGCCACCTCTAATCGCAGCCAGACTTCAGTGATGACCCCAGGAAAGTTTTGGAGACTACTCCACCGATAGCCAAATTGCAGTTGGGAACGATCCAGGGTCCAGCGCTCCCCATCACGGGTCAAAACGGTCACCCGATCCACTCGGTCACCGATGAACTGGTCAACGGTGCCGGCGTTGGAGATCAAGGCTCCTCCCACGGTCCCCGGCACCCCTGCGCAGCATTCCAGACCGCTCAAGCCCCTCAGAGCCGTTTTTTTCAAAAGATACGGGAGATAGACGCCGGCGCCGACCCGCACTTCTGTGGTATCAAATTCTATTCGGGTCATCTCCCCGCAGAGGTGGATCACTAAACCCCTGATCCCTCCATCGCGGACGATCAGGTTGCTCCCCTGACCGAGGATCGTCACCGGCACCTCGTGTTCCCGAGCGGCTCTGAGGGCTGTCGCTAGTTCCTCTACCGTGTGAACATTGATGAAGAGGTCCGCCGGACCACCAACCCGAAGGGTTGTGTGGTTGCGCATCGGTTCATCTCTTTTGGGCGGCTCCCTGAGCAACGACTGAAGAAGACGACGAAAGGACTCCGTGTCCACCCTCACTTACCCTCCATCGGCGGATGCCTGCGGATCCGACGCCTTACCCTCATCCCTATCTGCCGATGGTTTAGACAGTCGGTCCCTTAATTTTGGCACGATCCGGCTGATGTCCCCAGCACCCATAACCACCACCAAATCCCCCTCTTGTGCTTTCCTCCCTATTTCCTCAATCATCTGCTCCCACTGATCTTTCCTCCGATAATAAATCGGACCGATACCTTGCTCAGCACATTGGGCGATAAGATGAGTTGACGAGATGTCGGTTCTGATCACCTCGTCGGCAGGGTAGATGTCGGTGAGCCACACCCCGTCGGCATCCGCCAAAGATGCGGAAAGTTCTTTCAGAAACCGCTCCGTCCTGCTGTAGCGATGGGGCTGGAAAATCAGCCACAGTCGCTTGGGCTCAAAGGTCCTCTGCAACGCCTCTATGCTCGCCCTTATTTCCGTCGGATGATGGGCGTAATCGTCAATGAGAATAATTCTTCTTGCTAAAGAGACGATTTCCAACCTTCTTTTCACACCGAGAAAATTCTGGAGGCTCCTCAAAACACCCTCTTTTTCCGCCCCTGAGGCGAACGCAGCGGCGACAGCCAGCCCTGCGTTGACCAGATTGTGGGCACCAGGCATTCGCACCTCAAGGAACCCGATCTCCCCATCAGGGGATTGCAGGCGAGCCGTCCAACGCCCGTCTTTTAACCACGACACCTGCTCCAGCCATAAGTCATCCTCCTGCCGACCGAAGGTCAGGGTCCGGACCTCTTTGGGACAATGGGGAAGAAGCGCTCGGGCGTTGGGGCAAAGTCCGTTGAAGATGATCGTTCCGCCAGGGCGGACGCGTTGCAAAAAGTGGAGAAACGCGTTCTTGATGTCGTCTAAATCCTTGTACCCGTTGGGATGATCCAGTTCTATGTTGGTGATGACCGCAATGTCGGGGGACAGACGAAGAAAGGAGCGATCCGACTCATCGGCTTCGGTGACAAACCAGGATCCAGCGCCAAAACGGTAGGATCGTCCCCAGTTGAGGCAGTCTGCCCCGACGACGACGAGCGGATCCAAGCCGCATCCTTCCAAAACAAAGCCCAGCATCGCCGTCGTCGTCGTCTTGCCGTGGCTTCCGGCAACGGCGATGCGGAAAAAGGGCTCCATCAGCAACGCAAGGACATCCACCCGATGAAGAACGGGAATACCCCTTTTTACCGCCGCTTGCCTTTCGTGGTTCTCCTCTTTGATCGCCGAACTGATGATCAGGGCATCTTGACCATTTATGTGACTGGGGCAGTGACCCACCTGAACGTCCGCACCGTCTGCTCTCAAGCGATGAAGGACCTCACTGTCCTGATAGTCGCAGCCGCTGACCCGAACGCCACTGCGAAGGAGAAGATGAGCCAACGGGCTCATCCCCGCACCACCGATGCCCATCAAATGCACCGATTGATACGGAAAGGTAATGACGGACCTTTTGATGGTCCGTTTTTCAGGTTCTCTGGTCATTTTTCACTGCCCACGCATCCACTTATGAGTTTGCAACAAATATCCACAACCTCGTCTGCCGCTGAGGGTTTGCTGATCCGTCGGGCAGCCGCCTTCATTTGATTCAGTAGGTC
>JANXBO010000082.1 GCA_025057575.1 Candidatus Caldisaccharidevorator malaysiensis
GCGCCGATACCCGTCCAAGTCATCGGCACTTAAAGGCTCTTCCAACCAAAAGGGGCGATAGGGTGCCAGTTCATACACCATTCGGATCGACGTTGCCGCATCCCAACACATCCCTGCATCAATGAGGATATCCCGATCGTCACCCGCCGCTTCCCTCAAAGCCCTCACAAAAGCAACATCTTTTTTCCAATCCTTCCCAAATCCACCCCATCCAAACTTGACAGCAGTGAACCCTTTTTCAAACAAACTTTCGGCTTTCTTCCTTGCTTCCTCAGGGGTTTCTGGAAAAAGGACCGAACCGTATGCCCGCACCCGGTCCCGATAATGGGCTCCTAAGAGGCGAAAGATAGGGAGCCCCGCCACTTTGCCGGCAATGTCCCATAACGCCATATCGACAGCACTTAATGCATGAAGGACAGCCCCCCGCCGCCCAAAGTAGTAAGTGCCTTCGTAAAGTTTCCTCCACAGCCGCTCCCGCTCTAACGGGTCTTCTCCGACCAGTAAATGTCGCAAACCCGCTGCCAGAGAGTGGGACATCGGCGCTTCCACGATCGCACGAATGACGGACGGAGACGAGTCGGCTTCCCCAATTCCGGTCACTCCCTCGTCCGTGTGAATCAACAAAATAAGAGCATCTTGAACGCCACTGGCAATGGCTTCCACTTGGGGAAGCCGCAGGTAGAGGCACTGGAGATCAGTGATTTTCACCTTAAAACCCCCTTATGGCCAGAAACTGAAAGTCTGGCGCTTGAGCAGAACGCCCGTCAGGCCCCAGAAAGTCGCCATCACCGTATCACCGACGACCAGTCCTTCAAAAAAGGGCAGAGCCCTGTTGTAAGCCCTCATCCCACCCAGATGCAATAAGGTCAATTTCGCCAACCAACTGACCAACAGACTGCTCCAGAGGCGGTCCATTGACCAGTTACTCGCTAAAGCATAACCCATCGGATGAATGGGTAGTCCTCCTGCCCAAAATCGGAGACTCATCAAGAGCCAGGTGCTGAGAAAGGCTCCCGTCATCCAAGCCAAGGCATCCCGTCTCGGCGGCGTGGGAGCAATCAGCCAGGATTGAAGTTGGGGATAGATCTCAGCATAGGCGCGAATGATGTCGCCCTTGATGCGTGCCGTTGCCGCACCCAGCCGATAAGCAATGTGAAGAGTTATCCAGAAGAAGATGAGAAAGGAAAAAAGGCAAGCGCCGTAGCCAGCGACGGCAATGGTCTTTAGGTTGATCCCCACCTGCCGAGCCATCCGAAACCCCTCAAGAAAGAAGGGCATCGGATGACTGCCATAGGACCGATTGAACCAGTAGTAGAGTGCTACAGCCGTTAGGGCTCTGGGATGAAAGTTGCGACTGCCGATCAAAGTTGTCAGCACATTGGTCGGTCCGCCGTAGGGCAGGTCGTGGGCGATGGCTCCCAGTTCCGCCCGAGAGCGGGTGAAGGCAAGGGACAAGAGGAAATAAAGGGTGAAGTAAGTGAGGGAGATGAGGACGGGCTGACCGATAAGAAAGCCAAAAGCCACCAAAAGGACAAAACCGATGAGAACGCTGATCAGGGCGACGGAAACCGGCATCACTTCGGATGAGTCATCCTCCCTTGATCGGCGCAGGGAGGCGCTAAGGGAACTTTTTGCATTCCACAACAGAAAAAGGCAGAGCGCTGTCCAGACAGAGGTCGCCTGCTCGGGGAAATAAGGAACACGAGGCTCTACATCCCAGCCAAGGACGGCGATGGCAACTCGCTCCAGCCGCTGGAAAATAGCGAAGAACCAGCAAGAGAAGGACAAGTCCAAGGGCATAAAAGCCCCCAGCCCAATAACAAAAGGATAGAGACCGACGGGCATTATTCCGAATGCATTCCAGGGTCTTTTGGGGATCAACTCACCCCAGTTTACTTGACCCCTTGTAACCAGACCCGGAAAGGTGGGGAAAAGGGTCCTTATGCCTGATAGAAGGCTGACGTAGGAAGCGCTCGCAACACCCCACCAGACCATTGAGTTGCGCCAAAAGCGCAACCGCTCTTGACTGAGATGAATGGGGCACCAGATGAGGGGATAACTCAATCGCTCTTCTTCCGACCATCGCTGCCGGACCAGCACGCTCAGGCATAGAAGAGAAAAAATAAGAATGCTGGTGAAAGCAAACCAGGAGCCGATCGGGATCAACCAGGGAACCAGGTTGTCTGCCCGATAGATGGTTGATTCGCCATAGTAAAAACCCCTTAGAGCGGGGACATCGGAGACGATGAGCCAGTCGGGCAGGTAATTAAGAAATAACTCCTTGAACCGGTTTTCAGGTGTGGCAAAAAAGTGCGGGTAGCCCATCATAGAGATGAGCACTTGCAAGAAGTCCGTTCCCCCGATCGCGCTGGAAAGGCATAGAATCAGATAGGTCAGCAACAGATCCCTTTGGGATAGGGAAAGTAGCGGGAATCGTCTCTCCATAACGCCATTGGCGAGGGAGAGGACTACCAGAAAAGCCAAAGCGTTCATCGGCAACGACAGAATGGTTGGCCAGGAGACGAACTGGACGATTTCCAGTTGCAAAATCCAGTAGAGGTTCAGCGGCACCAGAGCAAACCCAAGGAGGAGCCCCTTCCAGGGGATTGGTGCGACAGGGCTCTTAACGGCTTCTTCTAATGGGACGGCAACAGAGGCGATCTGTTGCCTTCTATCGGGGAGACCCGGCTCCGCCGCCCTCATTTCCTGCTTGGGTGACCTCCACCCTCACATCGGCACGGACTTCTCCACCCGCCTTCAAAACCGGCACCGTTCCGTTCCTTATCCCCTCTTCCAAGCGGTAAGGATATCCGGTAGACGGTTCCAAAAGACAAACATAAAGGTGCCGCCAGCCCCCGTAACTGGCAAAGACCCAAACGGTGGAAAAGATGGTCAAGGGAAAAGACAAGCGGACTTGCAGCCCAAGCGAAGGGAGAAAAACCCCACACTCTCCTCTGTCCAGGTTCAGGGCATAGTAAAAGTCCATTGATTGGTCCGAGGGGGGAGGAACAAGACTAACATCAAGGACCTGACCGTCCGGGGTTCTTGTGTGGGACCAGGGAAACTCGGTGACTTCGGTGGAAAAGCGGGAACAATACTCAAACTCGGGTCGGATCTGGCAAGGGGGCAGAAGGATCCTTGCCCCCGGCTCTACGGCGAAGGCAGGATGAAGTTTCCACAGAAAGGGCAGGTCCTTACCCGTCGGGTTGTGCAACCGGTAGCCAATTGTAAACCCGAACTCGTCGGATCGGAGAGTGATGGTTTTTTCTAAAAGGCAAGCGGTCAATGGTCCCTCAGCGACCAGGCACACGGACACTTCGTCACCAATCCGTCCCTTTGATGCGATCCACCAGTCAAAAGGGATGGACCAAAATTCCCCGTGATCGGGCAGTTCCTCTCCGCTTATCGTCACAGGAGCGTCGTTGGGAAAAATCTCGTCCCAGCCGCCAAAGAAATGGTTGTCGTAAGAGACTCCAAAGGGAAGTCGCAGAAGTTTCAACCGAGGATGGTGCCAAAGGAGTTCTCTTGCCAACGGCTTGTAAGTGAGGGACCAGATCCTGCCCCCAACCTCTGGGAGCACCACCAACCGCAGCAACTCATTCTCCATTACAAGGGCGCGCAAACCCTGGTAGCACCAGGAGGCGTCCACTATTGCCGGCATTCCGATGTCCTCTCCTGATGCCACCGGTCCACCCACTGATTGACCGCCTTCACTTCTTCAATGAGGTCCTGGTAAGGCTCATCGCTGGTCGTGACCAGCCCGTAGTTGCAATCCTCGCCAAAGTAGTCTCCATCGGGCGGGTCGTCCGCCCACTCAAACCAGTGAAAGCCTACGGCAAAGGGGAGGGACATCAGGGTTTTAACCAGCGTCCGATAGTGGGACGCCCGATCCTTCTGAGTGGGCACTGGCTCAACGGCTCTTTTTTTGTTGGGCTGCCCCGAATCTTCAGCGATGAAAGAAAATTCCGAGAGGATAACCGGCTTTCCAGTGATTTCGTGAATCTTTTGAAGGGCAGCAATAGGGAAGTTCTCGCTCCAGCCATACCACTGGACCGAAACGGCGTCTACGAAGGGAATCATTTCCATCAGGATGACTTCAGGAGCCCGGAGACCAGCAAACCGGCAACCAAGGATTAAATGGTGAGGATCCACTGCCCTGATTGCCTTGTGCCAGAGTGAGAAGTAACGACGGGCAACGACACCGAGAAAGGCTTGCCGATCCTCAAGGGTTAGGTTCTCGTCGGCACGCTCCTTGCCTTCATCTCTAATCCTCTCCCCATCCCGCCCCCGTTGCTTCAAGAAAGCAATCGCCTCTTGATGCCCTGGACTGCCTTGGGGAAATTGGAAAAGGTAGCGGTCTAAAAGATGATCGGGGGACCGCCAGTCCGGTCCCCAATGCAGTTCGTTATCGGTGAAGTAACCTACTAAGAGAGGATCATCCTTTCGGGGCAGGCAATGAGCGGCAACTGCCTTTTCCACCCGCTCCTCGTAGTCTGAGGAAAAGACATCGGGAAAGTCCCCCCTCAGCCACTCGTCGGCACCAAGATCTTCCATTAGAAACCAATTCACGATGATCGTATAGGGCATCATAGAGAAAAGAGACGGTGACGACCAACCCCCAACCGTATTAAAGCCCCATTCCTTCAAACGCTGAACCGTCGCCTCCGCCCAAGCCTCTTCCGACCCGTAACGAGCCCTGACCGACTCGTGATAGGGTCTTCTACCCGTTTTGGGATTTCCGTCCCCGATAAACGAGCAATGATTGACCCCTTTACTGAGGAACAAATGACCCTGGGGATCCACAAACCACCAAATGCCGCCTCTCTCCTCCAGACGGAACAGCCCTCTCGCCTCCACCTCTTAGGGCTCCTCGCCGGGTCGCAAGAAGACAATCTCCCACTCCGAGATCCCGTGCATAAAGAAGCGGGCGACCCTGCCCGCCAGTTTGTCGGTCCCCTTGATTCCTTCTCCAATTCCGATGACTTGAGGATACCAACGACCACCATCGTAAATTTTTTCCGGCGGTGTCCAGCCCGTGGGGTCTGATAGATCCTTGTTGAACGAGACATAAATGCCTTCCTGCTGCCACCCAGTCCCCCTCGCCCGATTGAGGAGCATCACATAGGCTTCCAAATGAGTATTCCAGTGAACAGACGGACCCCAGAAAGAGTCGCAATCTTCCCGCTCCCAAGCAACGAAAGTCGGAAAGATCGGAGTCCCCCGTCCTCCAAGACCCGGTTCCTTCCAGTCACCATCCCTCCACTTCCACACCTTCCCCACTGGGGCGTCCCGATCCTTCCAGAGCATCCGGGCAACGGAAACCCCCTGTTCCTCTACGGGTCCAGCGTAGTTCCCATAAAAGAAGTAAAGCCACTCTTGCCGAGGATCCAAGAAAACGCAGAAATCTCCGTGCCCACCGGCGAAATAACCGTTTTTCGCCTCGCAATTCAGCGTGTTGGGCGGTGCTTCCATCACGAACCCCAAATCCTCCCAATGCAAGCCGTTGTCCCGTGACCGGACGGCTCCAATCTTCGGAGCCGTCAAATTCGTTCCCGGACATAAACCTACCGGCTCGTGATGATACCAGCCATAAAGGGTCCCGTCGTCGGCTTTCCAGGTCGCCTCAATCCACCGCCCCCCATTGACCTGATTGTTAAAGGTCACCCGCTCAGCAGGACCCATCTCAAAGAGACTGGAACCCTCGCTGCGATAGGGATGACCGATGGAGTTGAAAATGAACAGTCGCTCTCCATCCCAATGAGCCGGACTGTTGGAATCCACCTTCCCCGGAAACTCCAGCCGTTCCGCCGGTCTCAAGATCGCCCGCATTCCCGTAACCACCTCTTTTTTTCTATCTTCTTTCTGATCCCGCACGCCATCGCTCAAGGATGATCGTGAGACGAACAAACCGCAAGAAATCGTAATCACCAAGACAAGCGTCAGACTTCCAATGAACACCTTCCCTGACCGCATTGCCATCCAAGAGACAAAAAGAAATTACTTCAGGCGCACCCACAGGTTATTGGGTCGGACCGTCTGTTCCGGACGATACCACTTGGCGTGCCCATCGGCAAAAACATAAATCGACCCGTCCTGGTGCAGGTTGGTCCTGCGATAGATAAGAGCCTGCGGTGCGCCGAACGGACCAATCAGAGTCGGATCATCGCCAATTCCGCAGACCATCCACCATCCGCAGGCAACGGTGCACCAGAAACCATCAAAGTTCAGGTTCATCAGATTGCCGCAAAAGGTGGGCGTCGGGACGCACCAGAGAGCAATCACTTCGGCAGGTTTGGGGATCTCCGGAAGAGCAGCGGCGATAAATCTCCCGTCGCTGCCGGGCTGCCAGTAACACTGCCCTAACCCCCAGTTCCCCTGAGTCCAAGTGCCTCCAAATTTCTGCATTAACTGTCGGTAGCCATCAGGGCAGCCAGCATTGTAACTGTAGGCGAAAAACTGACCCCCGCCCACGGTCGGGCAGGCAAAGACCTGCCGGTTCCGATGGTACGGCTCCATCGTCTTGTGGACGCCGTAGCCGCCCGTAATCGGCTCCGGAACATTGAAGACGGCAAAGGGCGGCACCCGCTCGTCATAATCCTGGGTATACATCTGCAAGGCAGTACCGATGTTCTTCTTGTTAGACAGACACTGGGACTGACGAGCCTTCTCCCGAGCCGCGCTGAAGACCGGAAACAGAATCGCCGCCAGGATCGCTATGATCGCGATCACCACAAGAAGTTCTATCAGCGTAAAGCCTGACCGTCTCATTGACCACACCTCCTGTTTTTCCTTGCCCGAAAACTACAGCAGCCTTAAAACTTCACAACCCTGTTCATTGCTTCTGAATGGGCTGCATTCGGCGAATCGGTGGCACCTTGCCTGCCTCTATCTGCTCTCGGACCTCAGGGGGCAGACCCGCCTGTCGCTGCCAAAAAAAGTAAAAAAGCCCCGCCACCACGACCAGTGCGACCAGAATCACCGCCACAGCCACACCGACCGGTATCTCCCGCCTCATTTCCTTCTTCTCCTCCTGTCGCTTAATTGTAACAACCGGCAGAGGACTTTGGTTCCCCTTCATTATTACATCACGTTGTTAACAAGCGCTG
>JANXBO010000083.1 GCA_025057575.1 Candidatus Caldisaccharidevorator malaysiensis
CTCGTCGGCAGCTGACTTAATTCCTCTCCTTGAGAGGGTCGTTCGTCAGGGTAAGCCCCTCCTGATTATCGCTGAGGAGGTAGAGGGGGAAGCCCTTGCCGTTCTGGTGATCAATAAGTTGCGGGGCGTTTTACAATGCGCTGCTGTCAAGGCACCGGGCTTTGGCGAACGGCGCAAGGCGATGTTGGAAGACATCGCCATCTTGACGGGCGGCACTTTCCTTTCTGAAGAACTGGGTGTTAAACTTGAGAATGTGACGTTGGATCTGCTGGGTCGTGCCCGGAAGGTCGTCGTGACGAAGGACGACACGACGATTGTGGAGGGCGCCGGTAGCAAGGACGCTATCCAAGGGCGGATCAACCAGATCAAGCGCCAGATTGAAGAGACGGAGAGCGATTACGATCGGGAGAAGTTACAGGAGCGCTTAGCGAAACTTTCCGGCGGCGTAGCAGTCATAAAAGTAGGGGCGCCGACGGAAACAGCGATGAAGGAGAAGAAGATGCGGTTTGAGGACGCCTTGAATGCGACCAGGGCTGGAGTGGAAGAGGGAATGGTTTCTGGTGGCGGGGTGACCTATCTGCACATCGTCCCCGCTCTTGAGGCTCTGGAGAAGGAACTGACCGACGAGGACGAGAAGATCGGCGTCCGCATCGTGAAGAGGGCTCTGGAAGAGCCGGTCCGGCAAATCGCTGAGAATGCTGGGTGGGAAGGCTCTGTCGTCGTGGAGCGGATCAGAGCCTTTGAACCCAAGCGGGTGGACGGTGACCTTCATCTGATCGGCTTTGACGCCTTGCGAGAGGAATTTGTGGATATGGTGGAAGCCGGCATTGTGGACCCTGTTAAGGTCGTCCGATCGGCTCTGGAGAACGCTGCTTCCATCGCCAGTATGATCCTGTCCACGGAGGCGGTGGTCGCCGAGAAGCCCGAAGAAGAAAAAGCGAAAGCGACCCATCACCATCCCCCCATGTAACGCGCCGCCGTGCCAGGGCAGCGGGATAGGTCCCCAGCCGTCCCGCTGCCCACCCTTTTTTTAGTCAGCAAGATTACGGACTTCCAAATGGGGAAAATCCCTACGACTTTTTGAATTGTGGAATACTAAATTGCTTCATAGAAAAAGAAAGGAGGAAAACGGATGATTTTCTCCAAAACTTGTCAGTATGCGATCTGGGCGATGGTAGAACTGGCGAGACACTACCAAGCCGGCAATGGGCAAAAGAAAATCAAAGCCCACGAGATTGCCAAGCAACTGGACCTTCCCTTCCCGATGGTGGCGAAGGTTCTCCAGATGCTCGCCCAGGCTCAGTTGGCGGATTCCGGGAGAGGACCTCAAGGGGGCTTCCGACTGTTACGAGATCCCGCAGAGATCACCCTGCTGGACATTATGGTCGCCATTGATGGACCAGGGCTGCTGGAGAAGTGTGTGTTGGGTCTCCCGATGTGCAACGAGAACAATCCCTGCCCCGCTCACTTTATGTGGGATCAAGCACGCCAGCATGTCCGATCTTTTCTTCAATCTGCCACACTGGACAAACTTGTTGGTGCCCCTAAGTCGTAGTTTCGGAATCCGGCACACGACTTTCTCTATCCGGCGCCTGCTGCTTTGGCGTCACCGCCTCGGGGTCCTTAGACTTACTGGGCAACAGTGGGGACCGAGAGCTGGAAGAGTCGCTACGATGCCATCGTTATCGGTACCGGTCACAATGGGCTGGTCGCTGCTGCTCTATTAGCCAGAGCAGGACTTTCTGTCGCCGTCTTTGAGAGCCGTCCCGTCATTGGCGGTTCGTGCACGACCGAGATTCTTTGGGATCGGTTCCGCGTCTCAACGGCTGCCTATGTGTGTGGGATTCTCCACCCAAGAATCATCCGGGAACTGGACCTGACCCGAAGGGGCTTTCACATTCTTAAAAGGGAACCCAGTTCCTTTACCCCCCTACCGGATGCCGGCTATCTCTTGTTAGGTCCCGACGACACCTTCAGCGCGGAGCAGATCGCCCGCCATTCTCAAAAGGATGTGGCTGCTTTTCAACAATATGAACGCGACCTGGAACAGATCGGTGCCCTCGTGGAGGATCTCTTTCTGGCTGTGCCCCACTCCTTTGCCCAGACTTTTTTGACGACGATCTTAGAGTGGGCACCAGTTGCCACTCGGTTTCTTCGCCTTCCTCCCTCCAGCCGACTGCTTCTGACTCAGATGATGACGTCCAGCGCCTGGGATATTCTGGATCAGCGCTTTCACTCGGAGATCCTGAAGACCACCTTGGTGACCGACGGCATCATCGGTAGCCCGCTGAGCCCGACTTTTCCGGGAACGGGACTACTCCTCTTGCATCACACGACTGGAAGCGTCACGGGCAAGAGAGGGGTATGGGGTTATGTGCAAGGGGGAATGGGGGCTCTCGCCCAAGCCATTGCCGACGCCGCCACCGAGAAGGGAGCAACGATCGTCACTAATTGCTCAGTCGCCCAAATCGTCGTCAGCAACGGACAAGCCGTCGGCGTTGCCTTGGAAGATGGTTCCGTCATCTCCGCCCAATTGATTCTGTCCAACGCCGATCCGAAGAGAACTTTTCTGAAACTGTTAGATCCCTCCCACCTTCCCGAAGACTTTGTTAAGGCAATTCAGAACTTGAAAATGAGTGCCGCTTCTTTCAAGATCAATTTGGTCTGCGACCGCTTGCCCAACTTTACGGTCTTACCAGGAGACCAACCAGGACCCCAGCATAGAGGGACGATTCACTTGTGCCCCAGTTTGGAGTATATCCAAAAAGCCTTTGCGGACTATTTCGCCAATCGCCCGTCTGCGCAACCGATTGTGGAAATGTGTCTGCCGACGGTTGTGGATGACTCACTGGCTCCCGCTGGCTATCATATCGCCTCCCTTTTCGTCCAATATGCCCCTTATCAACCGGAGGGAGGATGGGAGCGGCGCAAGACGGAATTTGTGGAGGCGGTTCTTCGGGTCGTTGATCAGTTTGCCCCAGGATTTTCGTCGTCAGTCCTTCACGTTCACGCATTGAGCCCTCAAGACCTGGAGGACCAGTTCCTGCTGACCGGCGGCAACATCTTCCACGGGGACATCACATTAGACCAGATCTTTTCTTTCCGTCCCGTCCCTGGCTGGAGTCAATATAGGACGCCCATTAAAGGATTGTATTTATGTGGCTCAGGGGCTCATCCGGGCGGTGGCGTGACCGGTTGCCCCGGCTACAACGCTGCCAAGGTTGCCCTAAAAGACTGGAAGAGAAGGCGGGTGTAGATAACCCGATACCCGATCCGCTAATTGCTAACAAGGATCCATCTGCCGGGGCAACAGAATGGAGTCCCTCTCTGGATGCAAACCTGCTTTTATGGGATCGGTCGCTCCTTCCCTGTCTGGGCCGATCGGTAAAGGGCGGTAAGGATCTTCATAATGGTCACTCCATCTTGGGCGCTGGTTAGGGGCTGGCGCCTCTCTTTGATGCACTGGAAAAACTCGCGCATCGCTTCTTGGTAAGCATTGCCCTCTTCCACCTGGAGGCGGACCGTTACCGGTTCACCCAGAAGAGTCCGGTAGACTTCCAAAGGAGGCAGAGAGGCTCCGCCTTCCGAGCCCGCCACAAAGGTCCCCCAGACATCGGACTTTAGGTTCATCTGCCAGCAGACTTCAAAAAGGAGGACTGCCCCGTTTTCCAGGCGCAGAAATCCGCCTGCGTAATCTTCCACATCATAAGTGAGGTCGCGGTCCAGCCCATTCTTAATATCAGCAGGCTGCCAGCCCCGATCCAATCGCAAACCGCGCGCGCCGATCCCGTTCAGGGTAAACCCGCTGACACTGACAACTTTAGGTCTGCCCATCAGCCACCAAGTTAGATCAATCAAATGCACACCGATGTCCAAAAGGGGTCCACCGCCCGACTCTTTCTTTCGGGCAAACCACCCGCCTGGTGCCCCTCGTCGCCGCAGATAGGTTGCCCTGCCGAAGTAGACGGAACCCAGTTCTCCTTCTTCTATGAGGGTCTTTAACGCTCGGCTATCCTGGCGGTAGCGCATCTGAAGACCATACATCAAAATCCTGCCTTTCTTTTCCGCCTCGTTGGCCATTTCTTCTGCCTGACGCTCATTGAGGGCAGGTGGCTTTTCACAAAAGACATCCTTTTCGGCTCTCAACGCCGCCATCACGACAGGATGATGAAGATAGGTGGGGACGCTCACGACGACCGCCTGGACATCATCTCTCTTCAGCAACTGTCGGTAATCGTCTGTAACGAACGAGATCCCATACTCCTGCCCGACCTTTTGTGCCCGTGCCAAAACGGCATCTGCGATCGCCGTGACAGAGGCACCCAGCGCTCGGGCATTGGGAAGATGAGCGACCTGAGCGATGGACCCAGCACCGATGAACCCAACCTTCAACCCTTCTCCAACCGCCACAATACCACCTCCAAAAGTTATCAAAAGTGATCAGCCGCTTTGTTAACGGCTAAGGTAACACTTTGAGGCTCTTGGCGACATCGGCGATGACCGAAAGGGCGAACTCCAGGTCCTGGCGGGAATGGACGGCAGAGAGCATCATTCGGATCCGAGCGGCGCCCTTTGGGACCGTCGGGTAACCGATGGCTTGAGCGAAAACGCCAGCTTCAAACAGCCGACGGGAGAACTCCTGAGCCAACTGCGCCTCCCCCAAAATGAGAGGAGTGATCGGGGTTTGAGTCCGACCGATGTTGAGACCCATCTCCTTTAGCCTGCCCTGAAAGAAGCGGGCATTTTCCCACAATTTCTGGACCCGATCCTCACTGGCTAACAGGGCATCAACGGCAGCGATGCAAGCCGCCACATCTGCCGGCGTGACGGCGCTGCTGAAGAGAAAGGGTCTTCCCCTTTGCCGCAAATAATCCCCTAACTCCTTCCCACCGGCAACATAGCCGCCGACGACCCCGAAGGCTTTGGAAAGGGTGCCCACCTCCACGTCCACCTGACCGTGAAGGTGGAAATGATCGGTGATGCCTCTCCCCCCTCGCCCTAAGACCCCCTCACCGTGGGCATCGTCTACCATCACCATTGCCTCGTATTCCTGCGCCAAGGAAACAATCTCGGGGAGCGGAGCAATGTCCCCAT
>JANXBO010000084.1 GCA_025057575.1 Candidatus Caldisaccharidevorator malaysiensis
TTGCTTTCATTTCATCTGTTTGCAGAGTTTTTTTAATCCCGTCTTTTTTGAACAGCCGCCTGACTGGCGGTCCGAACACTTGCCAGCGATACGATCCCTTAACGGGTTTGCGCCATCCCTCACCCAATCAGCCCGAAGGATTACTTTTTTGAATCTGACTCGTAGTCCACTGGCTTTAAGTCAGATCCATCAAATTCAAGTTGAGAGACGGAACCTAATCGCAGTGACGGCTTCTTTCGGGCTTCCTCCCACAGACCCTCGGACGCATAGAAAGTGCCCAGTGAGTTGGTATCTCTGATGCGCACGATTCTCGCCTGTGAGGGGTCTCGCACCTTCGCCACTTCCAATGCCCATTCAAGAGCCTCCCTATCGTTCTCCGCCACGACGGGGATGCGGTCCCTCTCTATGAAACCACTGGTGAAGACGTTGATATGGGTCTTCTTCCAGTCTACTTTTTGGATCAGCCGACGGGTGGTGATGTCCGCCAGTCCCAATCCCGCCGCATTGCCGTGCGAGGCGTCGGTCAGGTCCAAGACGACGATGACCCGAGGGAGCGGCCATTTGGGTTCCACCCCTCCGGTGATCATCATCCGTCCGATGACCTTTGTATCCATTCCCGTTCCCGAGATATCTTTTCCCATTCTTTCTACAATCAGGACATCAATCGGGCAGAAAGGAATCCGCGGGCGAATGCGCTTCCAAAAGGACAACAACCTGCGGTCCCCTTCCACGATCTCAGACGGCAGAAGGCTGACCAGTTGTCCCACTTGATGGTAACCGTTTTCCACGACTGCCAAACCGGCAACGATCGGCAGTTTTTGGAGCAGGGCTTCTGCCATCTTCGGGATGTCCCGACGGAGGCTATCTGCCTTATCCCGATGGGCAACGAGCGCTCCTTCTCGCTTGCCCATCCCGACAACCATCATCTTTAAGAGACCGCTTTCGTGAGGACCGGTGAAATCGGTATGATGCTTGATCCGATTAACCACAATGATCCCATCGCTTTCGGCAGCGTGCCGGTCCGTGAAGAGAGGGATGCCATTTAATTGACCGACCTTTTCTACCTCCATAGTCGCCAAAATGGGGGCGCCCACAAACTCTTCATCTATACCGTAGTCCCGAAGGACTTGGCGCTGTCCATCCGCCGTTGCCCCTCCGTGACTGCCCATTGCGGGAAACAAAAACGGTTCTCCTCCACTTTCCCTGACAAACTTCACCACGCCTCTGAGAACGGCGGGGATGCTGGCAATGCCTCTGCTCCCTGCCGTAATGGCGATCCTCCGCCCTTTCAAACTTCTGCTGATCCCGAGTTTCTGTAAACAGGCGTATGCCTCATCTTCAGGATCGGCCACCCGTCTACCATACAATCTTTGGTGAACCTTTGCCATCTTGATTGAGTGGACCATTCCGATCCCTCCGTGACCACTCTTGGTAGATACTTTAGCGATTCCTGCACGGGGTTACCGGCGGTGTGCAGAGCAGACTGAGAAAAGGGCGGGGGTGGTAACCCCCGCCGGTTTGGTTCCATCGGTCTCCTGATAGAGCCTGATATCGCTCGGGGACGGTCTCGGCTCTAAAGGGGGACTTTACAGGCTCTCGTTGGAACCGACGACCCGCACGCGTTCGGCTCTGGGACCTTTTGCGGCTCGGGAGATGTCCAATTCCACTCGGTCACCTTGCCGAAGAGTCCGAAAGCCCTTTTGTCCTTCAATGGCGGAGAAGTGGACAAAGACTTCCGTCCCGTCGTCGCAGGCGATGAAGCCAAATCCCTTGGACTCGTTGAACCATTTAACGGTTCCCTTCATCCTCGCCATACGGCACCGACCTCCTTTCTTTTGTCGCCTCGGCTCGCCCTGCCCGCCGGCGCCTCTCCTAACCATTCGGTCGGTGCCGCTGCGAACGACGGCTGCCACAGCGTGGTATCAATTTTATGGCAGACTGACAGGTTTGACAAGAGGGCGGCTTTTACGCCCGAACCAATTCTCCGTCCTTCGTTTCCAAGTCTATTCTCCACAAATGCTCCGGAACCAGACCCATTCGTTTTTGAAACTCGTCCAGCGTTTCCCTATCAGGCGCCTGAAAGAGACACAAGAGGACACCGGCGACAATACCGGCATACGCCTTTTCGCAGGTCACCTCTTCGTCCTTCAGCAATTTCCCAACCAGTTCCTCTAATTGCCCTCTTGTCAAACAAGCGGTCGCATAGACGCCGACATATTTGGGCATCGCTGTTCCTGCGCCCCTCCCTTCAAGCCTGCACTCCTTCCCCCTGCGCAGGTGGCGTCTCGGGTTCGGGAGCCTCTGGTTTTTCTGGTGTTGCGGGCTTTTTCTCTGGGGTCGGCTCCGCAGGCTTTTTCTCTTCGGGTTTTGCCTTCTCCTCTTTCTTCGGTTCCTCTTTTTTCTCTTCTTCCTCTTCCATAATGAAGAGACCTTTGACGGGCGGGGTAACTTCAATTTCGTCCGTCTTCAGATTGATGACGACCTTGGGGCATTCAAAACGATGTCCCTTTTTTAAGTCCCGAATGATGACCTGTCCTTCCAAAGTCAAAATCTCATCTCTTACCAGATAGGTAGCCTTTTCCGACGAGCCCTCGTAGCGGTCCTCCTGCTTGAAGTTCACCTTCCCCGCTGCTTCCACCCGCCGTTCCCGGTAGTAATACTGCGCCCGCTCGCAAACGATCTCCCCGCCCCGACGCCGAACCCTTTCCCTGTAGGTCTCTTTTTCTTCTGCCTTGGGTTCTTCTTTTTTCTGCTCTTTTGGTTCCTGGTTCTTACCCTGAGGCGCAGTTGCGTCCTTAGGTGTTGACTCTAACGGATTGGGCTGCCCACCAACCGGAGAACTCCCTTGAGAGTTCTTTTGAACGGCTGGATCCTTTTTCCCAGATGCGGCGGGGGGAGGCGGCGCTGGTCTCTTGTCCTCCTTCTTTTCTGGCGCCGGCTCCTCTTTTTTGGGCTTCACGACGACTTTGACAGGTCCTTCAAAAGTCGCCACCCGATTCCGCATATCAACGCTCCCTTTGGGAGCCGTCGCCAAAGTTTCGGGATCCTCAAAGCGAACGCCGTCCTCAATGTCTACTCGCTCGTTCCGCTCATCGTAAACGGCTCGTTTGACCTGGACCTGGTAGTCTTCTCCTTTCTCCGTAATGACAGCGTCTCGGATGAACCATTTTCTTTCCTTCGCTATGACCTGCTGATCGGTCTGAAAGATAATCTCTCGTTTTTTCTTCTCCTTGAGTGGCTCTTTCTTCTCTGGGGGCTCGGCAGGCTTCTTTTGATTTCCTTGCGCTGGGGGCTGGAAGGCAACGGGCTGCAAAGGCATCGTTGGCGCACCACCGTTGAGATACGCCTGAATGAGAACTGGTGGATTGACGAAGTAGTGATTTCGGTCCACATTTCCCCGCAACGATGCACAGGTGACTTGCGCCGAGGGG
Source organism: Candidatus Caldisaccharidevorator malaysiensis (assembly GCA_025057575.1). Lineage (GTDB taxonomy): Bacteria > Armatimonadota > Fervidibacteria > Fervidibacterales > Fervidibacteraceae > Caldisaccharidevorator > Caldisaccharidevorator malaysiensis. Next base: position 3,432 of record JANXBO010000084.1, read on the forward strand.
CTGGTTAAAACGACTCCACCGGTGCACTCTACCACTTCTTGTTCCGGAAAGTAGACCCCTCTCGGAAAGAGGAAACGGGTTTGGTCCACCTCACCGATGGCGGACAGGACTTCCAACCTCTGCGACCCTTCCCTCCATATCGCTTGACCGGCTTGTCCTTTTAGGACCCTGTTCTTCGGTAGGACTGCTGCCAACTTGATCCTACCGGACAGGACCACTTCCCCACTGACCCCGTCGTAGGTCAGCGAATCCGCCGAGACCGTCATTACCTTTTTACCGTCGGGTCCATAGTAAATGGCTTTTCGCACTCCGGTCGCCCAGGCTTTGGTCTCGTCCTTCGTGAGCGTGACCCGATCCACATAAAGTTCCCAGACCTTGCGTCCCTCTCTCTTTAAGACGAGACCTTCCACCCCCTCCACCTGGATCGCCGGTTCAGGAGGGATCTGAGGAACGGGTTCTGGGGGCTCCGCCCGACGGGGAAAAAGAAGGAGCACGCCTACCAAAGCGACTACAGAGACAATACCGGTAGCAAGGATCAACTTACCCTTCAAGGCACAGGACCCAGATATAAGGATACCGCATTAAAGGGGTGGGGGTGGTGGCGGAAGGATAATCCCACTACCCGTTCCATCGGTGCCACCAGTTCCACCCGTTCCCCCTGTTCCACCTGTGCCACCTGTTCCACCAGTTCCTCCTGTGCCGCCACCGACTCCGCCACCGCCATCCCCGATGCCCCCGATGCCACCGGGTCCACCGGTTCCCGGCACGCCGCCTCTCGGCAGACCCCCTCCGGTGCACCCCCACAGACAAAAGGCAATTGCCAAAAAAAGAGAAAGGAAAATTTTTCTCACTTTCCTTGCCTCCCTGTTCTTACTCCCCGCGTTAGCGAATGCCTGTCGGGCTCTGGACTGGTCCCTTTTAGTCAACAGAATGACAATTGCTGCCTTACCAACCCGCTTCTTTGTCTCTCCTTTTAGTTACCCTTTGAAGACTGTCTGGAAAACCATAACTGATCGTCCGCCCTGTCGATAGCCCGCTTCGCGCCTTTTTGCGAAAATGGGTCGGTGTCCTCGGCAACGAGGCTAAATCCCTGCCGGCGGTGGGGGTGGGACAAGAGGCTGAGCGGCTCCCCCGCCAACGGCACCATTGGGCTGGGTCGTCTCATCTTGCCCACCTGGCACCTTCCTCGGTAGATTACTCCCCTGACAACCCAACAGCAGAAGCATCAAGCCGACCAACAGAGCCCAAAAGAGTCTTCTCATCGCTCCGCTCCGACCTCCGTCGCTAACGCAAACCAGTGATTTTTCGCCGCCCCGCTCTGTATCATTGAAGCCTCCTTAGAGTGAAGTTTATATCCGAAAGCGACAGACCTGCCCGAACCTCAACAGACAGTTGAGCCGTTGAGAAACCGTCTCTCATTGCTACTATCAAGTATGATCCGGGAGGCACCCAAAAAGAGTAGCGCCCATCTGGGTCAGTGGTGGCAACATCCAAGACCTGCCCTGAAATTCGGTCCCGTGCTTCCACCCGCACCCCGCTATG
>JANXBO010000085.1:0-1917 GCA_025057575.1 Candidatus Caldisaccharidevorator malaysiensis
GAATATGAACGAGGACCGACAAGGACCTGCTCCGATAGGACCAGACGGCAGTCTTTCCGCGACCGCCCGACCGTGGCAGATTGTGACCCTGGAAATGGTTCCATAAAGGACACGAAGAGGGAGATTGTCAACAAAGCAGCCGGGCTGCTTTGGAAGAGTCGGCAAACTGAGGGCAAAAGGTGATTCCCGTTCCCTAACGCGAGGTTTTTTCTGCTACGCGTTCGTCCTTCAGATCAGGAGGCTTAGCCTCTTAGATTTCCCTTTTCTCTCGCGTGCCAAAATCAAGATGGACGCTCAGCCGGCAAGGGGGATGCTGCGATGAAGTGCTCCGTCTGCAATGCGGAGAATCAAGAAGGTCAAATCTATTGCTGGAAATGTTTTGCCCCGTTAACCAAAGTGTCGGAAGAGACGCCAGCCGCTGCTGAAGAAAAACCGACTAAGTCCGCCCCGCCTCCTATTGCTCCCCCGATGCGCCCGGTCGCCCTGGCGACTTCGGAACCCCGCCGGTTGGTCGTGCTGCCGCTTCTTATTGTAATGGTCCTGTTGGTGGTCCTTGGAGCCGGTGGCGTTCTTATCATCAGCCAACAAGGCAGTCCTGACAAGATGGCTATGGAATTTATGACCGCTTTGTTTCTTAAGCCTGATGCCGCCGTCGCCGAGCGGTTGGTCGTCTCTGGTCAAAAAGAAAAGGTTGCCGGTCTTGTTAAGGGGACCGAACAGGGTTTCAAAATCGCCCAACAGATGGGCTTTGGTGATCTCTCTCAAATGCTGAAACTGTCTGTCAAATCTACAGAACAAAAGGGCAGCGAGGCGATTGTGCGGATCGGCTTCCAACTTTCGGCATCTCAAAATCCCGCCTTCTCCTATAGTTTTGATTTGCCGGTCGTCATCGTTCGGGAGCGTCTGCTCTTTTGGAAGGTAGATTTGGACCGAACGGTCAAGGCTTGGGAAGAGAGCGTTCAGACAATGATGAAAACAATGCCGGTGCCCGGGCTTCCTGGTTTGCGGCGCTGAAGCCGCCAGTGGATGCTCTTATGTTAAGGCTTCTTTCCATTCACGGTCAAATAAGGGAATTTGCTGAGGGACTGTCCCGAGAGCAGGTAGACAATCTTCAGAAAATCAGTCACGCCATTGAAGAAGCCCAACGATGGAAGGACCGTCTTAACCTATTGGCGGAAAAACTGATTGTTGGCAAGACGCCCTGGCTGACGGTGATTTTCAAAGAGCCCATAGACCAGGTCTACCCCACGCCAACGTTTCCCGAAACCTACCTGGTCATCGCCTCCGATGGGTCTCAGATCGTCCCCGACCGTCACGAATCCCTGCCGTTTTACCTGATCAACATCGGTTGTGCAGTCCTTCCTTACGGACTGCAGGAGAAGCCTGAATTGACCAGCCAGCCTCACTTTTTCTTTAAACCGGAAGATCTCTACTGGCAGTGGGCGGGGCGGGAAGTTCCGATCAATTGGGAGTTAGTCTCCCTCCGACGGCAATTGATGGAATGGGAAGCCCTTTGCGAGATTGCCGCCCAAAGAACCCATCCCCCCTCTTTGGCGTTGGTGGATGGCACCCTGATCCTTTGGAACTTGGAAGGAAAGCCTCCGGACATCCGCCAGGGGCTGTTAGCCCGCTTTTTCAAGGTCCTGGATTCCTTTCAACAATGGGGTGTTCCGATTGCAGGCTACATCAGTAGCCCCGCCAGTAAGGAAATCATCAACACCTTAAGGGTAGCCGTTTGTCCCTACGATAGACCCGATTGCGACGGTTGCCAATGGCTGCTTCGGCAGGAGACACCTCCCTGCGCTGTCCTTGAGAGGCTCAAGGATGCGGATCTTTTCTTCCGTCTTCTTAAGCCGGGACAGCGGTCGGTGGTCTTTGACAGTCGTTATCCCATTATGTCCGATTATGGACCCCATC
>JANXBO010000085.1:1927-4290 GCA_025057575.1 Candidatus Caldisaccharidevorator malaysiensis
CTGCACACAGGGGGAGAGATCGCTCGGATAGAAATTCCCGCCTGGGTGGCTGAGGACACGGACCAAGTCAACTTGGTTCACGGCATCGTCCTGGACCAAGTGCGCAAAGGCAACGGCTATCCGATCGCCCTGACGGAAGCCCACCAATTAGCTGTCGTCCGTCCCGAGGAACGAGAGTTTTTTTTGAACCTTTTGTCATTGGCGATGGAGCAACAAGGAGTTCCCCCCAACGTTAGTGCCAAATACTTATCCAAAAGGCGGGCACCTGTCTAAAGGGTTTGGTCCGCAGACCGGTAAGGAAAAGACGAGAAGTGGCAGCAGGACCACCATTAGCGACGGAACCGATCGGCGAAGTTATTGAATCCAGCACAAGGCAGATGGTCTTTGAGTGCTGGGAGGGACGGGAGCCGGCGCCGGTGGGGTCTTTGATTCAGGCTGTCTGGGGTGACTTTCGGGTTATCGGGGTTGTCATTAGCGTGCGGCAGGTCAGTCGGGATCCTCTGAGAGAGCCCATCGCTTTTGGTCACTTGCCCGATGAACTGTTAACCCAGCAACCTCAACTGCCTCTTCTATTGTCCATTCAAGGGACGGCACTCTGTCTGGGTCAAGGGAAAGGTTCTTCCCCCCTCACTGCCCAGATCCCAGAAAAGCCTGCACCTCTTCACAGCACCGTTTCGCTTCTTCCCAAGGCGGAAGTCTGTTCCTTCAGCCGCCAGTGGGCGTTCCTTCAAATCTTGTTTCTTCATCGCCCCGAACTTTTTGATCATCTTTTGTTGAGCCTCTGTCGTTGGTCCTATGAGGCTAATGACCGCGATCCTCGTTACCTAACAGACTTCGGCAAGGCGCTGACCCCGCTGCTGCGGCGGGACTATCCCCGCTTGCGCCTCCTGCTCCGACAATTGGAGGATCTAGTGCCTTAATAACTTTAATAAAATGATTCCCTAACCAAAGGAGTTATGCCTATGACGGAACGGCAAGCGTTCGGGGTTTTGCTAATGGCATATGGCGGTCCCCTATCCCTTGATGAGGTGGAGCCCTACTACCGTCACATCCTCAAAGGTCGTCAACCCTCTCCCGAGATGCTGGGGGCTCTGATCAAGAGATACGAGGCGATCGGCGGTCGGTCCCCCCTGCCGGACATCACCTTTTCCGTCGCCCGCCAACTGACTCAGAAGATCAAAGAGGACCCCACTCTCAGTCCAGGATTTCAAGGTGTTTTTGTTGGGATGAAACACAGCTCTCCTTTCATCCGAGACGCCGTAAAAGAGATGTCCGATCGCGTTCAAAAGGCTATGGGTGTGGTCTTGGCTCCTCACTACTCCCGCAGGAGCATCGGTGAGTATCTCCACTATACAATCAGCGCCTTACAGGAACTGGGCAATCCGTTCTCCATCACCTTTGTGTTGAGTTGGGCGACCCATCCCGATCTCATCAGTCTCTTGGCATCCCTTATAGAAGAGAAACTGAATTCCTGGACCGATGGCAAACCCCACCTCCTCTTTACCGCTCACAGCCTTCCCGAGACGATCCTTGCCGAGGGCGATCCTTATCCTGACGAACTGATCGCTACCTGCAAAGAGATTGTCAAGAAATGGAACGACCTTGACTGGTCCTTCGCCTACCAGAGCGCCAGTGGAGAGAATTGGTTGGGTCCAGACATTTTGGAGTGTCTTGCGGAACTTAAAAACAGACAAGTCCGTTCGGTCTTGGTCGCCCCCATCGGCTTTTTAAGTCAGCATTTGGAAGTCCTCTATGACATTGACATTGAGGCGAAGGAAGAAGCCGATCGTCTGGGTCTTCACTTAGACAGAATCCGAATGCCCGATGATGATCCGATGCTGATTTCTGCCCTGCACGCGATCGTGCGGGAAGCCGGCACAGGGTGCTCGGACCATCTCGCCTTGTGGATATCCGACTCGGGCATAGACCCGACCGAAGCGGTCAAGAGGATACGGATGAAGACGAAACACCAATGAGACGGTTCTTGGGCATTCTTTACCCGTGGGCTCCCTTTTGAAGATCCGGATCCTTGAAGGAGGCAGGCGATGGAGCGCAGGATCGGTGTCGTTACGGGAGGATCGCTAACGGACGGTCTAGATGTTCGGCTCCACGACGGCGTCTCCGTTGAGGAACTGAGGGCAGGGCAGATGGTCGCCATTGACGGGGAGAAGTGGAAATTTTATGGAATGATCACCGATCTTCAGTTGCGCAGCACCGAGCCAGAGATGCATCAAGATCCTCCCGACCCAGAAGAGAGACTCTCCCGTGAAGTCCTTAAAGGGACGGTTACTTTTTGCGCTTTAAAAGTCCGCTTGATGTTGTCGTCGCTGCTCAATGGAGACGAATGCTCACCCGTTCAAACT
>JANXBO010000086.1 GCA_025057575.1 Candidatus Caldisaccharidevorator malaysiensis
AATCCGTTGAAAGGCAAGAAGGTGATTGTCTTCAGTTACTTTAAGGACACTGCCCGCTACCTTTATAAGAACCTAACCACGGACAAACATTTCCTGGATCGTCTTGGTCACAAACAACTCAGCATTGTTGACGGCAGTGTAGATCCTCAAGACCGAAAAGACCGGATCACCCGCTTCGCCCCTAAAGCCAATAACCGAAGCCATTTGCCTGCGGAAAAGCAAATTCTTTTGCTCATCAGCACCGATGTGTTGAGCGAAGGTCAAAACCTGCAAGACGCAGACACCATTATTAACTACGACCTGCACTGGAACCCCGTCCGGATGGTCCAGCGGATCGGTCGCTTAGATCGCATCGGGTCCGAACATCAGACCGTTTTTGTTTATAACTTCTTCCCTGAAGACGCCCTGGACAATTTAATCCGGCTAATGGAGCGCCTTTGGAAAAAACTGGAAGACATCAACCGCTCTGTCGGTCTGGACGCTTCCGTTCTCGGGGAGATCCCCAACCCTCAAGACTTTAACACGATCCGCCGCATCGCTCAAGATGATCGCCAGGTCTTGGACGAGTTGGAAGCCGATAGCGAGTTAGTGATCGGGGAATTTTTACTGCACGACCTGCTGCACTTCTTTAAGACTCTCGGAGAAGAACGACTCCAAAACATTCCCCTGGGTGTCGGCACCGCACGCCAACACACAGATAAAAAAGGCTTTTTTGCTGCTTTCCGGAATGTTAAGACCAACCAGCATTACTGGCTTTTTGACGATGACCGGCAGCAGAAAATCATTGCGACCCGCCTGGACGCCATCAGTGCCATCCGCTGCGAACCCCAAGAGCCTACTGCCCAACTCCCGCAAAATTTTGACCCTGTTCCCCGGCTGGAAAAACTGCGCAACTTTCTTCTTAACAAGTTACGGCAGACCGCCCATCGCCTGCCCCGCCTGCAAAGCCCCCAAAACCACATCGTCAACTGGCTCCAGTCCCTTCCCCCATCAGACCAACATACCAAACTGCTCCATTACTTTTCCCAACCCCTCACTGGTCCCGCTTTGAGGGAGTTGCGGGCGCTGTATCGCTCCACAAACCAGATGAACCCCACCGAATGGATAGATCTCCTTTCCCAATTCGCACGCAACCATCCCCACCCCGAACGAGTCGTCCCACAGCCTACCGAAGAGGTGACGGATGACGATTTGGAATGCATCGCTTGGATGTTAGTCGTGTGAAGGAGGTGTCAGCAAATGCAATTACAAGACATTGCACAGGCTCTAAAGACTTACTCTGACAAGGAAGGTGCTGCAAAATTTTTCGCGCGTCTGGGCTACCCCACCTTGGAACCACGCGAATCTGCTGAGCGCTCTGAACTGCCTGACAGCGCTCGGAGGCTGATCAGTTCTATGTATCCCATCAGTGATCTACCGGGATTCCGCATCTATCATCTGGAACTGACTACCCACACCCTACGCCGGACCGACTTTCGCCGGATTCTGGATCCCTTTTACCGACGCTTCCCACAAAATAATTACCTATTCGTTTTTACCGTCGGCACGACCCCATACAAAGAAATTGCCTTTGTCTCCCCCCAACGCCTTTTGGTCGCCAACAGAACGACGGAAAATGAATGGAGACCGACCGTTCGGCTCCGCACCTTGAGAGTGATTCCGAACGAGCCTTATCATACTGACTTAGAAGTCCTTAGAGACATCGCCAACCCTAGCGGTCACCCCGAAGAAATCTGGAAAAAACACCTAAACGCTTTCAATGTTGAGCGGGTTACGCAAAAGTTCTTTGAGGAATACCGACAAGCGCTTGATCAGATTATTGAATCCCTTCGTCCTGCAAAAACCTCACACACCCGACGAGACGACGACGATTCTCGGTTCGCCTTTGCCCAACTCTTTCTCAACCGGCTGATGCTCTCCTATTTCGTCGCCCGAAAAGGCTGGATGAAGGATCATCAGGACCAGCAACAACGCCGTTACTTTCGCTGGCTCTGGCGACGCTACCGAGAGGAACGAGAAAGACATCCGAACATCAGTTTTTATGACTGGCTTTGCTTTTTATTCCGGGACGCCTTTAACAATAACTTGAGTGCCGTTCTATCTGCTCCTTTGCCCAATGATGTGCGCGACTCCTTTTTGACAATGCCTTACCTTAACGGCAGCCTGTTTCGCATTCTTGAGCCGGATTACGATGACTATGAAATCCCGGACTCCGTGTTTTCCGATCATCTTTTCGGTGAGAACCCCGATCACGGCGAGCCCAAACTTTTGGAGCGCTACAACTTTACCGTTGACGAGAGCCGTCCCTACGATGAGGAAGTTGCTGTTGATCCCGAAATGTTGGGCAAGGTCTATGAAAGCCTGATCGCAGAAGTAGAACGAGGCAAGTCCGGCATTTTCTACACGCCCCGCTTAGAAGTGGATCTGATGTGCCGCCTCAGTGTCGCAGAGTATTTGCACCAGCGACACGGCTTTGATCGGAACGCCGTCTTGAATTTTCTTTTTTCTCCCTTTGACCCTAATACCCTAAACCAGTTCACCAAACAAGAGCAAAAAAATCTTGAGAAAGCGCTCAAAAAGTGCCGGATCGTGGATCCCGCCGTTGGGTCCGGTTCCTTCCTCGTTGGAATGCTCAATGTCCTGTGCGAAGCCCTGGACGCTTTGGCAAACGCTTTAGAACGAAAGAGAGACAAACGCTTTGAACTCAAGCGCCATTTAATCCTCAACAACCTTTATGGTGTGGATGTGAAGGATTGGGCGGTCAGAGCCTGTGAGTTGCGACTGTTCTTTTCCCTGTTGACCGAACTGGAAGATGGTCGCGTTTTCAAAAATTCCGAAAATCCCGAGCCGATCCTTCCCTACTTAGACTTTCGCATTCGGATCGGTGACTCCTTGGTCCAGGAAGTTCGGAACATCCCCAAGCCGATCATCCTGCGCAAACAGAGGGATTTTTACCTCCCCCTTGAAAAGCAGTTAAAAACTCTTGCCCAGCAGAAACAACAATTTGAGCAGAAAAAACTATCCCAAGGAGAGTCATCCACCCAATTGAATCAGGAGATGCAGAAAATTTTCAGGAGCGAGCAAGAGATCAGTGGGAACATCCTGCGCAAAGCCATTGAAGCGGAAAAAGACCCCGAAGCAAAGAAGCAAGTTGACGAACTGAAAAAAAATCGGAGCGAGGTGAGCCCCTTCCCCTTTTCCTTTGGGAAGTCCAGTTTCCAGAAGTCTTTTACGACGACAAGCCCGAAGAACGAGGCTTTGACATCGTCATAATGAACCCACCCTATGTCCGACACGAGAGGATTAGGTCACCCAGCCCCATCAGCCCCCAAGACTACAAAGCAGCCATCGTAAGAAACATTAACGCCCTTTGGGACGGGAGCGTTGAAGTCCCGGGGCGAGCCGACCTGTATGTGCCCTTCTTCTTCGCTGGCGCAGAATTATTAAAACCGAAGGGCGTCCTCTGCCTGGTTACCTCCAACGCCTGGCTGGATGTGGACTACGGCAAAGCCGTCCAACACTTTTTGCTGACCAAAACCCAGTGGATCGCCACCATTGACAATCTGAAAAAGCGCACTTTTGCCCAAAGCGATATCAATACCGTCATCACCCTTGCCGTCCGATCGCAAGACGGGGATCCTCAATGGGACAACCCGGTCCGCTTTGTCGCCTTCAAAGTGCCTTTTGACGATCTGCCCCCTGATTTGCTGGCGATCGCTTTTCAGGAAATCTTTGAAGCCCAGAAACGCAATCAGACTGTGGAGTATCGGGTGACCATTAAAACCCAAGAAGAACTTTACCGGGAAGGTGCCCAACTGCCCGACGACGAACCGAGGGAGCCAATTCTTGGCCCCATCTCTCCTCCACGCCCGTCCGAATACACCGGCGCCAAACTCGGCAAATACCTAAGAGCCCCGGACATCTACTTTACTTTGTTAGAAAAGGGAAAGGGCAAACTGGTAAGGCTTGGGGACATTGCAGAAGTCCGCCGAGGGATCACGACGGGTGCCAATGAGTTTTTCTACCTACAACCCGTGAAGCTGACGGTCAAGCAAGTTGCCCAACTGTCCAGAA
>JANXBO010000087.1 GCA_025057575.1 Candidatus Caldisaccharidevorator malaysiensis
AGTTTTTCTCAGAAAGGTTTGATGGACATTAATAATGGCTTGGTAAGTGAGGTGAGTCAAGAGTTGGTGGTTGGTATAGTGATTGACCTGAAGTCCGGGGATGATGGGGGAAAGGGACCACGAGGGCGGAATAACTTGAGGAAAGCAGATGTCAGTCACTGTCATCAGATCCCTCGGCTGGAACTTCTGCTGTTTGACTTTCTGGACTTGACGGGATCAAGGGTGGTGACATCTTTAAGGGTTGGGTAAAAGTGGGTGCGGCAATGGCTTTTCTCACAGCAAGATGCTGAATGATCTGCTGTGCAATGTCCTTCTTCGTGCGCTGGATGTCAAGGGGCAGGGCGTTTGCTTTCGCCCATTCTTTGAGAAACGACTTGGTGCGGCTCCTCACGAACTCAGTAACGGCTTGGTGGCGGTCGGTGGAGTAAGCGGTCTGGAGATCTTTCCATTGCCTTTTGAGTTCTTGCTCATCAGGTAAAGAGGTGGAAGGGACTTTTTTTCGTGGGGGTCGGCTTTGGGCTCTTGCCTGCTGTTCCTTACGCAGTAGGTCAGTGATTGCGTTTTTCAGAGCGAGTAAGTCTGCCTCCAACCGGCTGACGATGTTGAGCAGGTGTTTGACTGATGGTTTCATTTGTTCCTCACCGCTCCTGGGCAAAACTGACAATTTCTCCCCAGAGGTTAGCGAAGATTCGTGGATACGGTTCGGGCAGGGTGCCTCCTCTGGGAATGGCGCGCTTGATGTCCACTCTATCGGGGATAAAGGTGGACAGGGGACGGATGCAGAGAGATCTTTCAGCACGAAGCCTTTCGCATTCGTCCTCAACCAGTTGCCAAAATTCAAGGGTTTCTCTGGTAAAGGTGCCTCGGTAAGGACGGGCGCGGTTCATCAGGACGGCGACTTTTGGGAGGGGGTGGGGATCAAGGACGAGAACAAGACCCTCAACAAGGATGCGGAGTCCACGGTCGGCGAATACGTCGGGGTTGACGGGGACTAAAATCAGGTCGCAGTTGGTGAGAATGGAAAAGGACAAATGAGAAAAGGAAGGGGGACAGTCAAAGAGACAATAGCGGAAGTCGGGTAAAAAGGAGGCGTGGCACAGTTTGCGCAAGAAGGCAGGGATGAAGTTTCTGACTCTATCACGGTCAAAGACTTCCAGGGTCGTCCAGTAAAGGTCGGGTGTCGCCGGCACGAACCAAAGGTTTTCATTAAACTTATAGGCTACATAGTGATTAACGGGGAAGTCAAAATGCTGGGATCCGTCGGTAAACCTTTCCAAAGCGTGAAAGAGGCTCTTTTTTTGTTCTTTGTGTTGGTGGAACCACTGTTCAAACTCGTCGGAATGCCATCGTCCTGTCTCTTCGGCGAGTTCCACGGCAGTCGTGAGGCTCATCTGCGCATCGCCGTCGACGACTAAAACGGGTTGATCCTTCGCGGCGCATCTTGCTAACAGCCAGGTAATCGTCGTTTTTCCGACGCCACCCTTAAAGTTGACGGTGGCAATAATCGTCGTTCGTCCGTTGCGCATTGTCTCCTCGACCTCCTTCGTGCTTCGTGCACTCTTTTACGCCACGGCATCGTTAACTCATACATAACCGCTGCGCGGTCGCCGACCTGCCGACGCAGCCGGAGCAGTCCGTCCGTCGCTCCCCGGCAACCACTGCGCCGTCGCCGCAGTTCGGGACTGACGGCGCACCGGTTGGTCTGCCCACTGCCTGTCCACGGCTTGACGGCATCACCTGACTTGTATGCCGTCCGTTGTGTCTACTACCAACAGTCGCTGGTAAATCGCTGCGACCTTCCGCGCGCGCTCTGCACAAACCGTCCGCGCGGTCACCAATGCCGATTAGGAACTTGCGCCTTCTATTGCCAGCATAGGACGTAGACGGTTGGAAACTTCTTACAGCGAGCGGACGCACAGTAGAAAGTAACGGACGACCCTCTCGGGTTTGGCTTAGGTTGGTTTGCTTACAGAGATCGGTAAGATAGTAAACCATCATTACCATCGGCTCCCATACCATATAGTATATCATAGTGCATCCTTCGTGTCAAAAAAATTATCTTGACGATTGTCAAGTTTTTAAAAAAGGGGTGTCAATGGTAAGGAGGTGGGGTTGGAGGAATAATGATGTGTTGAGTTGCGCGGGAGGTGTGTGTGAAGGGGAGTAATGTGTGGTGTGGTGTTAGTGCAGTCGATGGTGCTGAGTCCAGAGGGAAAGTTGGAGGCGCGCAGTGCGCAGGAGTTTGGTTTCCCAGGGGGCGGTAGGGGTGAAGTCCACTTCTGTGACTTGGAGGATGAGGCTTAGACCGCCTGCTTGGTAGTCGCCATTTAAGACCTCGGCGACGATATCGGCATAATCGTGGAGTAGGCGGGCGGTCGTTTCTTTGTCGCTGGCTCCGACGGCGATCCAGACCAGCCCTAAGCGTTTTTGCCTTAGAAGACCGTTCGGACCGACGGTGGCTTGTTGCTGGGGATATTTGTAAATGTCCACGCCGATGCGGGGGAGAAGGGTGAGAGAAACGGTGGTTAAATCGCCGTATTCATAGCCCGATGGTAAGGGTAAATTTTCTTTGCTCAGGCGGGGCGGTAGATGTTCCTTAAGGTAAGCGATGATGTGTTCAATAAGTTGTCTCGTTTTGCCCATTAAAGGTCACCTCTACCATTGGGTTTCTTGGCTGAAAACTTTGGGCTCGTCGGGGAGGGTGGCGATGGGACGATCAGGGGTGGTTTTCTGGGGATGATCGGGAAGGCGGACGGTGCCATCCCGAAGGGCTTCCAGCAGTTTCTTGGCATTCTGCTCCAGCAAATCGGCGTAGCGGGGAGGAAAGGGATCACTGGTTCCGACGGTGCGATGGCGCCAGACTCGGGCAGCGGTCAGATCACTGCAAAGGGACCGAAGGACCCGCAAAGATTCCGGACCGGTAATGGGTAGGGGATAGCGGGCGGAAAGTTCTGTCAGGACATAAGTTTCCACTTCGTCCATCCAGGTGATGACGGTGGTGTCGGACGGATCGGATGCGGGACTGATCTCCTTCATCGGTCCTGGAAGACGGGCTTGCACGTCGTCAAGGGTGTGGTAAACGGGCAACTGATGTCACCTTCCTTGTTGACTCTTTATTGACTTCTCAGTCCACCCTCATCGGGCATACCACGCCCTTTTATAAACCACGGCAAGGCAGGAATAACTTCCTTCCCCTTTATCGGGCACGATGGGAAGCGGAACCAAGGTAAGGACGGTGAACCTGGTGGAAAGAAAGAGGAAAGAGAGCGTTAAAGGCAAATTCCTTAAGGATTCCGTCATTAATCTTGCTATTGAACTGGCGGTCCAATTGGTCAAATCTGAATGAGGGTTGATCCGATGACGGACCTGCCTCTCCTGGACGCCTTCGTCCGCTTCGTTAACTCCCTCGGTTTCCCCGTTGCCGCCGGCATCTGGATGATGTGGATCATCTCAAGGATGTTGGTCCTGACCGAGATTGTCGCTGCCCTCGTCCGTTTGGATGAGAAGGTGGAACGGGTCCTTTTGCTGTTGCAGCCCGAACAAAATGATGATGAAGCCCCTTGAAATCCCTGCCCGAGCCTTTTGTATCTGGAAGGACAGCCGCAGTAGGGACCGGCGCAGCCTGTCCGCAGAGAAAGCGGGCAGGGGTCACCTTGGTGCCGATCGGTCCATTTTTGGGGGGGTTGCCTCTTGACCCTTTTTGAGGTCCTTCAGGTAGCCGCCTGGGTCTTCTTCCTCTACTCTGCCCTGATCTCTTGGCTCTTGACCCGACGCCTCCGGACTATCGTCTACAACCATCTCCGCCATCGCCGATCCGCTTCCTTCTTGATCGGCCCCAAAGTGTCCCCGTCGCCCTCTACCTTCACCCGACCATCTCAAAGCCCACCGACCACCACCGATGAGCGGCGGGCTTTCCGTCTGCGCCTGCTGCTCTTCATTGCGCTCAACTTGACCGATCTGGGTCTGTCCACTTGGTTCTTGCTCCAAAAATGGGCTGTGGAACTCAATCCCGTTGGTGCCTTCCTTTGGCAAGCCGGTCTGCCGTGG
>JANXBO010000088.1 GCA_025057575.1 Candidatus Caldisaccharidevorator malaysiensis
ATCCGATCACCCGATGGGTCAAAGAAAGTGATATTGTCCGCCGCCTAGCAACGGGCTTGGCACAACCAAAGGCTCGGGTGCAGGTGGAAGGGGGTTTTCCATCGGTCTGGGCTGCTCTTCTGGCTGCCTTGCTCACCGATTTTCCAGACCCTGTTCTCGTGATCGCCCCCAATGATCGGATCCATCTTTCCCTTCTTTCGGACCTGCAGACTTTATTAACGAATCCGGACAGGGTCACCTCTTTCCCAGAAAATCCCAGTTTGTTAGCCTTTGAGGAGGAGGTTGCGGTCGTCCGAGACCGACTCTTAGCGGTGTCGGCACTTCAGTTCCAGGACCGACCCATCGTCGTCACCACGCCCGTTGCTCTTCGGCAGCCGACTATCCGTCCCGATTTGCTATCACAGACAAGACTTTGCCTGAGGCGGGGCGAGACCGTGCCCTTTGACCATCTAGTGGCGACTTTGAAACGGGGCGGCTACGAGCGGGTCAGTCAAGTGGAAAAGCCCGGTCAATTTGCCGTGCGGGGCGGTCTGGTGGACCTTTTCTCTTTAGCCGAGGAAAGACCGGTGCGAGTGGAATTCTTTGGAGATCAGGTGGATTCTCTTCGGTTTTTTGACCTTGAGAGTCAGTTGAGCGTTGCTCCTGCCAACCAGTGCTGGATTATTCCTTGTCGGGAGTTTCTGTTACCCGATGATCCTCAGAGTCTTGCTGACGCGATTCTTGCTGCTCTTGAGGCACAAGCGAAGACTTTAGAAGAACAAGGGAAGGGGCAGCAGTCCCGGCTCCTGCGCAGCAAGGTGGAGCGTGATGCCGAGCGCATCCGTTCGGGGACCTATTTTGAAGGGATCACCTGGTATCGTCCCTTCGCTAACGAGCGCCTTTGGAGTCTTGTGGATCACCTGCCCGAGAAGACGGTTGTGATCTGGCTGGAGAGGAACGATGCGGACGGGGAAGCAGCATCATTGGACGCCAAATGGGAAAAGACAGTCGCCGACCTGGTGGAGACAGGGGACTACTTGAGACCTCCTGTTCAGCCCTTTTTGGACTGGGATGAGGGCAACGACGAGCCCCAAACAGAAGGGATCAAGGAAAGGCTTTCCCGTTTCCGATCCATAGAACTGACGAGTGAAGTTGGTGAGCCTTCCTCTTCGTGGCACCTAACAGCACACCGATTGGAGACTTTCGTCAAGGAGCCTCACCGGCTGGCTGCCCGAATGCAGGACTGGTGGAATCGTGGGTTTGCGATCGGTCTCGCCACACGACATCCCAAAGGCGTTGAAGAGTGGCTGAGTGTCGTTGCTGACTCGCTCCCGTGCCCTGTGGGTTCCATCAACCTATCGGACCAATTGAGGGCGGACCGGATCAGTATTCTGCCGACGCCTGTTTCGGGAGGCTTCGTCTGGCAGGACACACGCCTGGCTATCGTGACCGATTCAGAACTTTTCCGTCTTCCGTTTAAGCCCCGGCGCAAACGCTGGCGGGCAACGGTCGCCATTCACTCCCCTTCCGATCTGCGGATTGGGCAATTGGTGGTTCATATTCACCACGGGATTGGCATTTACCGCGGATTGATTCGGCAGACGGTGTTGGGCAAGGAAAGCGATTACCTGGTCATTGAGTATGCGGAAGGGGAGAAACTGTATGTTCCCGTCCATCAGATAGATCGGGTCCGAGCCTATCGGGGTGTGGACGGTGAGGATCCCGCCTTATCCAGTTTGTCGGCAGGTCGCCGCTGGCTCCTGCAAAGGAAAAAGGCACTGGAAAATGCCGAAAAGGTCGCCAAAGACCTACTGGAAATCTACGCTCGCAGGAAGGTAGCGGACGGATTTGCTTTCAGCCCGGATTCTCCTTGGCAGAGAGAAATGGAGGACAGTTTTCCCTATGAGGAGACGGAAGACCAGTTGCGGGCGATAGAGGAAGTCAAGTCGGATATGGAAAGTCCGACCCCGATGAACCGGTTGGTCTGTGGGGATGTCGGTTTTGGAAAAACGGAGATTGCGGTGCGGGCAGCCTTCAAAGCCGTTCAGGACGGCAAGCAGGTCGCCGTCCTGGTCCCCACAACGGTGTTGGCGCTCCAGCACAGTCAGACCTTCGCTTCCCGTTTAGCCCCTTACCCTGTCAAAGTAGCGATGCTGAGCCGCCTGCGCCCGTTAAAGGAGCAAAAGAAGGTCCTGGAGGACTTGAAATTGGGTGCCATTGACATCGTGATCGGCACTCATCGGCTCCTCTCGGAAGATGTCCAATTTCGGGACTTGGGGTTGGTCATTATTGACGAAGAGCAGCGGTTCGGTGTGCGCCAGAAGGAGAGCCTCAAGAGATTCTTTCCTGGCGTGGACCTCTTGATCCTTACCGCAACGCCGATCCCTCGGACCTTACATATGGCACTGGGAGGGCTGACCGATCTGAGCCTCATCAATTCGCCGCCTGAAGGTCGGCGACCGGTGCAGACCTACCTAAGTTTAATGGATCCGGAACTGATTCGCTTCGCCCTGCTCCGGGAGTTGGAGAGGGGCGGGCAGGTTTACTATGTCTACAACAGGGTTCAGGGGATTGAGCATATTGCGGAAAAAGTTTGCCGTCTCGTTCCTCAAGCGAAAGTCACCATCGCCCACGGTCAAATGCCCGAGGATCAGTTAGAGAGAGTAATGATGGAATTTGCGGAAGGAAAATGGGATGTTTTAGTCTGCACGACCATCATTGAAAACGGGCTGGACGTCGCAAACGCGAACACTTTGATCGTGGAAAGAGCAGAACGATTTGGGCTGGCTCAACTGTATCAGTTGCGGGGGCGGATCGGACGGAGCGATCGGCAGGCATATGCTTACTTTTTCCACGAGCATCCCAAGCGATTGACGGAAGTGGCACGGCGGCGACTGGAGGCGCTCAGGGAATTTACCGACTTAGCCAGTGGGTTCCGGTTGGCGATCAGGGATCTGGAAGTCAGGGGTGCCGGCAACCTCCTGGGCACGGAGCAGCATGGCTTTATCAATGCGGTGGGCTTTGACTTGTATATGGAGATGCTGTCCCAGGCCGTTCAGAATTTAAGGGGGGAACCGACACCGACCCCCGTCACCCTTCCCGAAGCCGACCTGCCCGTCAAGGCGTTCATTCCCGAAGACTACGTGGAGGAAACGGAGCAGCGGCTCTACCTTTATCGGAGAATGACGAGCGTTCAGACGGAAGAGGATGTGAACCTCCTTTTATCCCATATGAGGGATCGGTTCGGTCCGCTCCCTCAGCCCGTCCTGAACATCCTTTCTGTCCTTCGGATTCGCATCCGTGCTTACCACGCTGGTGTCTCCTCCATTACCCACGATCGTCAATGGGTGACCGTCCGTTGGCCTCTCAACTTGAACCTAACCAATGTCCAGATGATTCGCCTTTATACCCTTCTGACCCAAAAGGTCCCCGCTGCTCTCTTAAGATGCTGCCGATATGAGGGTAACCGATTCCTCATTGACTGGACTGAGATGAACAGTGGTCAACTGCTGACCCTTTTGGAGGAGTTGACAGAAGCCATCAAGGAATTTGTCCCCAAGACGGAAGAGGTGGCAATCGTTAAGTGATTGC
>JANXBO010000089.1 GCA_025057575.1 Candidatus Caldisaccharidevorator malaysiensis
CCATTTTTCCTTGGTTTTTGAAAAGTGCCCTTTCTATTCACTTGTCAAAGTGCGCCAAAAGGCTGAGATCGACGGCAAATTATAGCCTGCCCGTCCCAAAAAGGCAAGACCCCCAGGTGCGGACCGTAAGGTCACCGGTCTTTATCAAGGCAGTCGTGATCCCGCTTGCCAATGCCGACGGGCAACGGTAACAAGTGCCCTACTGTGAGCGACAAGGGGATGACACCCGCACCATCAGCAACCTGCGGCGCTACGGCATCAAAAATGACAGAAGAGGCAGGCTACCTAAGGCAGTCTTGACTTTAAGGGCAGCAATGGCTGGGCGGGATTTCTTAGAGGTCCCGATAGGAGAAGGCAACGAGGGAGAGGAAAATGAAAATTAAGGTCGGCAGCCCGAAACCGAGAAAGTATTTCCAGTTCTGCACCTCAGTGTAGATGAGGGAGTTGTAAGCGGGATGGATGGGATAACCTTGCTGGTCAACAACGCCCGTGACCGTGACTTTTACGGGGCGACCGGAAGGTAGTTGGAGCCCTGTCAGGATGACCGTGTTGGTGGTCCGATTGTAAAGGGCAGAGGAGACTTTTTGAACCGAGCCGAGGGGAGATTCTACGACATAGTTTTCCGGAGAGGAGGCGGATTGGGGGTCAAGGGGTCCGGAAAAGGTCAGGCGGGCGGAGGTGGGCGTGACGGTTAGATTGGAGAGCCGGACCCTACCGGTGAAAAGGTTTAGGGAAGGCGCTTGTTGGCGGCGAAACCAACGGGGAAGACGGGGAGAGACGATTGTGGTCTGCGTGCGGGCGTCAGAAGCCAAAGGACGATCGTTTTCGTCGGTCAGATTGCGGACGGTTACTGTGACCGGTTGCCCTTGCGTCAGATTGAGACCCCTTAAGTCAACGGCTTGCCAAGTGGGATTGTAGACCACTCTGACCGGTCGCACCTGTCTGCCAAGAGGGCTCTCCAAAAGGTAGTTGTCCTCGTCCTCGGCTTTCACGGGGTCCAAAGGTCGGGAGAAAAAGAGGCGAACGACATTCGGCGAGGCGACCACCTCCAGCAGGCGCAGTTGGGAACGTTCCGACGGCGATCGGTTGGATCCAACGATGGTGGAGATGGTGTTTGCTGCTGGGCTGATAGTATTACCGACCTTATCTTGAATGTTGTGAACGGTGACGGTCACCAAATCACCATCTTTCAAACGAAACCCCGAAAGCAAGACCGAGAAAGTTTTTTCGTCATAGGCAACCGATTGGGGCTGGTGAAGGTGTCCTTGAGGGGATTCCACGGAGTAGTTGGTGATGTGTTCGGCAGTTTCGGGGCTTAACTCTTTAGAAAAGGTTAACGTGATCGTGTCGGAAGAGGCGGTGGCGGAGAGGAGGCGGGGGGAGTCGGAATCTTTGAGGAGGAAAGGGAGGTTGGTGGAGAGGCTGTTGGGGGAAAGGTAGTCGGCACCGAAAAAGGAGAAGAGGTAGCCGACGACGTTCCAGGTGAGAAGGACCAAAAGGACGGCAGCGACGGCGTTGTTGAGGATAACGGAGAAGGTGACACCGACGGTGGTCAGAAGCATCAGAGCCATCCCGACGATGGCGATGCCGACGATCATTCGGGAAAGGGTCATATCGTTGGGTGCGTATCTCCAGACGGCATAGCCGCAGGCGAAGGAGAAGAGAAGGAAAATGGCAAGGATGATCAGGAGGCGGGAAAGGAGTCGGGCTAAAAGGAATTGATGGCGGGTGCAGGAGCGGGACAAATAGGAATCGGCGATCGTCGCCTGTTCGGCGAGAATGGAACCGGCGCTCAACACGATGACCGCCAGGCTCCAGACCGTGAGAAAGATTTGAAGGTAGTAAGTGAGGATGGTGGAAGCGGTTAGTCGGATCGGGGAGGGGGTGATGAGTGCTTGGACGGGAAAGATCAGGAACTGAAGGATCAAGAGGATGACCCAGATTCGGACGATCCAGGAACGGCTAAGAGAGATCAGTTCCGCCGTCAGAAGAGCCTTGAAGCCCAGTAGCGACCGACGGTAGGTCTCGGGAAGCGCGAAGGAAACCATAAGATCGGTCAACCTCCAAGAAATGGAGATACGCTTCTTCTGTCTGCGCCCGTGACGAGACGATGGTGAGGACCTCCACGCCGGCTGCGGAGGCTTCCGAAAGGACCTTTGCCAAGGAGGAGGCGAGCGGATAGGATCCTTGGAAAGAGATTTCTACCCACGATCCTGTTTTGGAGAAGGTGGCGACCTCGGGAATCTCTTGAAGGCGCTGAAAGAATCGGGTCATTGCGACCGTTGCACCGTCCAGTTCCAATTCCACGCTGTTGCTTCGGATCGCCTGTTTGAACTGTTTCATCGGTCCTTGAAAAATGATTTTCCCTTCGTAGATAATGGCGACATAATCGCAGACCCGCTCAATATCGCTGAGGATATGAGAGGCAAAGATAATGGTCTTGGTTTTGCCCAGTTCGGCGATCAGGTCCAGGGTGTATTTTCTTCCGGCAGGGTCCAGACCGGCAGCGGGTTCGTCCCAGATCAAAAGGTCCGGATCGTTGATCAATGAGGCGGCGATCCCCAGGCGGGTCGTCATTCCCGTTGAAAAGGTTTTGATCGGTTGGGACTGGGCGGAAAGGAGACCGACCGCCCTGATGAGGGAGGCGAGGCGGTTGATCCGCTCATCTTTGGGAATTCCATACAGTTGTCCGACCAAGTCCAAGTAGGCGACGGGGGTCAAGTGTCCGGGGAAACTGGGGTTAGTGGGAAGGTAGCCGATCCGCTGTCTCAGGTCGGCGGCATTAGGGGTCATCGGCTGACCGAACACTTCCACCCAGCCCGCCGTCGGTCTCTGGAGCCCGACCATCATCTTAAGGGTCGTCGTCTTGCCGGCACCATTGGGACCCAAAAGACCGAAGACCGTGCCTTTGGGGACCGACAAGTTGACCCCGTTAACGGCGATGACCTTGCCATTGTAAATCTTGGTCAGGTTGTGGGTCTGAAGGATCGTCATTTTCGCCGGACCTATGTTGGGCACATTTTCACGGTCCTTTCAATTATTACAGATCAAGGGCGGTTGCGGTTTCAGAATGGGTAAGGGACGACAAGCCCCGTAGCGGGCAAGCGAACACCAGCGCAGAAAAGGAAACCGCATTTGTTGTCGGGACAACCGCAGGCTATCTGCCGATTGCCCCCGTTGCAAACTGGCGAATCCCTTACGGTTGCCCCCCTACGATTGGCAGGCAGGTTCACGATTGCCTTGACCAAGAGGGGCAACTTCAATCTTTGTTTTCCGAGACCGTCCCGATCGTGCCCGATCTTGGGGGTCTTCCCTTTTTGGGACCGACGGGCTAAAATTTGCTGTCGATCTCAGCCTTTTGGCGCACTTTGACAAGTGAATAGAAAGGGCACTTTTCAAAAACCAAGGAAAAATGGGCAT
>JANXBO010000008.1:0-70273 GCA_025057575.1 Candidatus Caldisaccharidevorator malaysiensis
TAACGCACCGACCATTAACTTCGCTTTGGACATCGTGGAAATTGACGGTAGACCAATAGCCAAAAGGGGCAAGATGGCGGGGGCGAAAGACATTTGGTCGTGCCGTAACTGCTATCATGCGGTCATCACCGTTGCCGGACAGGAGCCGCAAAAGCCCTGTCCCCACTGTGGTTCTTCTTCTCTTTGGAAGGCGACCGTCCCCCTGATGCGCAAGGGGCAGCCTGTTGTGGAACCGGTATCGGCGACAGACCTGAGAAAGAAAGTCCTTGAAGTGCTCCCGAAGTTAGAACCGATTGCTCCACCGCCAGGTCGCTGAACGGGGAGGGAATGTGATGAGACTGTGGGTTTCTTTTTTGCTCCTAATCTTTTTGGGGATCGGGTTTCTTTTAAGTCAGCCTAGGATAGAAACTTGGCGGATTATAGACCTGACGCACACACTCTCTCCTGGCATCCCGGTCTGGCCGGGCAACCCGCCCTTTGAGTTGAAAAACCTTGCCCGCCACGATCAAGGCTATTACGCCAATGCTTTTTCTTGTGCTGAGCATACTGGAACCCATATAGACGCTCCCGTCCACTTTATCTCTCAGCAACGATACGCATCGGATATTCCTGCCCTGAACCTTGTTGGGGAGGCACGTGTAATAGATATCCGCAGAGCCGTTAGCAAGAATCCCGATTATGCACTGACCAGCCGGGATGTCCTTGATCATGAGGCTCGTTTCGGGACCATTCCACCCCGCTCCTTCGTCATCGCCCGAACGGGATGGGAAGAGAGATGGAGCCGACCCAAGGACTATGTCAACCAGGATGAAGGGGGCGTGATGCACTTTCCCGGTTTCAGCCCCGACGCTATCGCCCTCCTGCTCACCAGGGGCATTAACGGAGTCGGTATTGATACCCTAAGCATTGACCCTGGTCCGTCAAAAGATTTCGCCGCTCACAAGGTTCTTCTGAAAGCCGGCAAGATTGCCATTGAAAACTTGACCAACCTGCGGGAATTACCACCCCGAGGGGCTTCTTTGATTGTAGGTGCCCTGAAAATCCGTGAGGGTTCGGGAGCGCCGGCACGAGTCTTTGCTCTGATCCGTCAGTAAGCGCTCAGCGGTTACCGATAGAAAAGAACTTGTTGATCCCCAGCCGGGCGCAGACGGCTCCCAATTCCGAATCAGCAGCGGAAAGGGCAGCATCAATGCGCCCCTGAGCACCCAATCCAAAGAAGGCAACGCCCCAAAGGTCCTTTGCAGCGACTTTCTGCTTGAGAGTCGCCACCGTTTCAATGTGGTGCCGGAGGGCGTCGTCGTAAGCGCGATGGAGGTCCTGGCATTCCGGCGGGGGCACCAATTGATGGAGCCACTGGCGGAGCCTTTCAAAAGCCCCTTGATAGGCATCGTAAGTAGATAAAGCAGTCCCTTGGGGTGGCTGGCCAGTTCCCTCCAAAAGGTCCCCGCTTGAGGTAATGCCCTGGAAAGCGCCTAACAGGTCCTTTAGGGCGCCAAGGGCGAGCCACAAATTGTTGGCTTCCTTTTTCCGCTGATCTTCAATACGACGGAGTTGGTCCAAATACTCCGGCACATAGGGACTAATTGAAGGGGAAGGTGTTTGGGGCTGTTGAGGGACTGGGGGCATCCGGCTCGGATCGGTCGGCACTGGTGGACCAACGGGAGTTTGAGCGAGGGCACTGGTCGCATCCGGTCGGACGGGTGTCTCTATCAGACCGGAGGACGTTGTCGGTCCCCTCACCGGTGTCTGCACCAGCCCCTGTCCGGTAACCGGATCCGGTCGGACCGCTTGCAAAGGGGAAGCGATGCCTGCCGACCCGGACGAAACAGAGACAATCCTTCCCCACCGGTCCAGAAGGGCGATGCCCAAAAGCCCTGCCACAATCAGGATCACCAGGCAGATCAGACCAACTGTTAATGCCAGTTTCTGCCTTGCCTTAAGGACCTCCAGTTCCCCTTGAGAGGGCTCCTCTTTGGAAACAGCCAGAACGCCACCGGGCTTTTCGGGTTGGTCTTTCATCTTTCCTCTCTACCCGAACTCCACTCTCAAGTATGCCTCATTTGCCGGTTGCGTTGGAGTCTTCAAAAAAGTGTTCCCCACCTTTTTCTTCTACTGCTGCCCCTTCAAAATTCGGACATCGCCCCTTCTTACGGTGATCCCGAGGTGGTCTAAATACTCCAGAAGGGGAACCACATATTTGCGTGAAGTAGCGACGGCGTCCCGGAATTGAGCAGCCGTAAAACTTCCCCCTTCTTTGGCTAATTGCTGAGCAAGGTTGATGGCTTCTTGTATCGTCTCTGGATGATACAAGAAATCACTCACGCGAACAAGACGTCCCGATTCAATCAGAAAACTGATAAAATCCATAGGCTGTTCCCTGTCAGGGATCAGACTCAGAACATCGCTCACTTCTAAAGGGGCAAATTTTGCCTGTCGGCATTTTCTTTCTATCATTTGCGCTAACGACTCTTGATCAGCACTTAATCGGACAGAGTGATCGGGCAGCCGGACGACTTCCCTTTCTATCACGATCGTTCCCTGACGGCTCAGTTCGGCTAATAGCGATTCAAAGTCTTCGCTTCCTATCTGACTACCGACCAACGAGCGCAGACCCTCTTTTGACAGACCCCGCCTCAGGGGTCGCTCCTGGTGGTATTGGTTCAGTTGCCGAACGATCCGATTTTTATAATCTTCCAACCACTTCGTTGACAGAAGGGTCCCTGTGCTCAGAATTTTTGCATCGCCCCTTGCAACGACTTCGTGAACAAGAAGTTGAATTGCTGAAGGATTGAGAAACAGCCTTTGAGTCAACTCTCCAACGGTGACGCCATCGCTCCTTTCGTGAATCAAGGCAATAAGGTAACTGATGGGACTCTGTCCTTTTTCTGACCACGATGACGGTTGTTGTTTTCTCCCCGAGGTTGCGGTTCCGTTCATATCTACAATCACACCGCCGGCGATAGTGGTCAGGGGTGACAAGGCTCTGATGATCACGCGATCACCCCAGGCGCAGGCGATGGGCTTATTGAGATGAAACATCACACAGGTTTCTTCCCCTGGTGTCAAAGTTTTCCTTTCTGGCACGTTGAGAATCGCCATTCTCTCCGAAGTTGCGTGGTGGAAATGAACTAAAACACCGTTTCTAATCGGTCTGCTGATGGCGGGTAGCACCCTCAACTGGACAACAATCTTATCGGTTACCTTCAAAGGAACCTCACTGACGATCACATCACCCCTTTTGATGTCCTCCCTTTCCAGTCCGGTCAAATTCATCGCTGCCCGTTGACCGGCGAAGGCTCTTTCCACTGGGCGACCGTAGGTATGGAGCGAGCGGACTCGTGCCTTAAACCCCTGAGGCTGAACGATGACTTCCTGTCCCACGCTGATCGTGCCCGAGAAGATGGCACCCCTGGCGATCGTGCCGAAACCAGCCTTGACAAAAATGTCATCAATCGGGAGACGGAAGGGACGGTCGGTATCCTTCGGGGGCACGTCGGCGGCACCAGCATCCATCACGGCAAGGAGGTTGTCCAGTCCCTGCCCCGTGACAGCGGAGACTTCCACGATGGGGGCGTTTTCCAGAAAAGTGCCCCGCACAACCGTCCGAATGTCGTCCTTGACCAGTTCCAGCCAGTCCGCATCAACGATGTCTACCTTGGTAACGACAATGATCCCCCTTTTCGTCCCCAAAAGGTCTAAAATCGCCAAATGTTCTCTCGTTTGGGGCATCACGCCTTCGTCAGCGGCGACAAGGAGAAGGACCAGGTCCATTTCAGAGGCGCCCGCCAGCATATTGTGGACGAATCGTTCGTGACCCGGAACATCCACGATTCCCGCCACGGTCCCGCTGGGCAACGTGATGTGGGCAAAGCCCAGGTCAATGGACATTCCCCTCGCCCGCTCCTCGGGATGCCGGTCCGTTTGCATCCCCGTTAACGCACCGATGAGGGTTGTCTTACCGTGATCGACGTGCCCCGCTGTCCCAATGATCAGATAGCGACTCGTCTCTTTTGCCATCTCGGATCACTGAGGGAAAGTATGGGCAAATCTTTACGGGCGGCAGGAGCGGCAAGGGTGAAAGCCCCGATCCAATGCTTGGTTACTGTCGGCAAACGGAACGCGATTGCGCCGGCTCATCGTTTTGGCGAAGGGACAGGTCAACCGATGGAAGGCTAAAGTCCGCCGGTTGCCGATAACAGGCTTAGTCGGTCGGTAGCGCGACCAGATGCCTTTGCGGGCTTTACGGGCTTTTGTCTGAAGGTCAATCAACAAGGGCGCATAGCGCAGGTTGGGAGGATGAAGGTAAACCCTCGCCAGTCCTTGAGCCACCAATTCTCCGTTGACGAAAACCCGCCGCGCAGAACGCCGAACATACACATACGCCAACAACCGTTTGCCATCGTGCCGGTCCAAGTCAAATTCCAGTTCCACGACCCGTCCGGCAACCAAACGGCTATTGTAATTTCTCGCCTCAGAGTAAAAGGGCTCGCCTCTCTCAGGGGTATCAATGGCGTTGTAGCGAATGATCCGACCGTCTGTCAAGAGAACGGTATCACCGTCCAGAACCCGATGCACGATGACGCCCGTGCCTCGAGCAGGCGACCAAGGGGAAGGGAGTCCTCTCCATAAGACAACGGATCCGATTAGGGCGATGACCAATGCCGATGCCAGTGCCGTCCGCTTTTTTCTGGCTGATCGGGAACGGCGAATGGGATCTTGCCTCCCTGCCTTTTGGAACTTTTTCGTTGATTATGATACATTTTGAAAGTGGGACAACTTTCCTCTTTGGTCATTTGGAGGCGGTTCTTATGGTGACGGAAAGGGAGAAAAAGGTCATCATTGCTGTCTTGGTGCTGTTAGGCTTGATCCTTCTGTGGGCTTTTTCCGAGCCTTTTCGGAGTCGCCTCGGGGAAGGTGTGGTCGTGAAAATAGGGATGTGGAAGGCGCACGAGACGCCTATCGTCCGGATGGCGGTGTCAGTGGACGGGAAGCGGCTGGCGACGGTCGGCAAGGATAAGGTCATCAAGGTTTGGGATGTGGATAGGCGATCATTGCTGGCAACTTTTGAGGGGCATCAAGAGCGGGTCACCTGTTTGGCGTTTAGCCCCGATGCATCCCGTTTGGTCTCTGGCAGCGTGGATCAAACTGTTCGGGTCTGGTCCCTGATGACGGGTCAGCAGGAGCGGGTCTTTTCTCCTGAGACGACGGAAGACTGGCACTCCGGCTGGATTGAAGCCGTTGCCATTTCGCCCGATGGAAACATTCTGGCGACTGGGGGACGGGACACGGCAGTCAAACTTTGGGACCTTTCGTCAGGCAAACCCCTTGCCACCCTGTGGGGTCATCAGGACACCGTTACCAGCCTCGCCTTCTCCAAGGCGGAGCCCCACTTTTTAGCCTCGGGCAGCACCGATGGCGCTATCTGGATTTGGGACGTCAAAAAGGCAGAACCGTATCTGCAAATTCCGCCCCACGGCTTGAACCCTCAGTCCATTGTCTTCTCTCCCGACGGCAAATACCTGGTAGTCGGAAGTTACGCCACAGCGGGTGTCCGGATCCTGGATTGGCGGAAGGCAAAAGTCCTCAAATGGTGCGACGGGGTCGTGGAGGGCACCGTTTGGGAGGTGACCTATAGCCCCGACGGGAGGCTGATCGCAGCGGGTTCGGGCGATAACGGGCTCTGGCTTTGGTCGTCTCCGTCCGGTCACTGGATACGGACGATCAAGGACGAATACTGGGGCGATGTCCGAGGGGTTGCCTTCACCGACAACGGTAAGGTCGTCATTGGCGCTTTTGAGGACGGAACAGTCCGCCTGTGGCGGATCACCGGACTGAGAATTCACATTCCCGCCCCCAAACTGCCCTCAGTGCCGGGCGGGGAAGAACACGCTCATTGAGGGCTGATACTCTGTTTCGTGGCAGAGTTCCTGGCGGATCAGCAGATCCTTCTGAAAAGTCAGCCGCCAAACCCGAATGGTCTGACCCGGTCGGTTGCTGACGCCAACCCCCTCTGAGGCTTTGGGATTGTCGGCAACCACTTCTCTCCTGACGACCCAACGGAACCCTTTCCTAAAGGGATTTTCTGCTTCGCTACAGAAGCCAATCACTTGGCAAATCAGGCGGTCGTGCCGCCGAAAAAATCGGAGCCCCACCGAAAACGGGTGTGGGTTGCGAATTTTGAGGTCAGCAACCCCAGGAGCGACTGCCGCGTCCAGACCAGTTGCTACATATGTAGGGGCAACACTGTGAGCGTGCCGCTCAACGATGGCGAGTCCCGCAAAAAGAGCCGCACCATAGAGGGTTGTGGACGCCTGGCAAACCCCTCCCCCCCAAGACAAAACGAGAATCCCTCCCAGACTGACCGGCGCTCGCACATAGCCCCTCCCCTGGCTCCACTCCCCGACGGCTTTGTTAAAGGAGAAAACCTCGCCCGGTCTTATCAGCCGTCCGTTGATGGCGCGAGCAGCTTTAAGGGCATTGTAAACTTGCCCTTCCGTTCGGTTCGCAAGGGGGGTGGCAAATTCCGCCAGGACGACCGGCTGCGACCCCGAGCAGCCGATAGCCAGAGAAGCGACAACTATCCACCAGATGCCTACTTTCCTCATCACATTGTTCATTCTTTTCTTTGCATTTTATGACATCAATACCGAGGGCAAGATATTTGTAATCGTCATAGCAATCGTTCAGCAACTTAAAAAAGTCTTGTGGAAACTTTCTTTTAGCAAAGAAAATGATTTTGATCGGGATGATGACAACGGTCAGCACGGCTGTTCAAAACTTCCTTTTAAGAGGTTTAAGAGGTTAATGAAAAAAATCTCAGAGGTGAACATCAGGACAGCCAATGCAATGGGTCCAGTTAGACGGCAGCATCGGGGAAGGGGGTGGGCAGATTCTTCGGACCGCCCTCTCTTTGTCAGCGCTGACGGGTCGTCCCTTTGTAATTCGCAACATTCGTGCCGGTAGGAAGAACCCCGGACTCCGACCCCAGCATCTGACAGCCGTTCGGGCAGTTCAGCAAATCTGCTCGGCGACCGTCACGGGTGCGACCGTTAATAGCACCGACCTTCGGTTTGAACCAGGACCCATTCGGTCCGGTGATTATCTGTTTGACATCTCTGCCGAGCAGACCAGTGCCGGATCCATTGCCCTCGTGTGGCAGACAGTCTTTCCCATCCTCCTCTTCGCTGATGCACCTTCCACTGTCGGGTTCCTTCGCGGCGGCACCTGCGTTCCCTTTAGTCCCCCCATTCCCTACATCAGCAAGGTTTTTCTTCCTATGGTAGAAAAGATGGGGGTGCGCACCACCCTGGAAATGAGGCGAGCGGGCTGGTATCCCCGAGGGGGAGGGCAGGTTTTCAGCCGGATTCAGCCTGTTTCTGATCCTCTGCGCCCCATTCTCTGGACCGACAGGGGCGATTGTGACGAGATAGAAGTCCTCAGCCTCTATTCCCGACTTCCCCCATCGGTTGGGCAGCGCCAAGCCAACAGAGCCTTCCAGCGACTGAAAGAAAAAGGAATGTCAACGAAAACAATAAAGGTTCTGGTCCAAGAAGAACCCGCTGACTCGCCGGGAACTTGCCTGTTAATTGTCTGTCACTTTCCTGCTGGCAGGGCTGGTTTTTCCAGCCTGGGGGCTCCCGGCAAGCCTGCCGAGACGGTCGCTGATGAGGCGGTGGAATCCTTTGCTGAATACTGGCACAGAGATGCTCCGGTAGAAAAGCACCTTGCCGACCAGTTGCTCCTTTTTATGGCGTTAGCCGAGGGAACTTCTAAAATTACGGTCAGTCATCTGACGAGCCATTCGGAAACCAATATCCAGGTGATTCAGGCATTCATTGGGGAAAGGTGCCGAGTCGTCGGGGAAAGGGATCAAGCGGCAACCATAGAAGTATCAGGGATCAGTCTGTTGTCCCAAAATAGAAGACGAAAAGAGCAGACGCATCAGTGACCGACTATGAGTATCAAAGATGATGACGGAACGGGAAAGGAATCCGATGGTCGGTTCAGAAAAGATGGTCTGCTCTCTTCTCCTGTCCTCGTTTTAAATGCCAACTTTGAGCCCTTGAACGTGGTCGCTGCGAAAAGAGCCCTTGTGCTTGTCCTCAAAGGGAGGGCGGAACTGGTCAAAGCCGCTGACGGAACTCTTGTGAAGGCAAGCCGGTTGTCCCTTCCCCTGCCGTCCGTCGTTCGGCTGATGAGTTATGCGCATCGCCCGCCTGCCCAAGTTCGGCTGAACAGGAAAAGTATCCTGCTCCGCGACGATTACTCGTGCCAATATTGCGGTTACCGCGGTCCCGGTCTCACGATTGACCACGTGATCCCCCGGGATATGGGCGGGGGACACGATTGGGACAATTTGGTCGCCTGTTGCAGCCGCTGCAACGCCAAAAAGGGGAACCGCACCCCAGAGCAAGCGGCAATGACCCTCCTTCGCCGACCCCGCAAGCCGGCTTTCCTTCCTCATATGGGCTACGTGCGACTGGTCCAGGCACTGAAAAACCCGGACTGGAAAGAATTTTTTGCCCCCTTCGTGAAGGAATAAATCGGCTTCGTTACTGATTAAGTTTTGGAAAAGTTCTTGGGTTGGTCTAACCGAACGGCGATAAACCAAACGGCAATAATGGGTAGGGCGTTTTACCCTTCTTCCGGCAGATCTGAGTCTGTGGCAGATGCGGTTGCGGGGACGGGGCAGTAAGGGCACCCGCTGCCGGCAGTCCACTGAACCTGAGAGCGAGAGAAGTAGGTGCACCCGCCGGTCTCCAAAGTCACCGTGATTCGGTCCATCAGAAAGTTCAGAGCCGTCACTTGTCCCCATCCTTTCGGACATTGGACCCGATCCCCGATGTGCGGGTATGATCGGCTCATTTCCACGTAGAAGTCATATTCGTGACGGAGGCAACATTTGAGTCGTCCGCAGGCACCCAGAAGACGAGCAGGATTTAACTCCAAAAATTGGTCCCTTGCCATTTTGAGGCTGATGGACTCAAAGGAGCGCAGGAGCAATTGGCAACAAGTCGGGCGACCACAGGGTCCGAGGGCACCCACCATCCGAATGGCGTCCCGAACACCCACCTGGAACAGCATCACCCGTCTCGGGAAAGAGGCTTTTAGGTCCGCGACCAAAGCCCGAAAATCCACCCGACCTTCTGCTGTAAAATACACGACTAATTGGTTCTTGTCCAAAGGATATTCGGCATCCAAAAGATGCATCGGAAGGTTGTGAGCATCCACTTTCTTTTTGACCAATTGCATATCTCTTCGGGCTTCTTCCAGGAGATGGAAGAAAGCGCGCACATCGTCAGCGGTCGCTTTCCGAATCAGCCGCTTTCCCTTTTTACCATCTTCGGGTGAGGCAGGCTTTTGCTTGACCCAGCCGACTTGAGGTCCGAACCGAGTTTCCACAATGACCACATCGCCCCGCCGCAGGTCTCGAAACGCCCGAGCGTCGTAAAGAAGGACTTGGTTCGTTGGCTTTATCAAGACGGCAACCGCATCGGCTTGGGCTGAATTATCCCAAGTTTTATGATCACTGTCCTGATCGGCAAGAGTCTGATAATCCATTCCATTCCCTCTCCATCGCCTCAAACCTTTCCTAACTGCAACCGTCCTTTTGTCAGCAAAAAACCCTACAAAAACTCTTTTGTCAAGGTAAGTTCTGCACGCTCTGAGTTGGACGGGACATTGTCTTGGGCAGGGGAGTGAACCCATCCTTGTTTAACCGCATAAGTCAAGGCGTGTGTTGGTCTTGGAAAAGGTTCAACAAAAGACTTTCGGAAGGAGCAGGCTTTGTTTAGAGAGGTTTTACGACCCAAATGGCACTTCGAGACGGTGGCTTTTTGCATAGTATTTGATTCCATATGGTGTGCTCCAGGATCAGAAGGTAGTTGGCGCGAAAACCTGCTTGATAGCGGCAGGCGTCAGTAGTGGTGCCAATGCTTTCGCGCCTTGATGAACCGTTGCTCGGCAAACAACGGAAGAATTATACTCAATAATCTGATTTCACCAGGATTGGGAGAGGAACCGTTGACGCAGTCTGAGAAGCGGACGCAGATGTAACACGCAACTAGATGCAAAAGACAGCCAAGCATTGTGGTGAAAGCGCAAGATGGTAGCCGCAGATAAGCAGAAGCCTGGATCGGATAGATCAGTCGATCCAGAAATGGTCACCATTCGTGACCGCGTAATCCGCCTCTTTCAATTTTTAAGAGAGTATGCGCAGATTCGCTTTCCTCCTGTGCGCACGCTGGATAAAGTGAAGTGGACCTTGCCCATCAGGGACCTACCGGACCATCGGAGCATTTTCGTCGCTTCTATCGGCGGGGAGAAAGAAGGGGAGAATGAAGGGGTCGGGCGGGAGGAAGGCAACGGGATCCTGATGCGCGTCGAAAGACCGACCCTTACTCGCCCACCGGAACCGCCGACTGATCTGCGCGAGTGGCTGGAGAGGAAGACGAACGGGAACTAATAAATTTGCGTCTTGATCCCCAAGACCTTATTGATCCTGACGAGTTTGCGGTGCTGGTCAATTTGCTCCATACCAGACCCGACGGTCATCAGCGAGGGTGGTGGCGCCAGCCGCCACAACCGGAGTTTTTGAACGCTCTGAATGAGGCATTGGAATGGGTGCGAAAATTGGCGGACTTTCTCCAGCAAGCCGAGCAGTGGGAGTTAGCCCTAATAAGATCGGACCAGGAAGACCTCTTCGTGGAGCATCTGTTCAAGGCAGCCGAGCAGTTGAGCGGACTCGTAAAGTCCAATGCGAGCATTCTGATTGAATACCACCGTCTTTGCCCACTGAGGGCACTGTGGAAGAACACAAGCGAATGGCTGAGGAATTAGAAGAGGCTGCCAAAAAGCGGGGCGGGCGCTTGTCCCGAAGGGACCTTTTACCGATCGTTCATAACAAACAACGATAGTTTGTGCGCTCCGCCACAGTGGCGC
This sequence comes from Candidatus Caldisaccharidevorator malaysiensis, assembly GCA_025057575.1. Classification (GTDB taxonomy): domain Bacteria; phylum Armatimonadota; class Fervidibacteria; order Fervidibacterales; family Fervidibacteraceae; genus Caldisaccharidevorator; species Caldisaccharidevorator malaysiensis. The sequence goes on from JANXBO010000008.1 coordinate 10,942, forward strand.
CAGGTGACCCTACGACCGCTGAGCATTTTCGCGCCTTGAGGGTTGAAGCGGAGATTCAAATGAGAAGGAAGAGACTCCCTAATTACTGGCGCCGTCTCATTACGGAACGGGGCGGTCCTGAGGTGGAACGCCTTGGTGCGGAGCCGGAGCAAGTCATTATAGACAACTCCGATCGGATAAGAGAATTCCTGGTCTTTTGGGCGCAGGAAATTCAACCCCTTAAGGAGACACTGAAAAGTTTGGGCTTTGACTGGAAGCGGGCTTACGGAAGGCAGGAAGTTGACGCGCCTGGAGATACGACCAAAGGGTAAAGGTCCTATTGTGAAATCTCCAAGTGATGTCGCAGACGAGATTATCAAGCAGGCGGAACGCATCCGTCTAGATCATTTTGCCGACTGAACACCCTGAGGACGGTTGTTGGAATAGATCCCAAAAGCAGACGAGGTTGCCCATACTTCTTGATAAGCCAGGTCGCCACGATGCGGCTCCCCACGTAAGCAGCGATAGATGCTTTTCTTTCTAAAGGAGAATATCAGAAAACGCGCGACAGTCGGTTGGTCATCAAAGACCGACAACGGTGAAGACAGGTCTTTTTTTCGTGGAGCAGCCACAAACCAGACCTTTAGATCCTGATTGCGGTATCGGTGCCTCTCCTTTCCTTTGGCGCCGTGGGTCGGGTCTCATCTCCCTGTGACAACCGGTTACTTGGCTTTGAATAACCTGCGCCAGAATTCTGGCAAATTGCAAAAGGGGGACGATGGTTTGGAAGTTCCGATTGGGAAAGGACGGACGGCTCGTAAAGCGTATAGCCTGGACGAGATTTCTTTGGTGCCGGCGCCTTTTGGCGTGGACCCCGACGACGTGGATGTGTCGTTGACCATCAAGGACCTGGTCTTGGAAATTCCGATTCTGGCGTCCGCGATGGACGCTGCCGTTGACGAAAAGGTGGCTCTGGAACTGTCCCGTTTGGGAGGTCTTGCCGTTTTTAATTTGGAGGGTCTGCATTTTCGGTATGACGATGTCCGTGATGTGATAGACAAGATTGTTGCGGCGCCAAAAGAGGAAGCAGTGTCTGTTCTTCAGGAGATTTACCGAGAGCCGATTAAGCAGGAACTTATAGAAAAAAAGATCGGATGGGTGGTTCGTCAGGGGGGTCGGGTCGCCGCTGCCGCAACGCCAGGGCGGGCGTTGGATTTATTGCCGGTAGGTGTCTCAGCGGGCGCGTGTGTAGCGGTGGTTCAGTCAACGGTGACGACGGCGCGGTTTCGGTCCCGAACGCGCCAACCGATCCCTTGGGAGCGGTTGATCGGTGACTTGAAAGTTCCCGTGATCGTCGGCAATTGCGTCAGTTATGAGGGCGCCTGGGAACTGATGGAGGCGGGGGCGGATGGAGTTTTGGTGGGGGTGGGACCCGGCGCTGCGTGCACGACCCGACAGGTGGTCGGTGTCGGAGTCCCTCAAGCGACAGCGATTGCGGATGTGGCAGCGGCAAGGGACGATTTTGAAAAGAGGACAGGCAAGCGGGTGGTCGTTATCGCCGATGGGGGAATGAGGACAGGAGCCGATTTGGTGAAAGCCCTTGCCTGTGGTGCCGATGGGTTAATGATCGGTTCACCTATTGCCGCTACTGCGGAGGCGCCGGGAAGAGGCTATCATTGGGGGATGGCGATGCCTCATCCGGGTTTGCCCAGAGGCACCAGAATCTATGTTGGGCAGAAAACGACCTTGAAAGGTCTTCTGTTAGGTCCTGCCTCTCGTGATGACGGGACCCAAAATTTAGTTGGGGCGTTGCGCAATGGGCTCGCCCTTTGTGGTGCGCACAACATCAAAGAGATGCATCAGTGTCCGCTGGTCATTGCACCCACCATCGGCTTTGAAGGAAAGGGGCTCCAGAAAGAACAGGGTGTCGGTCAAGGACGATGAGGAGGGATCCCCCAGTCGGGAATAGTATCCGTCTGCGCCGATAACAAGAAATAGTTGCCAGTGAAGAAGGCGTTGAGGAATAAGAACGGCTTCGGGGTGAGCAGAGTTAACTGAAGGGGCGTGCCGGCAATGGCAAGGAAGAAGCAGAGGAGAGACATACCCGACCAATCAGAACTGAAATTGCAACCGTCGGAATGGTTAAGATGGTATGCCGAGCATCTGAGACAGGTGCTGAGCGAATACGCTCGGCGACGGACCTGCGAGCGGGAGGATTTGGAACTGGTCCTTTTGGATCGGTCGGACTTGGAGCGGGCGGCTCATTCCAATCCTGAGGCGTTCGGGGCGGCGGAAAGGAAACGGCTCCGAGAACTGGATGAAAAACTTCGGACCCTGGGTCCGGCGATCCAGAGGGTGATGCCGGATATCAGAGACGTCCGAAAGCAGTTAGAAATACCCCGATCCCACTGGTGGTGGTATATGGATCAGCCCCCACAGCGATCAAAGGGAGGCGGCGATGGGGAGCCGACCCGATGACTTCGTCGTGGTCCTGGACTTCGGTGCCCAATACGGGCAGCTGATTGCCCGCAGGGTCCGAGAGTGTCGGGTCTACTCCGAAATCCTTCCCTGCGATCTGCCCCTGGAAAAAGTCCTGTCAATGAGACCGAAGGGAATCATTCTTTCCGGGGGACAAGCCAGCGTTTACGATCCAGATGCCCTGACCTACGATCCCCGACTTTTTTCCTGCGGCATTCCCGTCTTGGGAATTTGTTATGGCATGCAGTTGATGGCTTACCTTTTGGGTGGTCAGGTCACCAGGGCGGAAAAAGCCGAATACGGTCGGACCGAGTTGACAGTGCTGGACGACTCGGATCTGTTTAAAGGGCTCAACCCTCAGTTAATTTGTTGGATGAGCCACAGCGATGTGGTTTTAAAACCGCCCCCGGGCTTCACCGTCACTGCCCGAACGGCAAATGCGCCTGTAGCTGCGATGTCCGATCAAAGTCGGTGCCTGTTTGGGACTCTGTTTCATCCTGAGGTGACCCATACACCCTGGGGTGTGGAGATCATTCGGAATTTTCTCTACGACTGGTGCCAATGCCGCCCCGTCTGGACGCCCCAGAACTTCGTTCAGTCGGCCATTGAGGAGGTTCGGTCGCGGGTAAAGAATGGGCAGGTCTTGTGCGCTTTGAGTGGGGGGGTAGACTCAGCAACGACGGCTGCTCTCGTTTACAACGCCGTCGGTGACCAATTGATCAGTATTTTCGTCAACCACGGTTTTTTGCGGAAAGGGGAAGCAGAAAGCGTTTTGGACACCTTTCGGACCCGACTCAAAATTCCCGTGATCTATGTGGACGCCAGCGAAAGGTTCTTAAAAGCGATTAAAGGAGTCACCGATCCCGAGGAGAAGCGTCAGATAATCGGAAAGGAGTTCGTTCGGGTCTTTGAGGAGGAAGCCAGGAAATTAGGGCGAGTCCGGTTCCTTGCCCAAGGGACTCTTTATCCTGATGTGATAGAGAGCGGAACGGGTTATGCAGCACGGATAAAGAGTCATCACAATGTAGCGGGGCTCCCACCCGATATGGAATTGGATCTAATTGAACCTCTAAGATACCTTTTCAAGGACGAAGTGAGAGAGGTGGCGGAGGAGTTGGGGTTACCGCCCGAGATCGCCTGGCGTCAGCCGTTTCCCGGTCCTGGTTTAGCGATCCGGATCATAGGGGAAGTAACAGGAGAGAGGTTGGCTCTCTTGCGGGAAGCGGACGCCATCGTGATGGAAGAGATCAGGAGAGCGGGCTTGTATCGCCAACTCTGGCAAGCCTTTGCCGTTCTTCTGCCGGTTCGCAGCACCGGGATCAAGGGTGACCGAAGGACCTATGGATACACGATCGTTCTCAGGGCTGTTCACAGCGAGGACGGAATGACAGCGGACTGGGCTCGGCTCCCCTATGAGGTTTTGGACCGGATCGCCGTGCGCATCAGCAACGAGGTGAACGGGATCAACAGGGTTGTTTACGACATCACTTCTAAACCCCCAGCGACGATAGAGTGGGAGTGAGGGGCGATGACCGGGTTGTCGGTCCATAAGGACATTGAAACGATTCTCCTGACAGAAGAACAGATAAGGAAAAGAGTGATGGAAATTGGAGAAAAAGTCAGTGAGCACTATCAGGGCAAGGACCTGCACCTGGTCTGCGTTTTGAGGGGTGCGGTCGTCTTCTTAGCGGACCTGATGAGGCACATCACGATACCCTGCTCCTGTGACTTCATCGCCATCGCCAGTTACGGAGCCGACACCAAATCATCAGGGGTCGTCCGAATCTTGAAGGACCTGGACGACAGCGTGCAGGGGCGTCACATTTTGATTGTAGAAGACATCGTGGACACGGGGCTGACGCTAAACTATATTCTCAGACTGATCCGATCGCGAAATCCTGCCAGTGTGCGGGTCTGTGCGCTGCTGGATAAACCCGAACGGCGGGTCGTGCCCGTGGAAATAGACTATTTGGGCTTTACGATACCCAACCGTTTTGTGGTCGGCTACGGGTTGGACTTCGGCCAACGATACCGCAATCTCCCTTTTATCGGTGTTTTGAGACCGGAAATCTATGGGGGAGCCTAAAACAGGAAGTGACTGAAAAATTCGGGAACTCAAACAACCCAACAAACGATGGAATAATAAGGAAAGGTGGAGCACCAAAAATCCCAGATCAAACGAGTAAACACTTGGACCGCCATTGCCCCGATTGACCAGTGAAAAGTTCAAAGATAGAGGGACCGGCGAAAAAGTCAGCAACAAAGAGGAGGTTGCCATAAGTGGCCGAATCAGGGACTGTCAGCATTCCCGATTATGATCTGGCAGAACTGGAGAACAAGAACCTATCCGAACTTCAAGAGATCGCCCGAGGGCTGGAGATTCCCTCGGCGTCGCGCCTTAAGAAGCAAGACCTGGTCCGGCGCATCTTAGCGAGCATTGCCGAGCGAAATGGCTATAGCCTGAAGGAAGGAACTTTGGAAATCACTGAGGAACGAGAGCCCAAGGGTTTTCTGAGGGTGGATAGTTACCTTCCCTCACCAGAAGATGCCTATGTGAGCCAGACCCAAGTGCGCCGCTTCGCCTTGCGCAATGGCGATGGGATCTTGGGCTATGTCCGACCACCCAAGGAAGGCGAAAGGTTTTACAGTCTTCTTCGGATCATCGCCGTCAATGGCGAGGACCCCGAGAAGGCTCGTCAGAGACCGGACTTTGAGAAACTGACGCCTGTTTTCCCTTACGAACGGATGCGGATGGAGCGACTGGGGGACAACTCATCGGAGAATATAACCGCCCGAATGGTGGATATTGTCGCTCCCATCGGAAAAGGGCAACGGGGTCTCATCGTGTCTCCTCCGAAAGCGGGAAAGACGACCTTGTTAAAGACGATCGCCCGGAGCATTGAGCGCAACCATCCCGAATGCCACATCATCGTCCTCTTGATTGATGAACGACCAGAGGAAGTCACTGATTTTCGGGAGGCGGTCAACTCAGAGGTCGCCGCTTCCACCTTTGACCAGCCGCCCGAGAACCAACTGCAAGTTGCCCGACTGGTTTTGGAGAAGGCAAAGCGATTGGTGGAAATGGGCAAGGACGTAGTCATTCTTCTGGACAGCCTCACGCGCCTAACCCGTCAGTCCAACCTGACCGTAGAACCCAGTGGTCGGACTTTGACCGGTGGTCTGGATCCAGCGGCTCTGCGGTTTCCGAAAAGGTTTTTCGGTGCTGCCCGGAAACTGAGAGAGGGAGGGTCCTTAACCATCATTGCCACTGCACTGGTGGATACGGGGTCACGGATGGACGATCACATTTACGAGGAGTTTAAGGGAACGGGTAACTTAGAACTTCATTTGGACCGAAGGCTTCAGGAGCGGCGGGTCTTTCCGGCAATAGACATCCAGCGGTCGGGCACCAGAAGGGAAGAACTTTTGTTTACCGATGCGGAAAGGGATGCCATCTGGAAACTGAGAAGAGCCCTCTCTCAAGTAGATATGGTGACGGCAACGGAGCGACTGATAGACCAGTTACGGCGAACCCGGGGGAATGACGAATTCTTCCGAATGATCGTTCAGCAGTGGCGGTGAGGGGTGTGGGCGACTGCATTTTCTGTCGGATCGTAGCCCAAGAGATTGCCGGGCGGATTGCCTACGAGGATGCTGATCTGGTCGCCTTCCACGACATCAATCCCCAGGCACCGGTGCATATCCTCATTGTGCCCCGCCGTCATATAGAGAGTCTCAACGCGGTTACTCAGGAAGACGCCCACCTGCTGGGGCGAATGTTAGTGGTGGCTCGGGATCTTGCCCGAGAGCACGGGCTTGCGGACGACGGCTACCGACTGGTCCTCAACACCAACCGAGCCGCTGGTCAGTCGGTTTTTCATCTACACTTTCACCTTCTCGGCGGTCGGTTCTTTCATTGGCCGCCCGGTTGAGGAGGAGGAAAGCGCCCCGTCGTCCTTCGGCGAACGGACCGGACCAACCGGGCGATTTCCTCAGCGGCAAGGGGCTTGAAGAGAAGAAAGACAGCGCCAAAGCGCAGGGCTTTCGCCACCAGGTCACTGTCCGGATAACCGGTTATCAGAACGACGGGGACATCGGGGTCCAACTTGCGGATCTGACCGAAAGCCTCAGCCCCATCCATTCCGGGTAAAAAGAGATCCAAAAAAACAAGGTCAAAAGGTTGCTGGCTGACTTGCTGAAGGGCTTCCTCTGCCGACTGGGCAACCTGGGCAAGGGCCCCCTCGCGACTGAGGATTTCGGCAAAAAAATCGGCGACTTCCGGTTCATCATCCACGATGAGGACTCTCTTTCGGCTGCCCGTTTCCCCGGCTTCAATCCACGCTTCCAGGTCTTTACGATGAACGCGCCACCGCCCGCCGACTTTGCTGGCAGGCATTTCCCCTGTTTTTAGGTACCGATAAACGGTCATCAAATGGAGGTTTAGATAGCGAGCGACCTGGCTGACATTCAGCCACGGTGATTCCTCTTGCGGACTACGATCACTGTTTCGTTCCCGCCAACGTCGGCGCCGCACACCCACGTTTTGCGACCCTCCCAACTGCTGAAGTAGCAACCACCCCATCGAGGCACTCCACGGCGAGGACCGCTCCTACCCCTCTTGTTCTGCCCCTAACCGTCCCGCCACATTCACCAAAACCTCCGATAATGCTTCCGATACAACCGGCGGTTCCAGAACACCGCGGAACGAAGGCTCCCCCATTAAGATTTCCGTGTCCCAGTGGCGAAAAATTTCGTCCGCCATTAACTCTCTCAGTTCTTCCGTCGGAGCAACCGCTCCCGATTCAAACAGATCCTCAAAAGCCATTGCATCCAAGTAAAATTTTCCCGATCCTGGTTTCAACCGGAACCGAAGAATCCAACGGCTCTTTGAAGGAACATTATGAATGGTCACTCCTGAATCTTCTTCTGCTTGTAACTCCTTTACTCCGCCGTCTTCTTTGGGAAGAACGGACAAGGTGTCATCACCCATTAGACAAAGTGTATCACGATTTTTCATAATAAGAGGCAAGGTAAAGGGGAACTGAGGTGCGCTCTCTTCTGTGTCCGATTTGTAAAGAACTGATAGCCGAAGAGTCGCCGGATTTTCCCCGCTGCACTTATTGTGGCGAACTGGTCGTCCGATGTGGTGCCTGTCGTCATTTCCCTGGGGATGGGCAAGTCTGTCACCAAGCGAAAGGTCAACCGCTGGTCAAAAAGGAATCCGTTTTGGACTGCCCTTACTTTACACCCCGCTGGCTGATCAGCCGGCGCCATCCTTTCCTCTCTCCTCGGGCTCGTTGGCAGACTCTCGGTTCCATCGCGCTATCGTTCAGCATCCTTTTGATCGCTCTCCTGCCGCAACCGAGGCAACCCGTTCGGCTGGTGAGCGCTCAAGTGCCCGAATCGGTTGTTCGGGGTGGGGTCTTTCCGCTGCAAATCCTGGTGGAAGCCGAGGAAGGACGAGATGTCGGAGTCCGACTGGATAGAAGACTCTTTGCCCATTTTCAAACCATTGGCGTGGATCCGATTCCCACGAGGGTGCATCCGTCCGGGCAGGCTCTTGACTTCTGGTTCCGGTCGTCATCCTCGTTAGTCCGGATTACTTTCCAATTGAAGACCCTTCAAGAGGGCAACTATCGCCTGCAGGCGTCTCTTCTGACAGCAGATGGAGTGGTCGCCGACTGGAAGGGTGCGGTGCGGGTCGTGGGGAGCCCGCAAAAGCCAAGAGTTCCTCGGCGGCTGGGTCTCCTCGCTCTGCTGAGTGGGAGGTGACGAACGTGCGCCGTGACATCTATGCGGAAAAACTTTTATCTGTTCAAGTGCGCCGGGAACTAATGCGAAGTGGGCTGGATATTTCACGGGCAGAAGTGGTCTCTTCGGGCGGAGTCGTTTCCCTTTACGGGGTAATCGCCCGCGCTCGGGGCGACTACTCCGGAGAAAGCCTGGAGAGCAAATTGCAGCGGGCGTTGGAGCGGGTTCGTCGGTTGCCGGGTGTTCGTGACGTCGTGATCCACGCTCGTATGAGAGAAGGGTAAAGAGCAATTGGGTCACCATCCGATGAGAGGAATGATTTTGGCGGCGGGGGAAGGGACCCGTCTGCGCCCCTTAACCTATGCCCGACCCAAGCCCCTGGTCCCCATTTTGACGACGCCGATCATCTTTCATCTCTTAGAGTGGCTGAAGATGCACGGCATCTGGGAAATCGCCATTAATAATTGGTATCAACCCCATTTGATTGAGGCGTTTGTCCGAGACGGATCGGCTTTTGGCTGTTCTGTTCGGTATTTGAGGGAACGGGTGCCGATGGGAACTGCCGGTGCGGTCCGAGCGATGGCACCCTTCCTGACAGAACCGCAAGAACCGATCCTGGTCGTTGGTGGCGACGAACTGGTGGACGTTGACATTGCCGAAATGGTTCAATTTCATAAAAGCAGGGGTGCGGCGGTCACCATCTCACTGGCTCAAGCTTCCAGCCCGTCTCAATACGGTGTTGTTATCACTGATGAGACGGGTCGGATTAAAGAGTTCATTGAAAAACCGATTCAATGGTCGCAGCCAACAGCATGGGTCAATTCGGGCGTTTATCTCCTTGAGCCCTTCGTCTTGGACCTGATACCCGCTGACCAGTTTTATGACTTTGGCAGCCAACTCTTTCCCAGAATGGTGGCAGAAGGCTATCCTGTTTATGGTTTTTATTGGGACGGATTCTGGGCGGACATCGGTCACATAGAAACATATTGGGATGCCAACTGGGCGGCGCTTCGGCAGAAGATTACCCTCTACCATTCTCCCCTAAGAGCAACGCCCGACCATATTCATCTCCACCCCACGGCGGACATCGCTGACGGTGCCGTGCTGATTCCTCCTTGCGCTTTAGGAGCGCAGGTCGTCGTGGAACGGGGAGCAACGGTCGGACCGGACACCATCATCGGGGACCGTTCGGTCGTCAAATCTTCTGCCGTAATAGAGAGAAGCATCCTCTGGAACGATGTGACCGTGGATGATGGGATGGTGCTCTGCGATGTGATCGTTACCGACGGCTGTTACCTTTCGGGGCGAGAACCGATTCGCAAAGCCTTGATCGTCTCCAAAAGATAACAGGAAGGCGAAGGTGGTGGCAATGGACTTTGAAATCAAGGACCTTTCCCTTAAGGATGAGGGACTCTTGCAGATTGAGTGGGCGGACCGCCAGATGCCGGTTTTGCGGAAGATTCGGGAAGAGTTTGAAAAAACGAAGCCGCTTACCGGCTGTGTGATCGGTGCCTGCCTCCACGTTACGAAGGAGACCGCTAACCTGGTTCGAACTTTGCAGGCGGGCGGCGCTACGGTCGCTCTTTGTGCCTCCAACCCCCTGAGCACTCAAGATGAAGTGGCGGCGGCTCTTGTGAAGGAATTCGGTGTTTCCGTCTTTGCTCTTCGGGGAGAGTCGTCTGAAGAGTATTACCGGCACATCCACGCCGTTTTGAATTTTCAGCCGAAAATCACCTTGGACGACGGGGCTGACTTGGTCACGACCCTGCACAGAGAGCGCAGGGATCAACTGGGGCAGGTCGTGGGAGGAACGGAAGAGACGACAACGGGTGTGATCCGGCTTCGGAGTATGTTTCGGCAAGGGGTCCTTGCCTACCCCATCATCGCCGTTAATGATGCGCAAACCAAATATTTGTTTGACAACCGCTATGGGACGGGTCAGAGCGTCATTGACGGGATTTTGAGGGCAACGAATCTTCTGCTGGCAGGGTCGGTGATGGTTGTCGCTGGTTATGGCTGGTGCGGGCGGGGGATCGCGATGCGGGCGAAAGGTGCCGGCGCTCGGGTCATTGTTACGGAGGTGGATCCCGTACGGGCGTTGGAGGCGGTGATGGATGGTTACGAGGTGCTGCCAATGAGTGAAGCAGCGCGCATCGGGGACATTTTCGTTACCGCAACCGGCGATACCGCCGTCATTCGGGAAGAACATTTTCGTCTTCTCAAAGACGGCGCGATCCTGTGCAACGCCGGTCACTTTGATGTAGAGGTGGATGTCAAAACTCTCCGATCGTTAGCGGTCTCTCAAAGAAAAATCCGACCGAACCTGGAAGAACTGACGATGGAGGATGGGCGACGGATTTTTTTGCTGGCGGAGGGGCGGCTCGTTAATCTGGCAGCAGCGGAAGGTCATCCGGCAGCAGTGATGGATATGAGTTTTTCTAATCAAGCGCTCGCTGCCCTTTACCTTTGGCAGCATCAAGGAGGATGGGCTCCCGGTGTGTATCCTGTCCCCAAGGATTTGGATGAACGGGTCGCCCGACTCAAATTAGAGAGTATGGGTGTTCATTGTGATGAATTGACCCCAGAGCAGGCGGCTTATCTGGCATCCTGGGAGGAAGGGACAGCATAACAACGCTCCTCTGGTGAAGATAGCCATCGGAGGGACGACGGATGACCGCTTTGGGGGTGGCGGCGGTCCTGACGGCTCTGGTGCGCACACTCAAGGGCAGCCTGACGAGTTATTACCTACCTTATGTCGTGTTCGCCGTCACTCTCCTCTTAAAGTCGGGACATCCTCTTGACGACCTAACAAGGGCAGCTTTTGTTTTGGGAGCGGGACTTTCTTCTCTCCTATCGGTCTTTTGGCAGAGGGAACTACTTCATTTAACTTTTGCAGCCCTTGCCTGTTCTGGCGGGGTCGCCATCACGACCATCAAAATCCCTTTTTCCCACCAGTTTGTTGACTTAGGCGTTCTCTCTTTTCCCCTTTCTGTTGGGTGGTTATGGCTCTTTTCTGCCCTTTTTCGTTTCACAGCCCGCTTGCCAGGGCTGACCGGTGCGGCGGGACTGGTCAGTGGTTTGACGTTTGCTGTGATCGTTTTGATAGCGGTGGCGGAACCCAACCAGTGGGCAGTGACTGCTGCTTTGTCGGCTGGTGTCGTCAGCCTATTCCTTTTAGGGCTTCCGATGGAGACGGGCGGAGCAGCGTCCTTGGGTGCTCTGCTGGCAATGGCGACGATTGTGGGCGCTCTAAAAAATACTGCCCTTCTCGTGTTCATCGTTCCTGCCCTCGTTTTAGGGGTGCCCATTTTGGAGGTCGCCTATCGTCTCCGCTCCCGCTTTTTCCTTTTTCCTCAGCGAAGGAGCCTGATGGACGTTCTGTCTCAACAGGGAGTCAACGAGAAGGCTATCCTCCGGATTTTAGTGGCTGGTCAGATCTATCTGGCTCTCCTTAGTCTCTGGCTGGTTTGGTGGATAGAGGTCCATTTCCTTGGAAAGTTAGCCCTGATGACGGTGTGGCTGTTGATGGGAGCGGGTCTTTTTTGGCTAGTCCTTCGCCTGTGCGCTGTGAGAAGAGGCAGTCCGGTAGCAGATTTTTTGGGCATTCCGTTAAGCACCCTCTCCCATAAGGAAGTGCTGGACTTACTGGAGCAGTTCATCCAGGAGGGGCGGTTCCACCAGGTGGTGACTTCGGACACATCGTCCGTTGTGCGGGCTCGGGAAGATGAAGAGTTTCGGGAGGTCGTTAAGAAAGCCGACTTGGTCACACCTGATGGGATCGGCGTCCTTTTAGGCGCCCGTCTTCTGGGCATTCCGGTTTACGAGCGGGTTTCAGGTGTGGACTTGGTCCTCTCTTTGTGTCAACGCGGGTCCGAAAAAGGATGGCGGTTCTACTTCTTGGGGGGACGACCGGGAGTTGCCCAGCAGGCAGCGGAAAATCTGAAAAAACGGTTCCCTGGACTCAAGGTCGTTGGCACCCATCACGGTTATTTCACCCCAGAGGAAGAGGAGAAAGTCATAGCAGAAATTCAGAAGGCGGCTCCGGATGTGTTGTTCGTCGCCATGGGGATTCCCAAGCAGGAAAAGTGGATCGCCCGCAACAGTGGGCAGCTGCAGGTGCCGATCTGTATCGGTGTCGGGGGTAGCCTGGATGTGTATGCGGGTGTGGTCAGGCGAGCACCCGTTTGGGTGCAGCGGCTGGGACTGGAATGGCTCTACCGGGCTCTCCGAGAGCCCCATCGGTTCCCCCGCCTTTTAGCGATCCCCCGTCTTTTGGCACTTGTCCTAAAAAACCTTCTCGCTACTGCTACCAAAGGGGCTGATGAGGCTTTCCATAAAGGCTCTTGAGATTCTTGCCGACCACTTGCCGAACTGGTCCCGAAGACTTTTGGATTACCTTTACCCTCCTCGTTGTGGTGTCTGCGACACCTTTTGGGAACAGCCCATCTGTCCCTCTTGCCGGGAAGGGTGGGAGTTTGTGGAGCCACCCTATTGCCTTTGGTGCGGTCAGCCCTTTCCTAAGGTTCCCCAACCGTCCCCGTTATGCGGTCAGTGTCTTCGGGGTCGGTTCCGATTTGATGGAGCGCGCCCTGCCGTTCGCTACAGTGGGGTCGGGCGCCAAACGATTCATTCTTTAAAATTTCGCAGAAAAGCCAGGCTGGCAATTCCGATGGGGCAAGTAATGGCGGATCTATTGGTCCGGATGCTTCAAAAAGATAATGGGCTGTTACCAGAGCCTTGGCAAACGCCGGAAATAATCGTCCCCGTTCCCCTTCATCCCAAAGTTTACCGATTGCGAGGTTTCAATCAGGCGGAGCACCTGGCGAGGGAGGTGGCCAAGGGGTCCTGTGCAGCGATAGAGACTGACATTGTTGTTCAAGCCCGCTTGACGCGATCGCAGGCTACCCTTTCCGCCTCTGAAAGATGGGACAATGTGAGAGGCGCTTTTGCCGTTACCCGACCGGAACTAGTCAAAGGCAAAACCATTCTCGTTATAGATGATGTGATGACAACAGGGGCAACGGTCAACGAAATCGCTCGGGTCCTCAAAGAAGCAGGGGCTCAACGAGTCTATGTGATCGCTTTTGCCCGAGGACAAGTCTGAGGAGGATAGAGAGGCAATGAAAGAGATTCAGGTCAGGACGGGAAGAAGAGAGGAGATGGTGGACATCACAGATCGGGTGATGGCGTTGGTTCGGGAGGCAGGGTGGACGGAAGGCTATTGCGTCCTCTTCGTCCCCCACACGACCGCTGCCATCACGATCAACGAAAATGCCGATCCTTCGGTTGCTCAAGACATTTTAGAAGGTCTTAGAAAACTGGCTCCTTGGAACGCTGATTATCATCACCAGGAAGGCAATGCCGATGCTCACATCAAGGCGTCCCTGATGGGACAAAGCGTCTTAGTGCCCGTTTCTGAAAGAGCAATTCGCTTGGGCACCTGGCAGGGGATTTTTCTTTGCGAATTTGACGGACCGAGAACACGAAAAGTTTGGGTCCAGTTTTTCCCAGCAACAGCCGATTGACCGTCAATAAAGCCAGGCGAGCAGGAGGGAAGTGACTAAAAAGCCCGCAGCGATGACACCGACGAACCGGTCCAAAATAGTGGCGCCGCCCGAATGAGTGGTCAAAATCTGGCGACCGCCCACAATTCCCCAGCCACCACCGCCACCACCCTGCTCCTCCTCGGTGATCCGGGTGACCATCGTGATGACCAAAGCAATGGCGAATAAGATGTTCAAGGCGGCTACGATGCCCTTGATAATCGTCATTTGCCTCACCGCATCGGTCCGTTCGTCTGAAAGAAGTTTAGCGCATTCGCAGTTTGGGCGCACAGGTGCCGTTATCTCTCTTAAGTAATTTCTCGCTGATCCCTTTGGGTCAAGGCAACGAGGAAAACGCTGAGGAAGTAGAGACCCACCAAGGGACCGGCGAGCAGGGACATATTGATCGGGTCAACGGTCGGTGTGACAATGGCAGCGAGGGCGAAGATGGCGACGACGGCGTGGCGCCAGAAGCGGAGAAGACTTTTAGCACTGACGATCCCCAATTTCCCCAAGAACATCAGGACTAACGGCATTTGAAAGGTAAGACCAAAAACCGCCATCACCTTTGCCAGGGTCCACATATACAGTCGGGCGAAATTGAGGACAACGACTTCTATGGGGGAGGAGCCGGGCATTCCCATCCGAAGCATTGTAATGGCTGCAAAAGGGATCAAGTAATAACAAAGCAACACGCCACTGGCAAACAGAAGCAAGGAAGCCGGCACCAGTTTCAAAGCAAAAGCCTTTTCGTGCGGGTAAAGGGCTGGCCAGATGAATGCCAGGATCTCGTAAAGAATGAGGGGAAAGGCCAGGATCAGCCCTGAGGCGAGGCTGATCTGAAGTTTCAGCATAATCGGCTCAAAAATGGACTGGACGGCGACCTGCCCCCCGAACTGCTTCATCGCCGGAACGATGGGGTCCAAAAGGATTTTCCAAATTCGGTCGTAAAAGTGCCAACCGACTCCGCTGGCAACGAGCCAATAAAAGATCGCTCGTAACAGCCGGATCCTGAGTTCCTCCAGATGTTCAAAAAAGGACATCTCTCGGTCCCCTGGGGGACCTTCGCCTTCCCACTCCGGCTCCTCCGGAACCGTCTTCTGTCTTTTAAGAACCAGAAGGGAAGCCGTAACCGCAAGGGCAACGAAAGCGATTCCGGCTGCCAACCACCAAGCCCACTTCGGCAAATTGGTCACCTTTTGAATTATCACATCAACAAATCATGACGATCATCTTTTGCCCACAAAAATTCCACCGTGCTCATAATGACTCTCAGAATCGGCTCGCTTTGGTTGCGGACAGCTGTTGAATGGGTGATAAAGGCAATGGCACCCCAAACCTCTTCGCTAAGTCGCCGCAGCCGGCTACTGCTTTCCTTAAATCTTTGTCTGATTCTGCTGTTCTCTTCAATCTACCTGCATCACCTGGGGTCTGTTTCAGAGGCGCCGGGCGATCGGTTTGTCTACCAAGGTCACATCCATTGGGCAAAAGCGCCCCTTGTGAAGGGATCTCTCACTTTTCAGGGGGGTGGGAGGGCACTCACCTTATTGGTCAGCCCTGTGAGGACCGTCTTTCTTTTAAACGGTCGTCCCATTGGGCAGTCTGCTGTCGGCGAACCTTGGACTCAAAGTCCGTTACCCTTTCGGATCGCCCGAGAAGGTGCCCGATGGTCGGCGAGAGTGGGTCCCGACTTCTCCGCCGCTGCCATCTGTCCATTACCGCCAACGGAATCGGTCGTTGTCTCCTTTGAACCGGACATTAGCCTTGAGGCGGACTGTCAACCGTTCCGACCAAAAAGGGAACCGATTGAATTAATCCTCAGCCCCTGGGATAAAAGGGAGTCAGAAAAAGAGGGTCTCTTCTGGACTCCAAAGAAATCGCTGGCAGTGCCGTCTGTTGAATGGCTGACCATTCCTCACAGCCTGTCGTTCGGTATGGAAGCAGAGTTGCGCATCGGTGCTGGAAAGCGCGTTGGGATAGGGATCGTAACCGATGAGGCAACCGTCTATCTTGCTTCCCTCTTTCGAGAGCCACGATCCGACAGTCCCGTGATGATTCAACTGGTCAAGGCGCAGCGAGAGGAATCCGGATGGAATCAGGAAGTCGTCGCCGAGCAGGTGACCGGTTCTTCGGTGATGTCCTGGGTTCGCCTGCAGGTTTTTTGCTCCGAAGACCGTCTCTGGCTTTGCCGAGATGACGAGATGATTGCGGAGCAGAAGATCGGGAAACCGGTAGCAAACCGGATCGGTCTTTGGTGGGAGGGCGCCGATAAGCCCTATCCGTCTGTTAGACAGTTGCGCTGGCGGGACTGGCGACTACTGGCTTGGAGACAGGAGCCGGACGGTGCCACTGAGCCTCTTGACCCTCCCATTCCGCTTTCCGGTTCGTGGCGGAAGCAGAAGGAAGGCTATAGTCTCGTCGCAGCCCGACATCCCGCCATTGCTCTGGTTGAGCATTGTTCCTCCCAAGGTTGGTTCATCAGCGATGTCCTCTGGACCGGTCAACCGTTTGGATTGGTCTGGGGATTCCGAGCGCCTTCCGATTACCATCTGGTCCGGTTGACCAGCCTTGGGAAGGCGACCGAACTGCAACTGGTTGTTGTGAAGGGTCGTAAAGAAAGGGTCCTGGACAAGGTTCCTTTGTGGCTGGAAGGTAACAAGACCTACCGATTGGCAGTTCACTTAAGCCCTGAGGGCGTGCGGGTTTACCTTAACGGTTTGGAACTGCTCTTTTCGCCTGAGGCGACGGAAGGCTTCTTGGGTCTCTGGTCGGCGAAAGCGTCGCTGTTTAAAAACTTCATTTTCCACCCTTATAATCGCTCCCTCATACCCTTGATCCCCGAGCATTCTGGGGTGGTAATGCCAGACGGCGAGGGGATTGCCGTCGTTCAGGAAGCCGTCAGTTTGACACTCCCTTTGGGCTTTCCGCCTGGCGTTCCAATGATGGCTCGTTTGAGCCAGTCTCCGGTCACGGTTTTCGTGGAAAGAAGAGAGGACACCCTTCATTTCACCCTTTGGCACCAGGATCAGGTTTGGGGGGAAGGGCGAGCCCGTTTGCCCGACGAACTGCCGGCTACCGTTCATTTGGAACGGCGGGGCAGTGTGATTCTCGTTCGTCTGGGCGAAAAGATTATCCTCACCCGCCGATCAACGCTTAGTCCTGCTGCTGGTCTCCACTAAGGCACTTAAGATCGGTCAGAGGGAAGGAAGCCACTTTTGCCACTTTTCGTAATTCTCATCCCACCGGTCGTCTCGTTTAGGTTCATAAACCTTCGGTGAAAAGGAAGAAGAAACAACCGCCCTCAGTTCCTGATGGGAGCCCAGATAACCCAGAGCAATGGCTTGGACCAGTGCGTTGCCGGTTGCCGTCGCTTCCACAGGTCCGGCAACGACGGTCTTTCCCGTTGCATCGGCGGTCCATTGATTAAGGAGCCAGTTCAGGGATCCCCCGCCGACGATGTGAATGGTGGAAATCGCCTTGCCCAGCAAGACCTGGAGCCGTTCCACCACCCAACGATAAGTCAAAGCGAGTCCTTCCAGGCAACACCGGACAAACTCGCCCTCCGTTTCGGGTGCCGGCTGACCCGTGTCGGCGCAGAACTGGCGGATCGCCTGGAGCATATCGTCGGGTGCCAAAAAGCGGGGATCGTCGGGAACAATAACGGCTTTGAACGGTTGGGCTCGGGCGGCTAATTGAAGAAGGTCATCGTAGGAGAACTCTTTGCCTTGCCTTGCCCAAGCCCGTCGGCACTCTTGAAGGAGCCACATCCCCATCACATTTCTCAGGAGTCGGAAAGTGCCATAAATGCCTCCCTCATTGGTGAAGTTAAAAGCCAGCGATTGGTCGGTAATGATCGGAGTGGTGACCTCGGCACCGACCAAAGACCAAGTGCCGGAAGAGATGTAAGCCGCATCGGGACCCGATAGAGGAGCAGCCCCAACGGCGGATGCCGTGTCGTGGGATCCTGGGGTGACGACCTGAAACGCTGGTGAGAGACCCAGTTCATCCGCCACGCTGGGGCGAATCGTCCCAAGCACCGTCCCAGCGGGCACAATCGGACCCAGAATTTTCGTGTCTATGCCCATCTTGTGAAGCATTTCATAAGCCCAATCGCCTTTGACGGGGTCATAGAACTGAGTCGTGGTGGCGTCGGTGAACTCGCAGACCTTTTGACCCGACAGCCAAAAATGGAACAGGTCCGGCATCATCAACAGCCGCTCAGCGATCACCAGTTGAGGGGATTGGCTCACGGTCATCGACAGAAGTTGATAGAGAGTGTTCAGCCTCATAAACTGAATGCCCGTGGTCCGGTAGATCTCGTCTCGTGGAACTCTTTTGAACGCTTCTTCCATCATTCCCTCGGTTCTCTTATCGCGGTAATGGAAGGGGTTGCCAATAAGATGATCGTGGGCGTCCAGGAGGGCGAAGTCAACGCCCCAGGTGTCTACACCGACAGAAACCAAAGTATCACCGAACTGGCGATAAGCCATTCCGATGCCTTTCTTAATCTCGGACCAGAGGAGAAGGACGTCCCAGAAGATGCTGTCTCCGATCCGGACCGGTCCATTGGGAAACCGATGGATGACCTCAAGGCGAAACCGATGGTCCTGAAGCAGACCGACGAGGACCCGACCGCTCTCGGCACCCAAGTCAACGGCAACAAAGCCCACCTCTGCCATCGCCGATCATTTCCCTCCTCTACGGCTCCTTTTCATCCCAAATCATCTGACCGTCCTTAAGGACGTGCCGTCCGCCGATCACGACCTCTTCCACTCGGATGTCTCTCCATACGTCGGGAAAGGCGTCCTCATTGGGAAGGTGAGAAAGGATTACGATGTCCGCCAGCAGACCCGGTGCCAGAGTCCCTGCTTGCCCCTCAACGCCACAGGCAAAGGCAGCGCCCTGCGTGTAGCACCAAAGAGCCTGCGCAAGACTGATCCTCTCCTTAGGATCTGGATGGGTCAGGGCACCCAGAATTCCGTAGAAGGGACCTAACGGCATTCCGTCGGAACCAAAGGCGACGGGCAATCCCGCCGAAAGGAGCGATCCAATTGGGTTCATCTTAAAGGCTCGGTCTTTTCCTAGCCTTTCTTCATAGAGTCCCCCTGATCCTTGCCAGCGGGTGATGAAGTTCGGCTGTAAGGAGGGGACAATAAACAGTCGTTTAAGCCAGGGAATATGTTCTGGATGGAGCAATTCCAGATGCTCCAGCCGATGGCGGCGGAAACAGGTGCTTTCCATTCGCAGAAAACGAAAGGACTCAATTGCTTGATCAATGGCTAAGTCGCCGATGGCGTGGACCGCTAAGCACCAGCCTTTTTCGTTTAAATCCATCATTAGCCCCTCGCAGGCACGGTCCCGCAAAAACAGGCGACCCGTCTCGGAAGGTTGGTCTCGGTATGGCACCCTCAGAGCAGCCGTCCGAGCCCCGATGGAACCGTCCAAGAAAAGTTTCGCAAAACGCATCTGACAACGGTGGCGGTCAAGAGACCAGTCCAAGGGACGACCCAGCGCCTGAGCGACAAAAGGCGGTGCCGCTGTAAAGAAACGAATCCGCAGGGTCCCCTCCTCTACCTCCCGCTGATAGACTTCCCAATCGGCATACATATCGGCCACCGTGGTGATGCCGTTAACGAGGCATTGAACTTCTGCTGCCCGTAACGCCCTGCGCTTCTCGTTCACAGTCGGCTCCACAAAGGGCTCCAAATACTTAATCGCCTGGTCGGCGATCAGACCATTGGGTTGCCCGTTGGTCTTGTAAACCAAGGGATCGTCTGAAGGGGGATTCATCAGGCTCAATGCCTTGCTGTTGACGACCCACAAGTGACCGTCGGTTCTCTGAAGGGCGATAGGGATCTCAGCGCTCGCTTGGTCCAAGTCCCACCGACTGGGATAGCGTCTTTCGTCGGAGAAGCGGCTTTCGTCCCAGTCATAGCCGATCAGCCACTCTCTTAATCCCGCCCGCTGACGAACCGCTGCCCGGACTGTTTCTACCAACTCCTTCAGGCTGGTGACGGTGCTCAGGTCCAAGCGCAATTCCTTCAGACCCAAACTGATCGGATGCATATGGGCATCAATGAATCCGGGGAGGACCGGGCGCAGGCGGGCGTCTAAGAGATCCTTTTGGTCAACGACGATTGTGTCCGACTGGGGAACGATCCGTTCAATTCGCTCTTCTGCGATGAGGATGGTCCAGACCCTGTCTCCTCCGTCCGAAAGCGGAAGACGGGTGTTGACAATGCCTCTGACAGCACCCATAACCACCAGCACCAAAAGACAAAATTTAGCGCTGGTGGGCTATCGGTCCCTTTTTGTTATCGGACCAGCAAAGTCACATCTCCCCGGACCAGCCGCACCTCAATGGGCACTCGGGCAGTTGTAATGTCGGCTGTGTAAGTGTAATGTCCATTTTCTACCCGCATCAGTCTGAGAGGACCAATGGCATTCCCCCACTTTAGGACTGCCGTTATTTTCGCTGAGGCGAGGGAGGGAAGAGCCAGTAGGACAGAACCCCATTGGACCTTAATAGACCAAGGCTTAGCAGGACTTTGCAGGGCCTCCACCCGAACTTTTCCATAGGTCAAGTCCAACTGAACGGTGCTTTTGGGACCTGGTAGAATCAGCAAATCACCGTTGCGCCACACCGTATAGTCAAAAGCCGTTTTGGAATAGACGGTGACATTACCTTGCGTCGCAATGGTGACCATTGGTCCGGTGCCTCGGTAGGACAAATAAACATCCCCCTCCATATTGCGAACAGTCAGGGCAGCCAGTTGCGTAGCCTCCATAACAAGGGATGCTTTGAAAGGCACCTTAAGATGGATTGCTTGATCGTGTCCTTTGCCGAAAATTTCCATACGAATTGTCTTTTCATCAAGGGCAAGGGCTCTGATAGAAGGCTCCGACCAGGAGAATTGGGACGAACCGGACAATTCCAGGTTAAGTAATTGATCACCGACCTGGCGGATATAAACGGTTCGGGCGGACGTCGGTAACCGGTTGGGCGGTCGGGTCTGATTTGGGGCGATCGTCGGGCGCGGGTAAAGAATTTCTTCGGTCAGAGGGACTGTCTCAGGAAGCACCTGGTAACGGGTTGCAACAGGGCGACCATAAAAGCCGACCATCCAATTCAGAGGTCCTTTCCAATCGGAATTCTTCCGTAACCCAACGAAGACAATCAGCAGGATCAGGGCAAAGAGAGCCTCAGCAGCAATTTGTTTTTTCGGGATAGGTTTTTCTAACCGGTGATAGCGCCTTGCCCGTATGAGCATCCAGAGACCCATTGCCACAAGGGTTAAGGGAATAAGGGCGAAGGCGACGGTCTCGGCGAAACGCCGGTCTCCTAACACGATCAAAACGCCAGCAAGGGCTAACCAAATGCCGACCAGAACCCACAGAAAGTTCACTCTCATCTTTCCCTCACCTCTAATGCGGTTGATCCTGTCAAATGGTCTCCGAAGTCCGCAAACCGAGCCAAAGGCAAAAAGCACCAAAGAGAACCAAAAAGGCAGCAAGAGCCATTCTTAGAGCGGTCACTATCGCTTCGGACAATTGGATCCGGAAGAAAAAGAGTCCCCAAGCCCAATCTATGAGAAGCAACAGACCGATCAGAAGGATGCCGATGCCCAGATATTGGGTCACACTGTTTCCCTTCGTTGGTCCCTGATGACCGGGCGCTGAAGGGCGAGTCCAGTCCGCAACAGGCAGACCCGCATTGAGAGCCCGTGCCGTATGAACGCTGTCAAAGGCACTGTAAGCCATCAGGATAGCCAACAACGGAATCCCTAAGAAAACAACGGTTGCCAGGATGTAAAGAACGAAACCGATCGTTGCCAACACCAGTCCTTTTTGCATCTGCCCCAAATAAAGATGACCGATGCCAGGAATCAGACCCAACGCAAAAGCCAGACAGCCCGATCTCTGTCCTGTCAATGGCGGTGGTTGGGAGGGTTGAGAAAGAACACTGATGAGTTCGTCCAGGGAGCGGGGGAGGGTCCAGTCCGCAACGGAAAGTCCGTTGTTCATCGCCCGAGCCGTCTGCAGGGAGTCAAAAGCGCTGTAAGCCATCAGGATGAGAAGGAAGGGCAGGGTCGCCGGAATCACGCTGGTGAGCAAAAACAAGAGCAAGCCTAGCCCCGCCAGGACCAGCCCTTTTTGGAGCAGCCCCAAATAAAAGTGACCGATGCCCGGTATCAATCCCAGGACAAAAGCCAGCAAGTTGGACCTTTTTCCGGTGATGAGTTTGGATGCGGACGGTCGCGCCAGCGCCCGTCGCAACTCCTCTGCGCACCGATTGCAGAGGGACTTTTGCAAAATCGTCTGCTGGCACTGACTGCAGACAGCGAGCCCGCACCATTGGCAGACGCCAACGGCTTCTTGGTCTTCGTGCCGAGCGCACCGCATCACCTTTCCCCCTACCTTTGACCTGAGAACAGGTGAAGCGACTGAAAAAGGGCTTCCGATCGCTCGGAAAAGGTCCGGACCTTATCGTGAAGGGCCTGGGTCAGGTTAGCGGGAAGGTCCGGCTGGCTCGCTAAGAGGAGAGCCACCATCAGCGCGACGGTGACCGCCATCCGAAAGGCAACGACGGGACGGGCGATCCATTCTTCCAGTTCTGCTCTCAGTTTTTGAAGGAAGCCGATGGGCAGGCGGGCAGACGAGGACAACTTAAGGAAAGCACCCTCCCCACTCAGCCTTGGTTCGGGAACGGGGGTTTTCTTGATCCATTCCCGAAGGATCATAAAATCCGCAAGCGTCTCCCTGCAAAGGGGGCACTCCTTCAAGTGCACCTCAGCCCCCTCTCGTAACTGGTCGGGTAGTTCGTCGTCCATCAAGCGATTGATCGTCATTTCCCAGGGACATTTCATATCCCGATGCCACCCATTTCAGAAAATCCTTTTAAGAAGGTCTCGGAGAGTCTTCCTTGCCCGATGGAGGCGGGACTCCACCGTTCCGATGGGAATGCCCAAGGTCTGACTGATCTCAGAGTAGGTAAGACCCTCCACTTCCCTAAGGATAAAGACGGTCCTGAGTTCTTCTGATAGTTGGTTAAGCGCCCAGTTGAGGGCATCCGCCTTCTCCATCCGGTCCAGGTCGGGTTGCTCCACAAGTTCCTGCTCGCCGTTCCCTTCCTCGTTCGCAACTTGGGTAAGGGGACTTGATCGGCGCATCTTTGCTCGGCAGCAATTGATGACAATTCGGTAAAGCCAGGTGCGAAAGGACGATTCACCTCTGAAGGACGAAAGAGAGCGGTAGACCTGGAGAAGGGCATCCTGAGCCGCATCTTCGGCATCTTCTCGGCTCCGAAGAAGGTGGTAAGCGAGCCGATAGCAAAATCCCCAGTAGGAGCGGACCAGTTGGTGCCAAGCATAACCATCACCCTGTCGGCACCGATCCAAGAGTCGCTCCTCGTCCACACAGTTAGTCCTCCTCAACGGGACCTAAAAAGTTAGAAGCAAATAACCCTGGCATTATTCACTTAGATGGGCGATAATAGGTGTCCGAGTCAGCCAGGGATCCACTGAACGGCAGTTTACCAAACGGCTGCTCGTTCGGTCTACTCTCCGACTTGATGAAGGACCGAGTCAAGCAGTTGATCGCTAAAATAACGCCCTTTGCTGCGCAATTCCAATAGTAGGGGCTTCAAGGCTTGAACGACACCGAGTTTTTTCCCGTATTTCAGTATTCCCAGCGTGCCCACGACCTCAAGACCGAGGTCAGACGCCCGGCGCCGGCAGACCCTATCATCGGAAAGAATAAGAGTTTTTCGGCACAAAGCCAGCGCCAAGGCGTGAGTCTCCCCCGCTTCGGCACTCAAATGGGTCCTTTCTACTACTCTTTTCAACCAATCGGGGTTGACGGGTTCTACCTTAACCGAATCTATCTTTTTAGTTCAGGACCAATCTCGTCGCGAACTTTTTCGGGCACTAACACAGTGCCGAACAGGTCCTGAAGGAGTGCCTGCTGACCAATCCGGAGCAAGGATATGAGGACATTGGCGTCACTGACCGGTTCCTTCATTCCCGCGCTACCCGTAGCGCCGAAGCCGGTCAACTTCCGACTGTAACTCGGTCTCTGTTACGCGGAAATAGGGAATACCTCGCTCCTCTGCCAGTCGGAGAAATTGTTCAAGAGTGAGAAATGAACTTATTAATGGACTCCCGGACACGGCTGCGACCGCTTCGCTGAGACTCACTGCTTCATCATCGTAGAGGTCCAGTATTGTGTCCAGGGCGGCACTACAGACTCGAATTGGCGAGATAGAAGGGTCTACCTTACCGAGGACCGTTTGCCCCCGGGGATAGTTCTTGAAAGGTTTCTGGTCTTTAGCCCACGGTTGCATGTCCTCCCGCCAATACCAGCGGATGGAATCTAAAAAACCCGTCATTGGGTCAATGTTGAAGATGGCTACGCAGTGACCTCCTTCCTGGAACAGGCGAGCCAATTGCTCCTCTGGCGACTTTGTTTCAACAAGAGGGCTCATCTGGGACCGGTCCAAATGAAGTAACTGAGACCTAAAGCCCATTTCATTGATGCATTCGGCAAATATCAAGACAGCGTCGTGGTCTCTGCCCTTCAATTGCTCCTTTTTCTTCTGCCACTTTCGCACGGCTCTTTGGATCGGATCCACCTCAGCGGCTTGGGTTGTGTGGACTTCAGCGAAGCACAAACGCCCTCCAACAATGAAACTCAAATCGGGTCCCTTTTTGTCAGGATCTTCTTCGGGATCAAAGCAAATCTGTTTTGCGCCCAGCCTCATTAGATGACGCGCCAGATATATTTCTGAGAGGGTATCCCAAAACGCACTGCCGCCCTTCTGCGTCAAACTTTTCGCCTTTTTATCGCAGTTGCGGACGTTCGCCCAATCCAATGTCTTGAGCGTATTTTCCAATGAGTTCAGCAACGGGTTGGGTGATGGCAACAGCGCCCAGGAAAGAAAACTATGAACCCCTCTGGCCCTCTCATCCGGCTCTTCACCTTTCTCAACCCAGTCCAGCAAAGCCTGCCATTCTTGTTCTTGTAGTTCTGTAATTTCCCGCTTCACCCACTCAGGATCAAAGAGTTCACTTAATTTTTCGTAGCGGAAAAGGTTGAAAACAATAACGGTGATAATTTGATCTCGGGTAAATGTGATTCTCGGCATCTCTTTCACCTTTTCTATTGACTTTATCGGCGCTGTTTTGTCACCTTTGAACACTATAATGCGATAATTGATGGGAGCGATCGTGAGGGATTGTCGGCGCACAGCAGAACAGGTCTGGTTGGCAGATCTGACTATCCGGAATTTGGCAATTATTGACGAGGTGGAGGTATCTTTTCAGCCAGGGTTCAATGTGCTGACCGGAGAGACGGGAGCCGGGAAATCCATCATCATCCAGGCGATTGGTTTCCTCTTCGGAGAAAGAGCCGATACCGACCTTATCCGATCGGGAGAAGAAGTCCTGTCCGTCAGTGCCCGATTTTGCCTGAAAAACTTCGGTGGTCTTTCTCCTACTCTTGAGGAGTTGGGGTTGGATGCTGAAAATGGGGAATTGATCCTCCATCGGGAACTTTGGCGGAGCGGGAGAGGTCGGTGTCGGGTCAATGGTCAACTGGTGACCGTCGGGCAGTTGAAGGCGATCGGCAAGGCACTTATAGACATTCACGGTCAGCACGCCCATCAGTCCCTATTAGACAGGGACACTCATCTATCCTTCTTGGATGCCTTTGCCGGTCCGCCGGTCGCTGAACTGAAGGAGCGATACAAGGAACACTACCGATGGCTTCTTGAAGTAGAAAAGGAACTGAAGGAGTTACAGCAGCGGGAGTCAGACCGAGCCCGCCAAGAGGACCTCCTTCGCTATCAGATCGCGGAGATTGAATCCGCCCAACTGGAGAGGGACGAAGAAGAGAGACTCTTGAAAGAGCGTCAGATCCTCCTTCATTCGGAGCGGTTGGTGGCAGCGCTTTCCGAGGCAAGCGAAGCCGTATCCGGCGACCGCAAGAGCCTTGATCTTCTTGGAGATGCTGTCAGCGCTTTGAAGCGGGCGAGCGAAATAGATACTGACCTAACATCTCTTTACCTGCTGTTACAACAAGCCTTTGACCAAGCCCAAGAGGTCGGTTTTCAGATCAGCCGCTACTTATCCAATGCCGACTTTGATCCTAATCGCCTGGAGGAAGTGGAAGCGAGGCTGGATCTGATCAGCCGGTTAAAAAAGAAATATGGTCCCGACATTCCGTCCATTTTGCAATATGCTGAACGCATCAAAGCCGATCTAACATCGCTGGAGACGCAGGAGGAACGGATCGGGCAGTTAGAAAAGGAAAGGGGTCGCCTAAGAAGGGCGTTGGCGGAACTCGCCTGGCAACTGTCTGCCGAACGGGCAAAGGCGGCGGCTCATTTGGAGAGGACGGTCTTGCGGCACCTGAAGCCATTGGCAATGGAAAAAACTCGGCTGACCATCGCCCTTATCCACGACGAGGCGGAGGATGGATTGGAAAAAGACGGCAAGCAGTGGGCTTTTGGACCCGATGGCATTGACAGAGTGGAGATTCTGATCGCCCCCAACCCTGGTGAGCCGTTCAAACCGCTCTCTAAGATTGCTTCCGGGGGGGAACTGTCCCGGACAATGCTTGCCTTGAAAGTTTCCCTTCAGGACCGGCAGCAAATCCCCATTCTCGCCTTTGACGAGGTGGATGTGGGGATCGGGGGACGAGCCGCTGCGGCAGTAGGGGAAAAGTTGCGGGAAATCGGTCAGTTCGCTCAAGTTTTATGCGTCACCCATCTGCCCCAGATCGCTTGCCAAGCCCATTGGCACCTGTTTGTGGAGAAAAATGAAGTAGCCGGTCGGACCCGAGTCAGTGTGCGCCCTTTGGCGGGGCAGGAGCGGGTTCACGAGTTAGCCCGGATGATCTCTGGCAGAGAAGTGACCGCCGGTTCCCTCAGCCACGCTCAAGAAATGTTGCAAAAAGCCCAAGCCAGCCCCCGATAGAGATAGAGACAGAGACAAGGAAGGTCATTAGGATGCGTTGCTTCCTTGCCATTGAGTTAGATGACTTAGTGCGGGACCGACTATCAAAAGTGATTGACGATTGGAGCCAGCATAAGGCGTCCGTCAAATGGGTGGAACGGGACAACCTTCACCTAACGATCAAATTTTTGGGTCAGTTCCCCGACGAACGCGTGGACGACTTATCCCAGCGCCTGCAAGAGGTGTGTCGGTCGGTTCAACCCTTCGTCTTCAATGTGGAAGGAACGGGTGTTTTCCCCGACTGGAAACGACCACGGGTCATCTGGATTGGGGTCAGGGACGGCGAACTTCTTAAACAAGTTCACAAAAAGGTTGAGGGCGTAACGAGTCGGTTGGGTGTAGAAAGAGAGGAGCGCCCCTTTCATCCCCACATCACCGTTGGGAGGGTGCGAACTCATCAAGAGATCAAGCCCCTAATGGACGCTGTCAAGAGCCTAAAGGACGAGCCTTTCGGTTCGGTTCGGGCAGATCATCTGACTTTCTTTGAGAGCCGGCTCACCAGTCAGGGACCCATCTATCGCGTCATCAGCCGATTCGCCTTCGGCGGGGAGAGCGGGTGAGAAGTATGAAAGAAGTCCTACCGTTAGACCAGGTCGCTGTTGTTGTGGACCGGTCGGACAATGTAGCGGTCGCAAAAAAGTTTTTGGCGGCAGGGTTAATTCTTTCTCTGAACGGGCGACCCATCGTTCTCAAAAAGAGCGTTCCCGCAGGACATCGGTTCGCCTTAAGAGCAATCCCTGCCGGTGCGTTCGTCCGACAATACGGTCAGCCCTTCGCCATTTCGCGAGGGATTGAAGAGGGGGAGTTAGTGAGCCGGGAGAATATTGAAGGGCAAATCCCCGGTCGTCAGGCTTCGTTGGCGAGTCAGAATGAACCTCCCTCTTACTTCCCCGAGTTCTGTCAACCGGTCTGGCAGGGGTATAGAAGAGCGGATGGACAAGTCGGAACCAGAAATTTCATCCTGATAGCCCCCACCAGTATGTGCGCGTCCACAGAAGCCTTCCAGATCTCGGTTCAGGCGGAACTTCTCCTTTACGATCCAGAAAAGTATCCCAACGTCTCAGGGGTGACCGCCATTCCCCACACGAGAGGCTGTGGCTGCCCCGATGGGACGCCGGTGGAAATGGTCTTGAAAATCCTGAGCCGATACATTGAGCATCCCAACGTGTATGGGGCGCTCGTTTTGGAATTGGGCTGTGAAAAAACCAACCTGAATGCCCTCCACCGTTTTCTCGGTGGCTTGCACGACAAAAAGCCGATCAAGACCCTCAGCATTCAGGGCTGTGGTGGCACCAAAGCGACGATCAAAAAAGGTTTAGATGTGGTCGGGGAGTGGCTGGAAGACGCCAACCGGTGTTTGCGTCAGTCGGTGGGTGCCAACGAACTAATCTTGGGGGTCAAGTGCGGGGGTTCCGATGGCTTCTCCGGCATCACGGCAAACCCCGCACTGGGTTACGCCGCCGACCTTTTGATCCGCCATCGGGGGACTGTTCTGTTCACGGAAGTGCCTGAGATCTACGGTGCCGAACACCTACTGGCAGCGCGAGCCAAAGACCCTGAGGTTGGTCAGAAGGTTTTAGAAGCGGTCCAATGGTTCCGAGCGTATGTTGGGACTTTTGGTCACGACCTGGACGAAAACCCGTCCGCAGGGAACATTGCTGGCGGTCTGGTGAACATTGCCTTGAAGTCCTTAGGAGCGATCGCCAAAGCGGGCACCAGTCGGCTGGAAGGGGTCATCGGCTATGGCGATCTCCCGCCTGGAAAAGGTCTTTATTTAATGCAAGGTCCTGGCTATGATCAGGAATCCACGCCGGGATTGGTGGCGTCAGGGGCTCAGATCGTTGCCTTCACCACCGGTAGAGGGACAACCATCGGCAACGCCATTGCGCCAGTTTTGAAGATCGCCTCCAACACAGAAACTTTCCGAAGAATGGAGAACGACCTAGACATCAATGCGGGCGGGATTCTTGATGGAGAAGAGACGATAGAGCAGGTAGGGGAGCGGATTTTTCAGGCTATCCTCAACGTAGCCTCAGGGCAATGGACCAAAGCCGAAATCAATGGGCACAGGGAATTTGGTCTTTGGACAGTGGAAGGAGTTTCTCTGTGACGAAATGAATAAGAACTAAGGGGAAAGGCTCTGCCTTCCTTCCTCTACGTGGTCCAAAAGTCTGCGGGCGAACCGCTCCAGTCGGTCCAGGACGGAGCGAACATACTCTTCAATTTCTCTTTGTTTCTCCGCCGCCTCTCGTTCCGCCCGCTGGAGCAGATCGTCCGCTTGCCTTCTCGCTTCTTGAAGAATGGCACTTTCGGCAACCAGTCGCTCCGCCTGCCTTCTTCCTTCTTCAACGATGCGATCCGCTTCTTCTCTTGCCCGCGCAAGGATCCGGTCGGCTTCCTCACGGGCGACCTGAAGATAGCGCTCGGACTCTCTCATTAGTTCCGTAGCGCGACGGATCTCGTCCGGGAGGGAGGCACGGACCTTTTGAAGTCGGATGGAAAAATCGTCCTCATTGATGACGACCCGTCCAAAGAGGCGGGGTTTTCCGTTGCGCACTAAGTCTTCCAATTCGGTCAAAGCCTGGTAAATTCCCGGAATCCTTATCGCCTCCCCTCGTTGACCTTTTCAATCAGCCGCTGGGCGACCAGGTCAGGCACCAGGCCTCTCAAGCAGCCTCTTAACGACGCCACTTCCTTAACGATGCTGGAACTCAAATAGGCGTAGGGCAGACTCGTCATCAGGAAGATCGTCTCTATTTCCGGTGCCAGTTTCCGGTTCATCGCCGCCATCTGAAATTCATAGTCAAAGTCTGAGACCGCCCGCAAACCTTTGATAATGACCCGTGCGCCCTTTTCCCGAACGAATTGGACCAGCAGTCCCTGAAACGATTGGACCGAGACATTTTTCAGATGTTGGCAGGATTGACGGACCATCTCCACCCTTTCCTGCAAAGTGAACCAGGCGTTTTTTTCCGGATGGGTGGAAACGGCGACGATTAACTCGTCAAAGAGCCCACTCGCCCTCTCAATAATGTCCATATGACCGCTGGTGATCGGGTCAAAAGTTCCGGGGTAGACTGCAATCATCGCCTTTTTACCCGCCTCGCCGCTTTTTTCCTTAACCTCCTTCAGGTGCTCCTCTCCTTTCTTAACTTTGTCCCGTTTCACGACTTAATTTTCTTGCTTTTGTGCCGTTTTGAGAATCAATCAAAAGATTCCGTCTCCTTCCTGTCCTCCTTCGTCCTTTCACGGAGATAAAAGGAGAGACAGTGTTCCCCGATCCGACGCCTTTTAGCGAGGGTTAGGGGACCCCATTGATCGGTTAATGCCTCTTTGGATAAATGCTGGACAATCACCCAACCCCCCGGTCGCACGACGGATCCGTGAGCGGCTAAGACTTCCAAGGTTCTCTTGCCTAAGTCCGTTCCATAAGGGGGATCCAAAAAGACAATGTCAAAAAAAGCACCCCTTTCAAAGAGGCGCTTTAGCCATTTTCTGGCATCGCCGACCAAGACCTCCGCCTGATGGGCAATCCCCAGTCGGGTCAGATTGCGCCGTAAGGCTTCGCTGGTCCGTCGGGAGATCTCAATGAAGGTTGCCCGCACGGCACCGCGACTGAGCGCCTCAATGCCGACGGCTCCCGTCCCAGCGAAAATGTCCAAAAATTGTGCCCCTTCTACCTCACCACCGAGAATGTCAAAGAGGCTCTTTCGGATTCGGTCCGAAGTGGGTCTTAACCCCTTGCCCGTTCCCACAATTAAAGTCCGACCCTTGTATTCGCCACCGATGACCCTCATTGTGACCACCCGATAAAAGGTCCGCTGCGCTCAAAACCAAGGGGAACGATGCACCGGCTAACCTTCGGTCTTGGCTTGTTCTGGTGGTGGGGAGGGTGTGGATTCGGCAGCCGGTGCAGGGGGCGGCACTGTCTGCCGGCTTAGTTTTTCAATTTCCCTGGCTGCCTGAAACTCGCTCCAAGCGATCAATCCAATAAGAAGACCCCCCAAAGCCAGCATCGGTCCAATGGCGCCCTTGAACAAGATCACGAAATCGGACCAAAAGGCAAAAATCAGCCCGGCTCCCACGACGACCATCACAATTGCCGCCAGAAGAGCGACTGTCGTTCCCTTTGACACTCCTATCCCCTCCCACCAGCCATTCAATCTTCTGCTTCATTATGACATCTTTTCTGCTGGTAATACTGCTCTGTCACTTCCGCACTATGATGGACGGAAAAAAGGAGGCATGACGATGCCGGTGAAAAGAGAGCGTTTCCTAAGAGACTTTCTGGAATTGGTTCAAATACCCAGTCCTTCTGGACGGGAAGGGAAGGTCGCGCAAACCGTCATCTCCCGTCTGACCGCCTTAGGTCTTTCCGTCGCCGAGGACGAGGCCGGAAAGGGTTTTGGGGGCGAGCAGGGCAATCTGTTCGTCACGGTCCCTGGAACCCTGGACCGACCGTCTCTCCTCCTCAATGCTCACTTGGACACAGTGGTTCCCTGCGAAGGGGTCCATCCTATTGTGGAAGACGATAAGGTCCGTTCCGATGGAACAACGATTTTAGGTGCCGATAACAAAGCAGGTGTCTGTGTCCTTGTAGAACTCCTTAGAGTCCTTCAAGAAGACAAAGTGGCTCACGGACCTTTAGAAATTGTTTTCACCGTGGGAGAGGAGACCGGTCTTCACGGGGCGCGCCATCTGGATTACCAAAGACTAACGGCAAAGGTCGGGTTCGTTTTTGATTCGGGTCCCCCTGTGGAACGAGTTATTGTGGGGGCTCCCTCCCAGAAGAGCCTCAGGGCAGTGGTGCGCGGTCGCGCCGCTCACGCGGGGGTCTCACCCGAGAAAGGGATCAACGCTATCGTGCTTGCCTCACGGGCAATTTCGCGAATGCCGCTGGGGCGAATTGACCACGAGACAACAGCCAATATCGGGGTTATCCGGGGCGGCTTAGCAACCAACATTGTCCCCGAAGAGGTCATTCTTGAAGGGGAGGCGAGAAGCCACGACCCTGCCAAATTGGAACGCCAAGTGCAAACGATGGTGAACTTGCTAAGGGACGAATCGGAGATCGGGGGCGGTCGGGCGGAGGTGATGGTTTGGGATGTTTATCGGGCTTTCCGGATCAAAGAGTCAGACTTGCCTTGTCAGGTGGTCCGACGGGCTTTGGAGCAGATGGGGCGGACCCCCCAGTGGGAAATCAGTGGAGGGGGCAGTGACGCCAACATCTTTAACGAGCACGGCATTCAGACCGTGATCCTGTGCTGTGGCGAGGAAAGCCCCCACTCACCGGTGAATGAGCGATTAGATATCCCTTCCGCCCTGCAAAGTGTGGAACTGGCTAAACAAATCATCGTTGCCTTCGCCCAATTGACAGGTTAGGGGATCTTGTCGCCTATCCACCCGACTCCTTCGGAACCGGTAGATAAGGTCGGTCATAGAGGGTGCTGTCAAAAAAGGTATCCTTAGAAAGGCTCCTGGGATAAGGCTCCAGCAAGTCCCCTTTGTTAACGATAAAGTCCTTGCGATGGTACGCGGAGAGGGCGAAGGTCGGTCCCAGGACAATGGCGTTGACGGGGCACGCATCTTCGCAGTAACCGCAGAAGATACAGCGGAGAAGGTCAATCTGATAGACCTTGGCGTAGCGTTCCCCACGAGAGATGGGACGATCTCTGGGATTGTCCTCCGCCACGACCGTGATGGCATCGGCAGGGCAGGCAGCGGAGCAGAGATGGCAGCCGATGCAGCGTTCCAATCCGTCGTCCCATCGCCTTAAAATATGCCGACCCCGAAATCGGGGAGCGACCTTAACAGGCTCTTCTGGAAACTGGACGGTTGCTTTTCGCCTCGGCAGGTGGCTCAGGGTCACCTGCAGGCTCCTTAAAAGTTCCCGAACCATTCACTGTCTCCTCCAAAACCTCTCCGTCAACTGCTGGCAAGTCTGTCACGAAAAGGGCGATCACGTCTTTGACTGCAGACAAAAAAGCGTTTTAACCTTGACTGACCTATCCTGTGCTCATCCCAATTTTATGTTCAAAGAAACTTCAGATGGTCCCGTAGCCTACTTTAAGAATGTGATAGAAAGCGAGCGCCACGACATTCGCCAGTCCCACCGGCAACAGTGCCGTCCAGCCTAACTGCATTAATCGGTCGTATCGGATTCGGGGCAAAGTTGCCCTCGCCCACATAAAGAGAAAGACCACCAGCGACATTTTCAATAGGAACCAAACAAGGGGTGGAAGAAGGGGACCGTGCCAGCCCCCGAAGAAAAGCGTCACGGTCATTGCGCTGACCGTTAGGACATTGGCGTATTCAGCGAGAAAAAACATCGCAAATTTCATCCCTGTATATTCGGTATGATAGCCGGCGACTAACTCTGTTTCCGCTTCCGGCAGGTCAAAGGGTGCCCGGTTCGTCTCTGCAAAACCGCCCACAAGAAAGATCAAAAGGGCAGGCCAGGCGAGGGGCTTGAGAGCCAGCCAATTCGGAAGAAAAGGCACTTCCACCAGTTGACCCGCCCACCAGAACCGAAGGGGTCCTGCCTGTTCGTTAACGATCTCGCCCAGACGCAAACTTCCCGTCATCATTACGACGACGACGATCGCCAGCCCGACTGCTAGTTCATAACTGATCATCTGGGCGGAACTGCGAAGGGCGCCCAAGAAAGCGTATTTGCTGTTGGACGACCAACCGGCAAGGACGATCCCGTAAACGCCCAGGCTGGCAAGACCCAGTATGTAGAGCACCCCGATGCCTAAATCCACAGGCTGGGCGTTGGGACCGAAGGGGATGACGACGAAAGTGCACAAAGCCGGAACGAGGACCAGCGCGGGTGCCAACAAATAAAGGGCCTTATCGGCACCAGCAGGAATGATCTCCTCCTTAAACAAAAGTTTCACGACATCGGCAAACGATTGGAGAAGTCCCCCAGGACCGACCCGATTGGGTCCATATCGGTCCTGCATAAAACCCAAAAACCGCCTTTCGGCTAAAATGACGAAGGGGATGGACAAAAAGACGCAGGTCAGGACGATGACGAATTTAAGAATTCCCCAGAAGACTTCCTCAGCCATTGCCGAAACTCCTTACTAATTGTTTTCTGTTTCATTATGGAGCGCGGGGCTCACAGGGGAGGGAGTCGGGCTAACTCTCTTTTCCACGATCGTTTTACTGTTTTACCATTATCCTCATTGTCAGCGGTAGCACGAGCGACGGGAGGCGATGGATGTGGCAGAAGAGGCGCTTTTTGACCCGATGCCGTGGTTGATGAGGCTGTATGAGACTACCCAGCAACGCCTCTTTTTTTCTGCTTCCGACCGGGCGGAAGCCCGTCACTGGCAAGAGCGATTTCGCCAGGCGCTTTTACAAACGCTGGGGGGCTGGCCGGAGAAGGCGCCGGACCTTGATGTGAGGGTTTTTGAGGTGAAGGAACTGGTGACGACAACGGATGACGGTCGGAGTATCCCTTATCGCCGGGAGACCTTAGCCTTTCAGAGTCAGCCAGGTCTGTATGTCTTCGCCTACTTCTTAAGCCCTCTTTCCAACGACCAGCGGCGACCGGTCATCATTTGCCTTCACGGTCACGGTAGGGGTGTGGATGACATTGTGGGAATTGAGGAGGACGGCAAACTTCGGGATCGGTGGGGTGGTTATCATCGGGACTTTGCTCTTCAATCTGTCGCCCACGGTTTTTCTGTTTTAGCGATAGAGCAACTGGGGTTCGGTCGGCGGAGGCTGGAAGAAGCGCGCCGGCAAGGTCCCCATATTTGGTCCTGTCTTCCAATGGCAGGTTCTGCCTTCCTTCTCGGGCAGACGATGGTGATGTGGCGGGTTTTTGATGTAATTTGCGGTCTGGACTATCTGGCGACCAGAAATGATGTTTTTTCCGAGCGGGTAGCCGTAATGGGACTTTCCGGTGGGGGCACGACTTCCCTTTATGCTGCCGCGTTGGAACCTCGGATCAAAGCAGCCGTCATCAGCGGTTACTTCAATACCTTCAAAGATAGTATCTACAGTCTCATCCACTGCACCTGCAACTACGTTCCGGAAATGTTGCGGATCGGTGAGATGCCCGATGTCGCAGCGCTCATCGCTCCCCGACCTCTTCACATTGAGAGCGGCACCAAGGATGCCATTTTCCCCGTGGAGGCGACGAAGAGAGGCTTTGAGCGCCTTTCAAAAGTTTATGAAGTCTTCGGTGCTCAGGACCGGCTCACGCTCAATATCTTTGAAGGGGAACACATCTTCAACGGAGAAGGGGCGTTCCCCTTCCTTAAGAAATGGCTCTGATCAAGTCATCTGAGACCGAAGGAAACTGGCTGCCTGAGGCAGGGTCTCTCGGGGATCGCCGGGAACACCGCATTCCAGCGCCATAAAGTCAGTGAAGCCGATCTCTTTCAACGCCGCAAAAGCAGACCGAAAGTCGGTGTGCCCCCATCCCGGCAGAAGGCGGTTACTGTCCGCCAGGTGGACATGCCGGATCCACCGTCCCCCCGCCCTAATGGCATCAGGAAGGGAAGCCTCTTCAATGCTCATATGGAAAAGATCCGCCATGACGGCTATGCCAGGTGCCTGCACCTTCTCACAGAGGGCGACGGCTTGTTCCACACGCCTTAAGTAATGGGTTTCATACCGGTTCAGAGGCTCCAGAAGAAGGAGGGTATGTTCCCTTTCCGCTACAGGAGCCAGCCGCTCCAAATACAGAAGAAGAAGTTCGTCCTCCAGTTGCAGGGCTGATCGGAAGGGGGATAGGTCCGGCAGTCTGGGACCACCGAAAATGGGAACGAAGATGAGCCCGACGGCACCCAGTTGCCCAGCGGCTCTCAATCGGGCTTCAATGTCCTTCTGAGCCTGCTGCCGAACAGAGGGGTCCGGATCAAGGAGAGACCCCCGATAACCCGCACAAACCGTGCTGACCGTTAGACCCGCTTTCTCTACCTTCTGGCGGACCGTCTCGGCGTTCTCCACCAACCAGTCGCTTCCCCAGAATTCCACCCCCTCATACCCCCACGCCGCCAACCGATCCAGCTTCTCTTCCAACGAATCGCCCGGCACCAGCCCGTCCTGACAAGCCAATTTCATCGTTCGCCACCTCACTTTTTTGTTTCTCTTTTTCCTTCTCGGTTTGTCAACCGGTAAAGATGATCTTCTTGACCACATCCAAAACGGCGCCCTGATCACCGGACGCCCTGGCGGCTGCCAAACGGTCTCTTTCTCGGTAGATCAGGAGGGCTTTCTTCATCGCATTGCCGAACAGTTCCTTGCTCAATCTCATTGCCTTGACTTGTTCCATCCGGTAGGTAAACTGGTCTTCCCCAAACCAACCGTCGTAGTCGGTGTCCACAGCGGCATAGCAGAAGTCCACCAGCCGCCAGATGTCGCCCGTGCCGGTCACTCTGTCCTCATCGTTGCTGTGGTATTTGGCGTTGTTGATGTGAAAGTTGGTGATGGGCACCCCGAACCTCTTGAGCATATAAAGTTGAGCCGCCGGTTCGTCCCCATACATCTGCTCGTGACCGTAATCAATGGCAACGCCCATATTCTTGCCACCGCAAATTCTGTTGACTTCCAAAGCAACCAAAGCGGCTTTCGCTGTCGTGGCGGTGATCATATTGCCTTCCCGAGGCTCTTTGGGCTTGGCTTCGGTCCCGAACTTCAGTCCTTTTGCCATCGCCGCCTGGTTGATCTGAACACAAGCGTCCACAAACCAATCCAATTGCTGCCCGTAGTTGACCTCAAAGTTGTAGTCCCAGCCGTCGGAACCCGGCCACAAGGCAACGGAAGCACATCCGACCCGAGCTGCGATGTCCACTGCTTGAAGGCACTGGTCCAAAGCCCTTTTGCGAATTTTCGGGTCGGGGTTCGTCACCCCACCCAGACGATAGACCGAATCGCTCCAAACATTGATGTTCATATTCGTTGCGACCATCCGATGGTGGGACAAAGCGTCCCGGACGGCGGCAATAATCTGATCGTCCACCTCACCCTTCTCGTTGAGAAAAAGGACATCGTGGAATTCAATTCCCTTAATCTTTGCCTGGGCGACGCGCTCGATCTGGTCTAAAAGGGAATCGGAGAAGTCGGTCCGGTGTCGGTTGTAACCCTTTGGGTTGAACCGGTCAAAAAACTCTCCGGCACACCAATGACCGGCAGCAAAAGGGATTTCAAAGTCCTCAAAAAAAGCATCCAAAAGGTCGCCTTCCAGATAGCCGGTGAACTGTTCGGTCAATCGGGCAAGGCTCTGCTCATCTTTCTTCATCCTAATCCCTCCTCTTCGCCGAATCCGTTCTTTCACGATAGCGGGCGGTCTGTTACCTGTCAATGCGGTTTTGTCCGTGCCGAGATAAAATAGAAAAAGTCCGGCAAGGACCGGTGAAGGACGATGGAAAGGGAAAGGAGGCTTGACACCCTTCATAAGTTACTGAAGCGGTTAGCGGAAAAGGTCGGGGAGAAGGAGTTCGTCATTCGTTACTTCCAAGTGATTCTGAATTATTGGCGGGAGGCACCGATTGATTCGGAGAGCGTCACTGATGCCATTGAGTCGGTCCTCCGCTACGAACTGTGGCATCACGGGGCGTTACGACGATTGGCAGAAAAACCGGATCTGCAGGGGCGCTACTTGATCCCAATGGGTGTGGAGATGCGAACAGCCCTTCTTGCCCTGACCGCACGGTTGGAGAAACTTTCCGTTTTCCATCTCGCCGAAAAAGGTGTCGTGTCCCTTCTTTTGGCTCATTGCCATTACCAACTGGGCAGCACGCCGGCAGTGATCAGCGCACTGGAAGATGCCGTTGCTGCTGGGGTGACGGATTCTCTTGTTTACTTTGCCTTAGGTTTTAATCGCCACCGTTTAGCCCTCTCCCAATACGCCCGATGGGAAGCCTTCGGTCGAAGGCTGGTGGTGCTGGACCGAGAAGGCTTTGAAACGCAGTTGCGGAGGGCAATTGAGGACTTTAAGGCAGGACTAAGCCCATCGGGGTCACTTCCGTCGGATGCTCCTTTTTATATGTGGATCGGGCTGATTCAAGAAATGCTGGGGGAAACGCAAGAAGCCCTGGCATCCTATGAGCAAGCCCGACGGTTGGACCCTGACGCCTTCAGCGGGGAAGCCACCGGTCACATTGAGAGAATTCGGAGAGCGTCGGACCGACCTGCCGAAAAAGAGAAGGAGACGGCGCAAGGCAGCCCTCCCGCTTTGCCCCGACCATTTGTGCCGGAATCGGAGCCCCGCTCGCCCGTTTCCGCCATTACGGAAGCCGATCTGGAGAGACTGCGAAAAGCCATCGGGGAAGTGAGCACGATGGCGGACTTCTTAAAGCGTCTGGGAGAAGAAGAATCGGGTCCCGAAAACTGAGGTCAAGGTGGGGCGGTATTGAATTTTTCACTGTGGACCTCATCGTTTAAAGGTCGATTCCTCGGCTTGGGAGGGGGATAAATGATGCAAGTGGGTTGGATGGGAATAGCCGTTTTTCTGCTCTCGGTCTTCGTGTGGGCACAGCAACCAGCACCGTCGCCAGTGCCTCCAAAAGACCGCTTTTATTTACCCGTTCGGTTTCGGATCGCTACGGTCGTCAAAATTGATCCTGGTGCGGGACTACTGACGGTCAAAGAAACTGTTCACGGTGGGGGACGGGAAAGGACTTATGCGGTGACCAAGGAAAGTAAGGTAATGAAGGACGGTAAGGACGCCAAACTGGACGCTTTCAAAGAAGGTGAAGCGGTTCTGATCACAGCGACGCGCCGGCGGGTCCAGCGACATCCGGTCCTTGGCAGCGTTGCCGATCCGGTGACCTTTTGCTCCTTCCTGCTTTATCCCACACTGCAAGGAACCGTTAAGTCTTTTGACCCAGGAAAATTGACCTTACTTTTGACGGCAGCGGATGGAAAGGAACACACACTGAGTCTCCCGGGACGAGGGATTTGTTGCTATGCTGGGGGCAAGGGTCATCAGGGTAAGGCGGGAGTCTGGAAGGGTGGCGAATCGGTCGTTGTCGTTTTGTCAGGACCCGAGCGCGCCCGTGCCGTTTTTGATCAGGACTCCTGGAAGGTCTATGGTGAGGCGGAGTGGGCAGCAATCAAAGCGAGACGGGAAAGAAGGACTCAGCAGGTCCGTCCGCCTGCAGCGGGAGAGGGTAAGTAGCGTCGTTGAATCCAGTTGACAAAGACGAAGGGAACGATCGGTCAGCCTTGGAAAGGGAGACGCCGGTCGCCCAGCCGACTGCCCGGCTGACGGTGACCGATGCCAGCGCCATCATCATTGGCATCGTTATCGGGGCTGGCATTTTTAAGACGGCGCCGATGGTCGCAAGCCAAAGCGGTCACCCGGTGACTTTTCTCCTTCTTTGGGTCATCGGTGGGCTGGTTTCTTTCATCGGCGCGCTCGTCTATGCAGAGTTGACCACCGCTTACCCGGATGCCGGTGGAGAGTATCATTTGCTTCATCGGGCTTTCGGTCCTGATCTTTCTTTTCTGTTTGCCTGGGCAAGGATGACCGTTATCCAGACGGGCTCCATCGCCGGTCTGGCTTTCATTTTCGGGGACTATGCCAGCCAAGTGTGGTCTCTGGGCACTTACTCGTCCGTCGCCTATGCCGTGCCCGCGATCGTTATCCTGACCGCCCTCAACGCTGTCAGCGTGGAGCAGGGTGCCCTTGCTCAAAAAATCCTGACGGGAGCCAAGATTCTCGGGCTCTTGATCGTCGTTGTCGGCGGACTGATCGCCGGACCAGCGTCCCCAGAACCGGTAAAACCTCCCGAATCCTTTTCCATCGGGCTGGCGCTCGTTTTTGTCCTCTTTACCTACGGAGGCTGGAATGAGGCGGCTTACATCTCGGCGGAAGTTCGCAATGTGGAAAGGAATTTGGTGCGGGCGCTTTTCGTCTCTATCGGCACCATTACCGGCATCTACGTTCTCGTTAATGCTGCTTATCTGTATGGGCTGGGATTTTATGCGGTTGCCCAGTCGAAGGTCGTGGCAGCCGATTTGATGGAAAAGGCTTTGGGCTCCTGGGCG
The DNA here is from genome assembly GCA_025057575.1 of Candidatus Caldisaccharidevorator malaysiensis. Classification (GTDB taxonomy): domain Bacteria; phylum Armatimonadota; class Fervidibacteria; order Fervidibacterales; family Fervidibacteraceae; genus Caldisaccharidevorator; species Caldisaccharidevorator malaysiensis. The sequence continues at coordinate 50,717 of JANXBO010000008.1, forward strand.
GGAAAACTGGTCAGTGTTTTGGTGGCGGTCTCTGCCCTCGGCGCTCTCAATGCGACGATCATCACCGGCGCCAGGACTAACTACGCTTTGGGTCGGCAATTTCCTCTCTTCTCCTTTTTGGGACAATGGAACACCACCACTCAGACGCCCCTCAACGCTCTCATCGTTCAGGCGCTAATCGCTCTGGTCCTCACCGCCCTCGGAGCCTACACCCGTGATGAATTCACTACAATGGTAGAGTTCACCGCCCCCGTCTTTTGGTTCTTTTTTCTGCTAACGGGGTTAACGGTGTTTGTCTTGCGCACTCACCATCCGGACCGACCCCGACCCTTCCGAGCCCCTCTCTATCCCTTGACACCGTTGCTGTTCTGCCTTTTCTGCCTTTATATGCTTTACTCCAGTCTCGCCTACAGTGCCACTTTAGAACACAAAGGATTGGGTGCCCGAGCAGGGGTGGCGTTCTTGCTGTGCGGACTGCCCTTTCTTTTGGCGATTCGCCGCCAGTCTCGGTGACGGAGCGTTCGTCTAAAACTTTACCAGGAACGCTTTACCGATCGGGCAAGAGAAAAAGGAGGAATGGACGATTATGACGGTGAGGAGGTTGCTTGTGGTGCTCGGCGTTGGTTCTTTGCTTTCGGGTTTGGTCGTTGCTTGGGTGATTGCTGGACAGCCCCGACCGCCCGATGTCCCTTATGTGCCGACGCCCCAGCCGGTGGTGGAAGAGATGCTCAAAATAGCCCAAGTCACAAGTGCCGATGTGGTCTATGACCTGGGATGTGGTGACGGGCGCATTGTGGTGACCGCTGCCAGCAAGTTCGGTGCGCGCGGTGTCGGCGTGGACATTGACCCTCAAAGAATTAAGGAGTCCAAGGAGAACGCCCAGAAAGCCAGGGTCACCGACAAGACTAAGTTCATCCTCGGTGACCTTTTTGAACTAGACCTGCGCCCTGCCACAGTCGTGACCCTTTACCTTCTCCCCAGCATCAACATTCGTTTACGACCCAAACTGTTTCGGGAACTGGCTCCTGGAACTCGGGTCGTCTCTCACGATTTTGATATGGACGAGTGGGAAGCCGACGAGACCCGATCGGTTGATGGTCCTTATCGGGACCACACCATCTATTACTGGGTGATCCCAGCATCGGTCGGAGGCATTTGGGAGTGGACCGTGCCGACAGCCCAAGGACAAAGGACCTATACTGCCCGTCTCCGTCAACACTTTCAGAAACTTTACGGGACCGTTTCCTGGGGGCGTCAAGAGCAGACCATCCGATCAGGCAAAGTGACGGGGCATCTGGTCGCTTTTGAAGTGCAGACCAAGATGAACGGGCAGGCGGTTAAAATCGCCTTTTCCGGCAAAGTGAACGGAGACTCGCTGATCGGAACCGTTGACATCAGCGGTGGTCCCCTTGCGGGCAAGAGAGACTGGAAAGCGACGCGAAAACCGGGAAAACTGACCGGTCGCTGGCGCTTCGGCGTTCCCTCGTCGGCTGGTGGTGGAGAGGCAGACCTGATCGTTCAAGAGGAAAAGGGCTCTTTATCAGGCGTTTTGTCTTACAAGGGTCGCAGGGAGCAACTGGAACAGTTCTATGTTTGGGGGACCTCTATCTACTTCACCGCCAATGGAGAGGGAGCCAGCCGATGGGCCGTGAGCGGTCTGGCAGAGGGCGATCGGATGACCGGCACCTTCCAGTTCGGCTCTTCCGACCCCGTCCCTTGGACAGCAGAGAGAGTGATCCGCTGATTGCGTAGAGTGGGTGGCGATGGCGAAAGAGAGGGCTTCGCCGCCCCACAACACCTGGCTAGTGAGGGCCTTTTCAAGCCTGCTGTTGACCTGGATCTCCCTCGCAGCGGCATTAGAGCCTAACCAGATTGAGAACGGCGGGCTTGATTGGGACCGCGACCGAGACGGCGTCGCCGACGGTTGGCAACCGGAGGTGCACATCACAGAAGGCGCCGCAGGGTCCTTTGTTCTTGATCGGCGGCAGGCTCGTTTTGGGCGAGGCTCTCAGAGAATCCAGCACTATTCTGATTCTGGCTGGGTTCGGGTCAGTCAGGATTTGATTCCCGCTGCCCCTAACTGCCCCTATCTCTTTCAATGCTGGGTTTTGCCCCAGACCCGCTTCGTTGTCATTCTCTACACGAGGGACGAAACGGGGCGCTACAGAGACCTGTGGAGCATTCGGGGTAAGGCACGCGATGGCAACCGATGGGAAAGGATTCAAGCGCTTGTGGTGACCCCGCCGTCGGCTCGTTGGATAAAGGTTTCTCTCGTAACCGAAACGAAGGGCATCGCCTGGTTTGACGAGGTGGAATTGGTTCCCCTTTCCCCACCGCCCACCATCCTTGTTCCCAGACGACCGGATTCGCCCGTGCTGGATGGGCGGCTGGACGATCCCTGCTGGAAAGACTTAGAACCGTTGGACTTGTTTCTCAATATTCAAGACCAAAAACCAGTAGCCGTGAAGACCGTTGCCCGCATGTTTTCCAATTCCGAGAACCTTTTCCTCTCCTTCTTCTGCGAGGAGCCGTCGCCACAGAGGATGAAACTTGGCAGTCGCCAGCGAGGCGAACCTGCCTACCAGGATGACTGCGTGGAAGTCTATCTCTCCGATAACCGGCAGGACTTCATCCAGTTAGTCGTCACCGCTGAGGGTAATGTCTTCAGCCAGAAGGCGACAGCAGAACCGATTACCCGCCATTGGTGGTCCCTTCCGTCCCGATTCCAGATACCCTGGTCAGGACAATGGCGCACCGCCACACATATCGGACCAAACTATTGGAGCGCTGAGATCGCAATTCCCCTGAAAGAGGTTCCCAATCTGGTCTCGGGCAGCGGCGGCATTAACTTGTGCCGTTCGCGAAAGGCAGGCGACCAGAAGGAAGAGAGTGCCTTCGCCTACCTGGCGCCTGCTTCTTTCCAGAGAACCAGCGCCTTTCCCATCCTAATGCTCTTGCACAAAGTCCCTGAAACAAGGCGGTCGTCGGGCAGAGTCGCTGACGATCAGGTGCTCATTCCGGCGCCTCAAAGGCTGATTAAGAAAAAAGGCGGGCTGACGGTCCGCCAAGGTCTTGATGTTTTGGTCTTTGCACCTGATGATCCCCTTATCCGATCCGCTCTATGGTTTTTTCAATCCAAAACTGGTCTGCCCATCCGCTGGCGGTTCGCTACTCGTCATCAGGGAGACCGAAAGTTGCCCACTTTGACGATCGCCACCCCTGATCAGTTGCCTTCTTCCGCTCCGGTTCCTGCCCACCTTCCAACCGTTCTTCAGTTTTTAAAGCAAAGAGGAGAAGAGTCCTACTTCCTTTTGATCTCACCCGATAGGGAAAGTGTCTCTCGTTCCTCCACCCGGAAGCGCCCAAACAAGCCGGGCGATGTCTGGCTCATCGGTTCTACCTCAAGGGGTCTTCGGAATGGATTAATGACCCTCTTTCACCTCGTCGGCAATGCCCTTAGCAACAAGGACCTTGGGGTCCTACCCGCTTGTGAAATCTGGGATTACCCTGATCTGTCATTTCGCGCCTGGCATACCGTTGCGCCCTTAGAGCATCAGTTGCCGATCTATGAGCGCTTTCTAGATCTTTTGGTAAGCCTCAAGTTCAACGCTTGGGTGATAGAGGTCAATGACCGTTTTCCCTACCGATCTCATCCCCAGATCCCTCATCCCCGTGCGCCGACCCGTGAGCAATTAGCACAATTCCTAAAAAGAGCAAGAAGCCTCGGCGTAGAGGTAGTCCCCCAAGTCCAGTCCTTTGGTCACTTTGAATATGTGCTGTCCCAGCCGTCCTACGCCCACTTAAGCGAGTTGAAGGACCCTGATCCCCGCTGGGGCTTCTACTCCTATTGCCCTTCCAACCCGGAAACCTACAAGGTTCTCTTTGACCTGATGGATGAGGTCATTGAAGTGTTCCAGCCGACTTGGTTCCACATCGGACACGACGAGATCACCTTTGTCCCGATGGCGGTCTGCCCTCGTTGCAAAGGGCAAAACCCCTGGGACCTGTTAGCAAGCGACATCATCCGGATTTATCAGCACCTAAAGAAAAGGGGTATTGAGAAGGTCTGTCTTTGGTGTGATCAATTGGAACCCAGCCGGACGGGGGGACCACCTTACAACACTTATTTGGCTGCTGACCAACTTCCAAAGGACCTGGTGATCTTCTGCTGGCACTACGAGCCCGCCAGGACCTATCCCTGGTTGACGCGTCTTCGGGAGAAGGGGTTTGCCACCATTGCCTGTCCCTGGTATCACGCCAGCAATATTTGGACTTTTGCCCGCGAAAGCCTTGACCGAAAGGCGCTGGGTCTGTGCGGAACGACGTGGTATGACCTATCAGGTTTTGAGAACCAGATAGACCTGATGACCAGCCTCATCGTCGGCTCCGAAAACTCTTGGTCAGTGGAAATTCCCCCTCTCTCCCGAGCACCCCACCCCGGACCGGTGATTCAAGACCTATTGGCTCTTTTGGGCTACCGCTCACACTGGGTGTCGAAGACAGGTTCGTTTCAAGTCCTTGACATTAGCCCCTGGGCGAATAAGAGTCTTTTTGAGCCGTCGGCGGATCCGTTCATCCGCGACCGAGATTCCCGTTTGGCGTCCGTAGACCAATTGATTGGTTATAAGCAACAGGTGCCCTTTTTACTACCGAAGTTTGCCGGTGATGTCGGCGTCGTCGCTCTCAGCCATCAGTCCCAACCAACGATCACCAACTTCATCGCGATCCCGATCAATCGGAAAGTGCGTTCCCTCTACTTTCTTTGGACGACCAGTCGCCGACCCATCCCGACAGAGACGCTCTATGAGCGGGGCGCGACCGATCCGCGCCGAGTCGCTATCCTAACCGTCCACAACCAGGATGGGACATCCTTCCACCAGAGGCTGATCTATCGCCGGCATATAACCGAGTGGACCGATCGGCTGGGTTGCAGCGAAGCCCGACTGGTCTATCAAGGAAGAACAGACAGGGGACAGATTTTCAGTTTGTGCGCTTATCGGTGGGACAACCCGAGCCCGGAACAACCAATTCAGTGGATCGCTCTCTCCGCCCTGCCGGTGCCTGTAACCATTGCTTTGTTAGCCATTACTCTCGTTGACTGACAAGGAGGTGTGCGGATGGTGGTAGAAAAGGTCGGCTACGGAGGCTGGACAAACTGTTACCGAATGAGCAACGGGATCATTGATCTTATCGTCACTGCCGATGTGGGTCCCCGAATCATCCGGTTGGGTTTTGTCGGATACGAGAATGAATTTGCGGAGTTCAGCGACCAGTTGGGACGGACCGGCGGTGATCAGTGGCGGATCTATGGTGGACATCGCCTCTGGCATGCCCCCGAAGCAAAGCCCCGAACCTATTCTCCTGATAACCAACCTGTGGAAATCATCGTCAGCGACAGCCATCTGACCGCTGTGCAGAAGACGGAGCAGGAAACGGGCATTCAGAAGAGTTTGGTCATTAAAATACATCCCATCAGACCCCAGGTGACGGTGTCCCACATTTTGACGAATAGGAATCTGTGGGCTGTTGAACTGGCACCGTGGGCACTGTCGGTGATGGCGCCCGGCGGAAGGGCTCTGATTCCTCTTCCTCCCTACATCCCTCACGAAGAGAAACTGCTGCCGGCAGCCCCTCTTGTGCTATGGCACTACACTGACCTTTCCGACGCCCGCTGGCAGTTTGGCCGCCGCCTGATCGTTCTCCGCCAAGATCCTCAACAGAGCCAGCCCCAAAAGATTGGTTTATCCAATGGTGAGGGCTGGCTCGCCTACCATCGGTCGGATCGTCTGTTTGTCAAGCGATATCAACATTTTTGGGATCGTGCCTACCCCGACTTTGGTGCTTCTACGGAAGTTTTCACGAATGCCGAAATGTTGGAACTGGAAACCTTGGGACCTTTGACCCGCTTGGAGCCTGATCAATCGGTGACCCACACCGAGCACTGGAGCCTTTACAAAGGCGTGGCGTTACCGGACGAGCCCGATCAAATTGCTGAGGCTTTGGATGCGTTGTTTGAGGCGGAGCGATAAGACTACTCGGCGGAGCCAGTGACATCCGTCAAGTGGAATTCACTGACCCGCATCGCCGGCACGACTTCTGCCCACTCCCACTCTGGAGCCCCTGCCCTTTCCGCTTCGCTCATCGCCTCTACACTGTTGAGAAGATCAAGGACGCTCTGGTTAAACCGGAAATTCTTGACAGCGCGGGTGACCTCGCCCTTCTCTATCAAAAAAACACCATCCCGAGTCAATCCGGTAAGGAGCACCTTCATCGGATCTACGGTCCCGATATACCAAAGCCGAGTGATCAGCAAGCCCTTGTCCGTTTCCCGAATCAGATCGTCAAGAGTCTTTTGCCCGCCGACCAGGACCAGACCCCGAGGAAAGGCTCCGAAAGCCCCTTTGGGATCCACCGAGTGACCCGTCGGCTCCTGACCCAGTCGGTGGGCGGTCACCCGATCATAGACGAGGTTGGTGGCGACCCCTTTGTCAATCAAGACCACTTTCTTTGTCGGATAACCTTCCGCATCAAACGGACAGCCCTGATGAAGGGGATGACTAATATCGGAGACTAAGGTGATATTCTCCCCAAAAAGTTTCTGCCCGACCCGACCGGTCAGCCAACTTCTCTTCTCATAGACGGACAAAGCATCAAAGCCCACAGACAAGAAAATGATTAAGTCCGCCACCGCACTGGGTTCCAAAACGACCCGATAAACGCCCGGGGGCAACTCAATCGGATTTCGGTTCCTCTTCGCCTTTTCAATGGCTTTTGTTGTTGCGGTATGCGGGTCGGCATCATCCCACCGAAAACTGCTGACCGATGCCCAGCCCGTCCCGTCTTCGCCAAAAACCGTGATACTAAAGGAACGATCGGTCCTTTCATAAAAGGCGACGAGACCGTTGCTATTGGCGAGAAAGAGTGAGGTAAAAGCCGTCCGATGTGCGCCCGCTGCCGTCAGATTTTCCGCTCGGCATCGTTCAATAGCAGCGACAACCGAGTCCGCCCTTTCCTGTGGTGACACGCTCAGCAGCCGATCGTCAACAGCGTGAATGGGCGTGTAAGTCTGAGGACCGAGCCGGGGCAATAGCGAGGGATCGGGAGGCATCACCTTAACGGCATCCAGTGCCCGTTCCGTCACCGCCCTCAGCGACTCATCGTCCATCTGGTTGGTAGCCGATTCCGCCATTCTTTGATCCTGAAAGACCCGCACCGTTAACGAGATATCGTTGCGAGCGACATTCTGGTGAATCTCGTTATTGGCGAATCGGGTCAACGCTTCATCTGTAACAGTGATCACGACTTCTGTCTCGGAGGCAGAGGACTGGTGGAAAACTTTGTCGGCGATGTTCATCAGGTGTTCTTTCGTCACTTATCTATCCTCCCTTAGATAGAAACAGTCGTCCCTCAGAAAAGTCAGCGTGCTGGAAAGACCTTGACTTTTCGGAAAAGAGCGGGCGCAGCGCCGTGGGACATTTCGGCTCTTTGCGGGGGTTCCCCTTTGCCACAATTCGGAACGCCCCACAAAATCCAATGATGAGGTCCTGCAATCCCTTGACAGGAACCCCAAAACTCCCAAGTGATCCCCGAGTAACAAGGGTTCTTCACCATTCGGACCTTCTTACCATCCTTGATCTCCCAGCCGACCTCGCAGCCAAACTGAAACTGAACCCTGCGGTTGTCTATACTCCAACTCCGGTTGACCGCCATTAAAACCCCGTGCCGGACGTCGTTGATCAAATCGTCTGGTTCACCTTGCCCGGGCAGGAGGCTGATGTTGACCATCCGGATGATCGGCAGGTTCTGCCATCCATCGGCTCGCAAGCAGCCGTGACTGCGCCTCTCTCCAGTCGCCCCTGCCGTCTCGCGGGAGGTCAAGTAGTCAACCAATATTCCTTCCTTAATCAGATGCCAACTTTGGGCTTCCACTCCTTCATCGTCGTAGCCGAAAGTCGCCAGTCCGCCCGGCGAAGTAGCGTCTGCGACGATGTGGACCAATGGAGAGCCATACCGAAAACTGCCTTTCTTTTCCAAAGTCGCAAAACTGGTGCCGGCATAGTTCGCCTCCATCCCCAAGACCCGATCTAACTCAAGAGCATGACCGACGGATTCGTGAATTTGAAGAGCCAATTGCGAGCCATCCAAAACCAGATCCATCTCCCCCTCCGGACACAAGGGTGCTGACAAGAGGGCTCGGGCTTCTTCGGCGATCAAAGACGAGTGACCGGGCAAATCCAGTTCTTCCACCAACTCATAACCTTTGCCCATAAACTGACCGCCGTGGGACTGCGGATAGGATCGGACCTGAAGGTCGCTCCCGTCGGTCGCCTGAGCCTGAATCCCTGCCCCACTGCGGATCAGAATCTGCTCAATAAGTGACCCCTCTGAATTGGCAAACCATTGGGTCTTTCGTTGAAAACTCATCCAACCATACGCCAGAGCGACCGAAGGGGTCTTTAAGATGATTTCCGTGCAGTGGAGAAGGAGAGCCACTTTGTCTTCCAAAGGAACAGCGAAGGGATCTTTTGCGATGGGAGTCTGATAGAAAGCCTGATGAGCCGGCTCGGGGGCAAGACGAACAGGTCCCGGTTTCATCTGAGCGCTGGCTCTAGCAATTTCTACAGCGGCTTTGGCAACAGTGGTGGCGCCCTCCTCCGTCAAGTCCCGACTGGCGCAATAGCCCCAAGCGCCGTCACAAAGGACCCGTATTCCGATACCCTTATCCTCCCCCCTCTCTACCGTCGCCACCCGATCGTTGCGAACGATCAGTTCTTCCCTCTCTGTCATCAGCACGCGGACATCGGCAAATTCCGCGCCCAGCCGTCTCGCTTCCTCAACGGCGACCTGACACATTTCCTTCATCGTTGTCCTCCCCAGCCTTGTTATCAACAAACTTTCTTTCAAGTCTGTCATTTCCAAGCGGTTCTGAAAGGATTTTCGCCTTCAAGCCCCCGACTCATTGACTCTTTCCAACAAAGGGCTGATCTGACTGCGAGGGATCGGCGTTCAGCCATTTTCCTTGACCGAACACGTGAGCGTCTTGACAAAACGATCACGTTTCGGGTAATTCGCTGGGTGAGACTCATCCCCTCTCCACCAAAAGCAGCCTGCTCCGGTTAGAAACCCGATTTTAGTAAAACCGCTGCCTGAACGGGGCAACCGTTTGGACTTTGGATTTAAAAGACAAAGCCCCTTTAGTGAAGAGAACCGGTTACAGTTAGCCTGCTTTCGCTGCTAAGCCTCCGCCAGGACTTTTTTAAGGTATTGAATACTTCTCTCGGCTTGATCTTCGGTGCCGCATTCTACCGAAAGAACGCCGTTAAAGCCTGCTTTGCGGAGGACCCGAACCACAGCAGGCCAGTCAATGAGCCCCTCCCCGCAGGCGCAACCGACGGGCGTGCCGGTCACCTTTCCCCTTTCGGCTTCTGCGTGCTCGTAAGCAATGTCCTTAGCGTGGACGTGGACGACCCGGTCGGCAACGGCTTCTAAATATTCCACAGGGTCGTTGCCCGCCAGAAAGGCATTGCCGGTGTCGTAATTGACCTTGACGACCGAGGAGGGGACCAAATCCAGAAGTTTGAGAAAGGTCTCCTTTCGGACAGTGTAGATCTGGTGGGGCTCCAGACCGATCAAAATCCCGTGGCGTTCGGCAACGGGCACCACTCGCTTTAGGGTATATCTCATCACTTCAAAGGCTTCTTCATCGCTCTCAATCCAGGGCTGCTTGGGACCTTCGTCCGTATTAACGACCGGGGCGCCAATGTCAGCCGCCCAGCGGATCGCCTGCGTCAGGTAGGGCACCGCCACTTCTGGCTTCATCAATGGAGAATGAGCCGAAAGACCAGAGACCTTCAATCCTAAACGGTCCAGGAGGTCTTTGTAATAAAGAGGGTCCTCCTCCATACTCAGCATATGGTAGTAACCAGCCTCCGCCAGAAGGTCCCGACCCGTCGCCACGCAGGGCTCCACATACTCGTAACCCAATTCCGCCGCCTTTTGGGCGCCGTAGTCAAAGGGCTTGTCGGCGTGCCGGACAAACTCTAAATTGATCCCAATTCCGATACCCATCGGTAGCACCTCCTCCTAACTAATGTTGGCACTGGTCTACGGAAAAACAATTGACGAATCTCCTAAGAGTCGCTATAATTAAGGGGAAAATTGATAAAGGAGGTCTATCAGTTGGCGAACGAAAAAGTTGTCGTGATCTACGGGAAGGATGGCTGACCGTATACCACGGCAGCCCGTGAGGACTATGCCAAGCAGGGGTATCAAGTGGATTATCGGGATGCAAAGAACAACAAGTCTTACCTGGAAGAGATGCTCAAATATAGCGGAGGGAAGCGCCAGGTTCCGGTCATCGTTCTGGGCGACAAGGTGACCATCGGGCACGGTGGCACCTGAGGGGTCTAAAGTTCGGCCGGTCGGCCGACAAGAACTTCCCTGGCTCCAAAGTCAGAGAGACACTGTTGGCGTGCCCCAACAGGATTATTCGGCGTCCGACATAGGAATAGAGATCAGAATTTTTTGTGACCCAAGGCATCGCGTTCCCGCCACCGTTGAGGTAGAGAAGGAAATCTGTGTAACTGAAGCACGGCGGTGCGGCTCGTCCCTCATTTTTGGTTCTCCTATGCGGCTTAAGACTCAAAACCAAAAATAGAGAGATGCAATCATCACTTCTGAACTTCCTTCAGCAAGACGCTTTGGTTTCGCACGTCGTACTTTATCAGTTTGATGCCACGCGAATTGAATTCTGCATGCTTCGCCTTTACGATCGCATCTTTCTGGAAACTGTGTGCTACGATGACCGGAACCACCATATCCACTTCTCCACATGCCAGTCTTCCGGCAACCCACTTTGAATACTCAATGATCTGACCGATATCGTCCGGAGACGCCTCGTCCCTCTTCAACTCTACTACAGTGAACCGGTATCGGAGAGGATATCTGGTATATGTCTGATTGGCATGGTAACAAAGAAGGTCAATATGCCGCCCTGAAACGTGATGGGGAACATTGTTGGCAAACCATTCAATATCTCCTGATGGTCCGAATAGGTCGCGCATATCCTTATTGTGTGGGTCATCTATGTTTTGTACAAACCATCCTCTGAGAATGTCCTCCAAAGCAACTTTGCCGTCTATAGGCAACGGCAATTTTATCGGAGTGCTTTGTTTCGGTTGGTAAATAGAGCGTTGCACCCGCAGGTTAATGGCGTTTCCATTAACTTTAACCAAGAGTTCGCAGAGTGTCTGTGCTGCTTCAGGGTTTAATGGACTTGAACCCCTTGGTCCCTGGATCTTGCGATAAAACCACGACCAGCATCGTGTTTCGTATTCGGGAGTAGAGAAGAGATAGGCTTCTGGAACGGGATCAGGGAAATAGTGGACGCACTCAATCAAAACCCGTAGGGGCCACTGACTTGAGACGGACCCAACAGGAGTTGCATCAAAGAACGGTTCGCTGGCAATTCGGTAAACTCCGTGAAAGCCCCTTCCTCGCTCGTAAAGAAACACAAGATCTCCAATTCGGGTCGCCAGCAGGTCTGCAACCATCGCAAAGTATGGCAACTTACCATTCGCCAGATTCTGCTGCACGAGAGAATGATAGTTATCGGGAATTTTCGGCGCACCGACACCCCAAAAGCCGTAATCTCTTACCGTTGGAAAAGTTTTGGTGTCAGTGATGAACACATGGGCTCCCATCAGTCTGCGTCCGGTTTTTCCTTCTCACTCGTAATGGCACAACAGGTGTCAATAAATTCTCCTATCCTCCGAAGTCGATCAATTCGGAGATCGGGTGGTCCGGAGCGGCTGAGACCGTGGCTCGTTTCGGCAGGATAGCGGACAAAAATGACTTGTTTTTTCAGTCGGCGCAAGGCAGCGAACAGTTCTTCCGCTTGCCCAATTGGGCACCTCAAATCGCCTTCGCTGTGAATGATCAGCACCGGCGTTTGAACATTGCCGACATACCGAAGGGGTGATTGCACCCAAAGTTTGTCCGGTCGGTCCCAGGCGTTGCCTTCCCAGTAACCGTCGGGATGGAGGGGAAAGTCGCTGGTTCCCGCCATACTGTGTAGGTTGACCACGCTTCGGTCCGTGACGGCACAACAGAATCGGTTAGTGTGACCGATGATCCAGTTGGTCATATAACCACCGTAACTCCCTCCTGCAACTGCCATTCGCTGGGGATCGACATAGGGGAGTGATTGGGCGAAATCGGCAGCCGCCATTACGTCCTTGAAGTCCATTTCCCCCCAATTGCCTCGGATGGCAGCAGCAAAGGATTCAGCGAAGCCCAGGCTGCCTCTCGGGTTGGTGTAAAAGACGATATAACCATTGGCGGCATGCCATTGAAACTCGTGAAAGAAGGTCCAGCCGTATTGAGCGTGAGGTCCTCCGTGGATGTAAAGGAGCAATGGATAGCGCTGATTCTGGTCAAAGTCTGGTGGTTTCAACAGCCAACCCTGAATTTTTGTCCCGTCAAAACTGTCAAACCAGACCTCTTCGGGCTCTGACAGAAGGCGTTGCTGAAGCCAACGACCGTTAAGGTGTGTTAATGGGCGAAGCGTTATGGTGCTCACAGCGCTATCAGTCGTTAACTCTCCGGTAAACAGTTCTCCAGGGGCGGTGGGTGTGCTCTGCGCCACTACCAGAACGTTAGCGGAACGGTCAAGACTGAACCCATAAATATCGTGGGGTCCTTCGGTAACAGGTCGCCAGTTGCCGTCGGTATCAGCGCAATACACCTGGCAGGAACCCGCATCGCTAACGGTGAAGAAGATAAGACGGGAGTCGGATGACCAGATCGGCTTGCCACCCCCTGTAAATGCCTCTCGGCAGTCGCTCAAGGTGTCATTTCCTATATCCCGGTCCAGTTCAGCGGTCAGGCAGCGGACTTCTTCGGTGTGCGGGTTGACGATCCAGACCTTATCGTTGCGGGGCACCCAGGGATCGTCCCGGCTCTCGTGTCCGATGAAGGCGATCCAACGCCCGTTAGGGGAGAAGGCGGGCAGCCCCTTGTAACCTGTGGGCGTAGGAACCTTTTTTATCTCTCCGCCCTCCACGGGAACCAGCCACAAGTCCACTTCATAAGGACGCTCTTCAGGATCTTCGGACCTGTTGGACACGAAAACGAGAAAGCGTCCGTCAGGGGAGAAGTCGGGGTTACTGTCGTCGTAATCACCATTGGTGATGGGGCGAGCGGCTCCGGTGGCGACATCGCAAATCCAAATATGCTGCCTTTGATCTAAAAAGCCCACTCCGTCCAACCGGTAGTGCAGTCGGGTGATGACCCGGGGGGGATTGGACAATCCTTTCTCTTCTCTCTTTTTTCTTGCCTCCTGAGTCCAATTAGGGTCCGTCGGACGAAAAGTGAAGGCGATCTGGGACCCGTCGGGAGACCAAGTGAGTTCGCCGATAGAACCTTCGTCCAAATTTGTTAAGGTCCAGGCTTCGCCTCCGTCGGACCGGATGAGCCAGATTTGGGATCTTTTTTCCTTCAATTGAGTCCGGACAAAGGCGATCTTTGTTGCGTCTGGGGACCAGCGGGGCTGCCCGTCGGCAACTTCGCCAAAAGTAAAGGGTCGCACCTCACCATTTTTGAGGTCCGCCATCCACAAGTGACTTAAGTAGCGATTCTTTTCTCTGTCTACGGTCTTGACAGTGAAAACGCATCGTTGCCCGTCGGGGCTGACTTGGGGATCGCCAATTAGTTTTAATTCCAAGAGGTCCTCTGCGGTGACCTTTTGCTTTTCCATCCTTTATCCCTCATCCCTTCTATGATAGACCTGCGCCGACGCACGGGGAAGGATTTTTTCTAAGAAAAGCCTATTTTGGCGGGCGTTCTTGGTGACCTGTTCAGGACTATCTCCAGCGCAACATTCCACCATAATCGGACCAGAGAAACCCTCAGAGAGCAAACAGCGGAAGACACCTTCAAAGTCCACCTTTCCTTCCCCGAACTGGATCATTACAGGTCCGCCCAGGGTAGCACAGTCCTTGGCGCAGAAACCCGTCACCCAACGGGCAACCCTCTCCACGTCTTTGACGGGGTCCTTGCCAGTATAGTGAATGATGTTTCCGGCATCATACCAGATTCGGAAGTTAAAGTGGTCCACTTTTTCCAGGCAAGTCAGTAACTCATCGGCAGAGGCACAACAACCGCCGTGGGGCTTGACGACGATTTGGATGGACCGCCTTGCTGCATATTCTGAAAGGAGCCTCATTAACTGGTAGTAGTGGTCATACTGGTCTTGGTGATGGACACCCCCTGACATGAGGTATTGCAGACCCAAAAGGGCTGCTTTGTCTACTTTTCTGCAGGCTTCCTCAAGGGCTTGGGAAAGGGGAATGTCGTGGCGGGTGTCCAGCCAGGCGACGATCGGTTTTAGTTGGGCGGCAGCAATTCGCCGGGAAAGGTTTTCCAGATATTCCGCCGTTGCGTCATCGGAGAGAAAGGGCTCTCCCTGATGGGAACCGACGAGACCGGTCACGGAAAAACCCGCCTGTCTCATTCCGTCAAGAGCCACATCGTAGGACCAAGGGCTCCAAGGTCTGTTGAAACAGCCAATTAGCCACTGCTGCTCCGTCACGGCAATCCGGCTCCTTTCCTTTGGGAAACATTGGAACGCCCATTGTCAATGCCCAAGAGAGACCAAAGGGCGTCTACTTTCTTCTTCACATCTTCGCTCATCACGATGTCAGGAGGCCAGGGTCGGGTAAAACCTTCCTCCTTCCATTTCCTGGTCGCATCAATCCCCATCTTCGTCCCATATCGCCAGAGAGGGGTTGCGAAGTGAAGGTCGTCCATCGGACCCTCAGTGATGACGATATCCCTGCCGGGGTCAATGAAGTTGAAGGTGCGCCAAAGGATGTCAGACATATCGGTGAGGTCGCAGTCGTCGTCCACCACGACGATGCATTTGGTAAACATCATCTGACCCATTCCCCAAAGACCGTGAAGGACCTTTCGGGCATGCCCGGGATAGCGCTTTCTGATGGAGACGATCGCCCAGTTATGGAAAAGTCCTTCTGGCGGGAAACAGATGTCCACCACCTCGGGAAGAATGAGACGAATCAAAGGAAGGAAAATCCTTTCCGTTGCCTTGCCCAGCCAATAGTCTTCCTGGAGCGGCTTTCCGACGATCGTATGAGGGTAAATCGGATCCTTTCTCATCGTGATGGCACTGACCTCAAAAACGGGATACTCTTCCTGAAGGGAATAGACGCCCATATGATCCCCGAAGGGTCCCTCCAGCCGCCGGACTCCAGCCTTTACAAACCCCTCAATGACGATCTCTGCCTCTGCAGGGACTTCCAAGGGGATGGTTTGGCAGGGGACCAGTTCCACCGGTCGTTTCCTCAAGAAACCTGCCAGAAGAAGTTCATCCACCTCTTCTGGGAGGGGAGCGGTTGCGGCATAAACCAAAACAGGATCACCGCCGAGGGCAATAGCACAGGGCATATCCTTTCCTTTTTTTTCCCACATCAAAAAATGGCGGTGTCCGTCTTTATGAGTTTGAGCGTGGAAACCAAGGGTTTTTTGATCAAAAACCTGCTGGCGATAAAGCCCCATATTGCGGGTGCCGTCATCGGGATTTTGAGTGAAGACGAGTCCCAGGCAGATGTAGCGCCCGCCATCATCCGGCCAGCACTTGGGGATCGGTAAGTCCAGCAGGTTGGCTTGATCGCCAATTCGGACAATCTCTTTGCAAGGACCGGTGCGAACGACTTTTGGGATAAAACTGGCTAATTGGGCAAGTCGGGGAAGGACTTTCACCTTCTCCCACAGTGTTTCCGGAATTTCTGGTTTCAAAAAGCCAGCGACTTCTTTGGCGAGGTCATCAGGGTCTGCCCCAAGGACTAACTTCATTCTTTCCCAAGTGCCGAATAGATTGGCCGCAACGGCAATGTCGTATCCTTTGACTTTCTCAAATAAAAGAGCCGGTCCTCCCGACTTGACGGTCCTGTCAATGATTTCCGTCATTTCCAAGTTCCAGTCTACTTCCAGACCGATCCTTTTGAGATCGCCCCTTTTTTCCAGTTCGTCCAGATACTGTCTTAGGTTGCGAAAAGCCACTTTTGAACCTCCTTTGTTCGTCCCAAGACGAAACCAAACAAAAGCGATACAATGATGTTGCGGGCGCCATCCATTCGTCCCCCTACTAAAGGGCAAGGACGAGGTGAACTTGTTTGGCAAGCAAAAGAAAGTTCGTTTTTGTAACCGGCGGGGTGGCGTCGTCCCTTGGGAAAGGGGTCACCGCTGCCAGTTTGGGAAGGCTGTTGAAAGCCCGAGGGCTCAAGGTGACCCTTCAAAAGATAGATCCCTACCTCAATGTGGACGCTGGGACGATGAACCCCTATCAGCATGGAGAAGTCTTTGTCACGGAAGACGGTGCGGAAACGGACTTGGACATCGGTCACTATGAGCGATTTGTGGATATGAACCTGACCCGCCTCTCCAACATCACGACAGGTCAAATTTACGGGGAAGTCATTCGGAAAGAGCGAGCCGGCGCCTATCTGGGACAGACCGTTCAAGTCATTCCCCATCTGACTGAGGAGATCAAAAGTCGCATCCACCAGGTCGCCGACTACTGGGATGCCGATGTGACGATTGTGGAAGTGGGGGGAACCGTCGGTGATATTGAGGGCTTGCCGTTTTTGGAAGCCGCCCGTCAGTTCCGGTTGGATTTGGATCCCAGCGATGTCGTTTATCTGCACGTGACCCTCGTCCCGCCGGTGGCGGGAGGAGAATTGAAGACTAAACCGACCCAACACAGCGTCCGGGAACTAAGGAGTATCGGCATTCAACCCGATGTTTTGGTCTGCCGAACCCCTCGCCCGCTTCCCCACGATGCCCGAAGAAAAATCGCCCTGTTTTGCAATATTGCTTCTGAGGCTATTTTTGAGGCAGTGGATACGCCGTTCATTTATGAAGTTCCTTTAATTCTTGACCAACAAGGGCTTGGGGACCTCATCTGCCGGCGGCTGGGGCTGCCGGCGTCGTCCTCTGACTTAACGGAATGGGAAAACCTGGCTAAGAAAGCCCGGAGTCCTGTGGCGGAATGTGAAATTGCCCTTGTAGGCAAATACCTTCAACTGCGGGATGCCTATTTTAGTGTCGTGGAAGCCATCTATCACGGGGGGCTGGCTCACAACGCACGGGTCCGCATTCGCTGGGTGGATTCGGAAAATCTCATCGATGGCGCCGCTGAGCACCATCTTTCAGGGGTATCCGGTGTCCTCGTTCCCGGTGGTTTTGGCTACCGGGGCGTGGAAGGTAAGATCGCTGCCATTGAGTGGGCGCGGACTCGGTGCGTGCCGTTCTTGGGGCTCTGTTTAGGGCTCCAATGCGCCGTCATTGAGTTTGCCCGAAATGTGTGTGGGTTTTCGTCGGCTCATAGTGCCGAGTTTGATCCCAATGCTTTGGATCCCGTGATCGTGTTGATGGACGAGCAAAAGAGGGTCGTGGACGCGGGGGGGACGATGCGCTTGGGTGCTTACCCGTGCCACCTTGCCGAAGGAAGCCTTGCCCGGAGAATTTACCACGAGCCGGTGCCCTATGAGCGTCACCGCCATCGCTATGAGGTCAACCCCGCTTACCATTCGGTGCTCAGCGCACAGGGGCTTCGTTTCTCTGCTTTCTCGCCCGATGGGCTTTTGGTGGAGATGATTGAACTTCCCGATCATCCCTTCTTCATTGCCACCCAATTTCATCCCGAGTTCAAATCCCGACCCAATCGCCCCCATCCCCTTTTCTCGGCTTTCGTTAGCGCCTGTTTGGAGCAGCAGAAGAGGGTCAGCAGGAAAGAAGAGTGGCAGTCTACCGCGTTTTAACGAGCCCACTCCTTGTCGTCCAGCAATGGCTGGTCAGTCTGGTTTGAGGGCGACTTTCACGGATCGGTATCTTCCCGGACGAAGGGCTGTTTGAACGGCTTCCTTCCATCGGGACAGGGGAAAAATGTGGCTGACAAAACCAGTCAGGTCGCCCGTGCCGGAAGCCATTAGGTCAAGGGCCAGAGAGAAGGTCCGGATCTTTCGTCCTATCCACTCTTCCACGCCGTATGCGTAGACACCTTGGACGGTTACCTCTTTGAACCAGACGGCGGTCCAGGTGACCCTTGGCTCTGCCGGCATTCCTATCAGAAGCACCGACCCTCCACTTCGCGCCCACCGGACTGAGTCGTTGAGACTCTTTTGGCTCCCCACACAGTCGATAACGGCATCAAATCCCCCTAACACGGTCGGCAGTCCCAGTTCGGGACGATGGAGACTTGCCCCTGACTCCCGTGCCAGGTCGGGATAGAGTCGCACGGGCGGTCCATCGGGAACTACTAAGTCTGCCCCTACTTTCTCTGCCCAATGCCTTTGGTGATCGTAGCGCCCGACGGCGACGATCCTGACTGGCTCTCTGCCTTCCTGTCTCTCTAAAGCCCTTATGGCTGCTATCGTGAGAAGTCCCATCGACCCGCAGCCAATAACAAGTATGTTCTTTACCTGAGGATGTTCGTTGAGCAGGCGGACGGCACCGTGAAGGGCACAAGCAAACGGTTCTGTAAGAACGACCACCTCGTCAGCAAGATGGTCGGGAACGATGTGCACCTGAGACCGGTGGGCAAGAAACTCGTGGGACCATCCACCTCCCGTGTCGTGGCAGTAGCCCGTTTGAATGCCGGGACTGATGATCCCCTCGGTTACCTTTTCACACAACGACTGGAAACCCGAAGCGCAAGCAGCGCAAGGTTCCTGCTGTTCTCTGACGAAGCAGCCTAATGCTGGTTCCACTACAACTCGCTTCCCCAGCAAGTCGGTCGCTCCCTGCCCTGCTTCTGTGACCTTGCCGACGATTTCGTGACCCAAAACAAAAGGAAACGAGATGAGAGGCGCCAGATAAAGGGAAGAAGTGCCTTTAATGACCGCAAGGTCACTCCCACAAATGCCGGAAAGGAGAGGGCGAATCCGGACCCAGTCTTTTGATGGAAGAGGGGAGCGAGCCCATTGTGTGGAATAAACGAGACCAAAAGGGCTGGTTAAGACCCCCGTCCATCGGGCGCCAAAGAGGCGAACTATAATGAAACGCCAAAGACTTTTGCGGACGGCAATTGCTGGGAACCTTTCCTGTTCAAAATCCGATCCCTTCTGCCCTGGTAGTCCCATTTAGCCATAGAATTTGGCGTTAGGGAGTGGACGATGAAGCACTGGATGGTGGGCTCAGGCAAAGTAGACATCACGCCTCCTCTGTTCGTTCCCGAACTGGGGTTTGTTCCGCGACAACACTCGTTCCGAGGCGTCCACGACCGACTCACCGCCCGAGCCCTGGCGTTGTCCACTGACACTGATGGCGTCCTCATCATCGCTGCCGACTGTATCGGCTTTCACTGGAGCTTATTAGGTGACCATCGCGATTTCGTCGGAGAGTTGCGTCGTCGCCTGTCCCGCATCTGCGGGTTGACGCCCGACCGCATTATGCTGGCAGCAACGCACGCCCATTCAACGCCCGAAACTCTGTGCCTGACACCTTTCCTAAAAGTTCCGGGGGTTGCCGAATGGGTGGAGA
>JANXBO010000008.1:70283-71886 GCA_025057575.1 Candidatus Caldisaccharidevorator malaysiensis
CTGCCTGGAGGGACAGAAAGCCGTGTGCCGGCTATGTGGCGGAGGGTTTGGTTGACGGTGTCGCCTGGAGCCGTCGGATCAAGGGAAAGGACGGGAAAGTCTATCGCCTTCCCGATCGCCCCGAGGACAGCCAAATTGAGAAGGAGGAGGACGATCCGACCCTGGGTCTGGCTCTCTTCGTTCGCGACGACGGGGTCATCGCCCTCACTCACTTTTCGGCGCATCCGACCGTCGTTCAGGTTAATGACCTGATCTCCGCTGACTACCCAGGCGCCTTAACGGAGTTTTTGGAGACCCACCTGCACGGCTGTCTTTCCTGCTCGTTCCTGCAAGGTGCTTGCGGAGATGTGAACCCTTTTTACCAAACGACTTCGGACTTTGAAGATGTCCGGCTTTATGGGCAGGCTTTGGGGGCGGAAGCCCTCAAACAGGCGAACCTCCTTCTGCTCCATCATCGTCACGGTTGGGGCTCGGGCAAAGGAATGCATCTGCTTACCAAAAATCGTTCTTGGAAGTGCGCTTATCTGGAACCCGTTTTGTCGTGCGCTGCTGAGCGAATGATCTTACCACCAAGGAGCGATGTTCCCGACGGTGCCCAATTAGAGGAAGAGTTTCAAGAGGAACTTTCCCAGGTGAAGGGTGCCTGGTGGTGGATGAGGGCGGACCAACCTTTGACGGAACAACAGAAGTTGCAGGGGCAAAGAGTCCTGATCGCCTGGAACCGATGGCAGGCATCCCTGCGCCTTAAGGATGAAAGGAACCGGACTGTTGAGGTCCAGGTTTTGCGCCTGGGTCCTTTAGGTTTAGTGGGAGTTTCTGGAGAACTTTTTGTCGGACCGGGGTTGAGAATTCGTCATTTTTCTCCGCTGCCGTTCACCTGGGTCGTTGGCTATGCCAACGGATATGCGGGTTACCTGGTTGACTGGGGCGCATTTGCAGCGGGTGGTTACGAGGTGAGCCTGGGTCCCTGGACGGTCTGCGGGGATGGCAGTGGCGAAATGGTCGCCGACAAGGCTTTGGACTTACTGAAGCAGACCGTGCAGTGACCGATGGAGCCCAAGTGGGTCGGGATGGAGAGAAGGGGAAAAATTGGGGATCATTTCGGCAAAAACGGTAAGCACATCGGGCATTCTTTTTTTGCCGGCGAAGGGGTTTAAACAAATTGATTCGTCGCCTGTTTGGCGAAGGAGTGGGCACTGAGCGATTTTTTGACCGGAAAACAACTTGGCGATGAGGGCAACGGTCCACCTCAATGGGTTGAAGGCGGGTTGCGTTTACGGGTCTCTGTGGCGTTTAGATGTGAAGAAATGGGGTCAGCACACGAACAGGACTATCTTCCGTATCTCTTTTTGTCTGCGCCATCTGCCGAAAACCTGCTATCAAAGGCAAGAACTTTTGTCGTTGGGACTGAGAGGTCTTGCAAGAGAGCAAAAGGGCTTCTGGTCTCATCGGCGGCGCCCATTCGGGCGTGGTTGAGTCCCATTCCTCTCTACCCGATGGGGGAGAGGAGTTTCTAAAGATGGACGAGACAATACCAAAAGGAACGAAGCGCCAATCCCGATGGGTGGGGGTCTTTATCCTGGTGCTCACCCTGATCGCTGCC
>JANXBO010000090.1 GCA_025057575.1 Candidatus Caldisaccharidevorator malaysiensis
GGGTTGACACCCAGATGAGGGTCAAAAATGATCGTCGCTTTGTTGGTGATGACTGTTCCCGACGCAAGATCGGCTCGGGGGCGGATCTGGAACGACACGAAGCCTTCTCCTTGAGGTGCGTTGACGTTGGGCGGCAGAAAACCGTCGGGATGGTGTTCGCCCGTGGCGGGGTCAATGCCCTTAAAGGTTACCGTCAACTTACGGGTCGCAGGGTCCAACCGGCTGCGGACTTGAAGGATCAAATTTTGAGCAGGACGAAGGTCCAAGTCCTCCGCCAGTTGCCGTGTTCCGGGACGGACCGAAAGGACCCTATCGCCCACACCCCACTGGGTGAAGGTAAGGCTCTCTAAGTCCAAAGAGTCAGGCAGAATATCTTCAATCAGGACCTCCTCTGCCGCTGCCGTGGCAGTGGGTAGGTTTTCAAAGAAAATGATGTAAGTGATCATCCCGTCGCCGGCAATGAATCCATCCACCCCGAAAGTCCCACCCTTGGCATTCGGGTCCCAGGCAGCAACAGGCCTTAAGCGGCCGTCGTCACAATTGTTTTTTGCCCATTCCCGCATAAAGTCATCTGCCTGACCCGAGTTTTCGATGCAGCGTTTAATTTCCGACTTCAGAGCGTCAAAGGCTTTGTCTATTGCCTCACCAGCCCAATTAAAACCGGGGAACAACTTGGAGACAATAAACCTTACCAGATCATCAAATCCCAATTCCCCTTTTGCGGCTTTTTTTAGCATTTCATAAATGTCATTGACCAGTTCTGCCGCTGCCGCACCAAGGTATTCCTGCAAAACCCTCCTAATCGCCGACTTAACAACCCACTCTGGTGCATTATTGCGGACCTGACTCAGCCAGTTGGATGCGATCTCACTCCCGCGACGGATCCGTTCATACATTTGGTCCACTTCTTCTTGGGTCAATGGTCGCCCGTACCGGGCGGCTTCCGTCCTCATTCTGTGTTTGATGATCTCCTCACAACCTCGCTCTAATGCTCTTCTCCCCAGCCATACTAATGAAAAAGTCACGGCGGCAACACAAAGAGCCACACCAATGGTAAGCGGGTCTTGACGCAGTGCCGGACCAGTTCTTCCGCTGGTGACCCGAATCATCAAAGTAAAGTCCTGAGTGCTGTAAGGATGCACGGGCGGCAGCCGCAAAAGGACCGATTCCTGTTCCATAGTATAATGACCCTGACTGATCTCTCGCCCCTGGGTATCTAACACGCGATAAGCAATGGTGACGACATCGCGGACCGGCACGTTGTTAAACGAAAACGATAGAGCCACCAGGGGGGTTTCCGGAAAGGAATGTTGGTTAGTTATTCGGATGAGCAATCGTTCCTCCCTGCCCAACCGAACGGTCGTTCGGGGAATGATCAGTTCGGTCCGCATCATCGGCACGCTCAAGATGGGTCCTTGCCAGGTCCTCTCACCGACGACAGGATGCTGAAGACGAACTCTGGGCGCCACGGGTGAAACGACTTTGCCTAAAAGTCGGAAACTGGCGACTATTTGTCGTCCGTCTTCTGACTCGGTTACTTCATCGGCAACGATCTCCTCGCTGGATGCAGTCCCGGCTGGAAACAGTAAGGACACTCTCGGTCGTGATGGGGACGATCCTCGTCTCCCATCGGTTGGGATCGCCCCCAAACCATTGATTTGAACCGTAACGGTGTCAAAAATGGTGTGAGTGTTTTCAAAGTAAATGTGAGGAGAAGTAACGGGGACTCTTGCTACTGCTTCTTGAGGTTCAGACAGTTCTAAAGAACGGATGCGCACGGTGTTGACGATTTCTGATCCTTCCGCAGCCTCTCTCTTCACCCTTACTCGGAACCGGACCGTCCGTTCGCTTTGATCAGGGGCTAAGGTGCCGATGGTCCAAATGACGCGATGGGAGGCGGCATCGTAAACGCCTCCGTCACTGATGCTGTCCTGAACGACTTCCACTTCCGAAGGTAGAAGGTTTTCTATGAGTAGATCAGTGGCGGGTGCGTCCCCTACGTTGGCATAAGTGACGACATAGTCCAGTTCTCTTTCTGGAGTCGCAAAATCAGGAGCCACTTGCACGCGATGGGCCATTTGGGGTCCGGCAACGCGAACGCTGAACTGTCTCACTTGACTTTGTTCCAACAAAATGCCCCAATCCCGAATTCGCAAATAGTATCTACCGGGAGCGGGATTTGGGATGGTGAGGCGCACGGGCGGATCCTCCCATTGTGAAGACAGCCAGTATTCCCTGCTACCGATTTCTCCCCGCCAAACTTCAAGGAAAGTGACCGTCCCCGGTGCCTCTACGGTAAAGTCAAGATTTCTCGTGCCCTCTGGCACGTCTATTTGCAACCAGCCATCCCCGCCCCTGCGATACAGGGTTCCGCTAAAGAGTTGACCAAAGCGGAGGCTGGGAAAATCCGGCGCGACCCGTAAATGCCAATCTATAATATTGTCTCCCGAAATGAGCAGATGATACTCACCAGCCGGCAGATTGGGCACTTTGAGAAGAATGTCATCCCAACCAGAGGACTTAGTAGTGGCAATTGTGGCCCCATCAACGGACAGAAGGGAAATCTCGCAACGTGGCGGCAACTCACCTCTCCATACCCTTTCTTCTATCGCCCCTACAGTAATAAAAAGGTCCTGCGGTGCCACCACTTTCAATTTAAAACCCTTTGGAGCGTGGTCAGGACGCAGAGAAAGCCTCAACAAAGTGCCCAAGGGTAACTCGGGGTAGTCTATAACGAGGGCGCGGGGCTCACTAAAAGGTCCCCAAACCCTGCCGTCATACGCTTGGACTCTCCAATGAGTCACTCCTGCCGGTAGCGGCCTGGACTCCAAAGAGACGGTGCAAGTTGCCAATGATCCGCTGGAATAAAACTCCTGATCCCAACCCTCTTGGCTTATTCTTTGGTCAATAATTCGCACGACCGACCCGTTTCTCAAAAACTCCAATTGGTAACGGAGCCCATCGTTATCGGGATCAGTGGCGACGAATTGGAACGTGATCGCATC
>JANXBO010000091.1 GCA_025057575.1 Candidatus Caldisaccharidevorator malaysiensis
AGACAGTGTTTCGGGGAAAATTATTCGTTCCTTATTGCGGGTCTCTTTTCAGGGGAAAGACGAGCACCGAATTTGCCCGTCGGATGATCGGTTGGGGTTATCCGATCGTTTGGGAGCGGTATCTTTCCGAGCCCCCCGACGAGGACCAAGCCGAGAAAGTCCTGCAAAGCCGGCTGACCGACGAGATGAGAGGCTGGAGCCAAGCCCTGCCCGGTTGTGAGAGCCATCTTGTCGTCTGCTTTGGCTACGAATCAATGATTGCGACCGAGACCTTCAATGTGGATCCGTCTGTTGACTACAAGGTCTGGATGGATCGGCAATTTCAAAGAGTGGCGACGGACCCAGCATTTTCGGGAATCTACGGTTTGATGGAATACACCTCCGGATACGCCGACGAGGAGACGGTCCGATGGGCGGCGCTCCTTTTCCGTCACTACGGGATAGAGGGGAGGAAGGACCTGCTGTCGGCAGCCTACGGGTTCCGCTATCGCCCCCAAATCATTGAGAATCCTGACTTTGAGGACGGGCTCCGGGGATGGGAAGTGGTGATGGCGGAGGAGGGCAGTGTGGGGGCGAGAAAAGTAGCGGGCTATGGCTGGCTTCAGGGGCGATACCCTCGGACAGAGAAGGGAGACACCTTTCTTTGGCTGAAGAGGAGCGTTATGGGACCCAATCTCGTCCGCCAAAAAATGAAGCATTTGGAGCCCGGTCGCCTTTACTCCTTGAAACTGGTCACGGGCGACTACGGCGCCCTCCAGTCCGGTCGGTCGGTGGAGGAAAGGCACGGACTGCAGATAAGGATAGAGGGCGGGGAATGGGTGGACGAGAAATGCTTTGACTGGGTCATTGGCAACAATTATGCCCACCAATGGGGTCCCTTTGACGAAAAGAACAAGTTCTGGATGAACTACCATTTTCGGGTTTTTCGGGCGGACAAGAGGGAAGGGGTGCTGATCCTTTCCGATTGGAAGGGGACGACGGAGCCGGGCGCCCGAATTGGTCAGGAACTGATGATTAACTTCATAGAAGTTCAGCCCTATTTGGAATGAGGATTATCGTCCAACCTCTTTGGACTTTGATATAATAATATTAAAGAGGAAATGATAAGTTTCTTACGAGGTCCGCATCGCCTACAGTGGTGTTTTCGCCTCATCGTAATGCTGCTCACTGTGTCCTGGGCGGGAGCGTATCCGACTTCGCTAAATGTCATCCCCACCGCCGAGGTTTTGGAATCGGGTCAGATGAGGCTGGAACTAGAGCAAGAGGGTTTTCCATCTCTGACCAGTTCCAGAGCCCACAGTCTGATCCTCTTTCAGATGGGCTTGGGACGGTCCTGGGAGGTCGGGATAGATTTTTACGATGTCCGGCGCAGCCAGGAGCCCTTTCTCAATGCCAAGTTCCAGATCCAGAGACAGGTAAGAAGACAGCCTTCCCTTGCCGTCGGTGTCTTGAATGTGGGACGGAGGGGAACGCCTGCCTTCTATGCAGCGATGAGTCAAAGGGTTGGCAGCGGGGGCATCCACCTGGGAGCGATGAAAAGAGCCGGAAGGGGCGATTGGCTGCTGGGTGCCGAATACCCCGTCGGTCCTCGTCTCTGGCTTCTGTCCGACTGGACCAGCGAGCGAGACGGGTGGATCACTTTAGGGGTTTACGGAGAGTGGGCATCCGGTTTTGGGGTGACGGTCGCCTACGGAAGACCCAACCGGTCATCGGGTTCGCACCTTTTACTGGTCAACCTCCTCTGGGTCTGGAGTTGGTGACCGAATGAATTTTTGGCTCTCTCGTTTGAGCCTTAAATGGAAGGCGGGCATCGTTATCTTCCTGGTCCTTGGTGTGACCACGGGTGCTCTTTATGCCCTCGCTTCGTCGGTCATTTTGAGAATTTTTCAAAACTTTGAAGAGCGAGAAGCCCGCCGGAATCTAGATCGGGTCGCCGAAAGCCTGAGTCAAGAGATTGAGAATCTGGCGGGCACCAACCGGGACTGGGCGGCGTGGGATGATAGCTACCAATTTATGGCGGACCTTAATCAAGACTACATTCGGTCTAACCTGGTCGTGGCGACTTTCATCAATAATAACCTGGACTTTATGGGCTATGTGGACTTGAGAGGCAGGCTGGTGAAAGGTGCCTGGCTTCGGGGGCAGCGAGTAGAAGAACGCTTACCGGAAGGTTTTTTGCCTCACATTGGACGCAACTCCCCCCTGATTTCCCGTGGGCTGGAAGGAGGCATCAGCGGCTTTGTTCTGGTGCGGGAGGGGTTGCTATTAGTTTCTGCCCACCCGATTCTGACCAGCAATAGCGAGGGACCCGCCCGAGGTGTCCTTGTCTGGGGGCGCTTTTGGGATGCCGATGAGCGGCAGCGCCTTTCCCTTCGGCTCCAAATCCCCATTTCCTTAACCCTTATCGGCTCCCCCCTATCGGATGCAGAACTCAAAAAACTTTCTCTCGACCTCGTTGAGCGCAGTCGCGCCGTCGTTGCCGATAAGCGGCATTCGCTGAAAGGTCATCAACTGATCCGAGACCTCTACGACCGTCCGGTCGCTGTTGTCACCATCACGATGCAGAGACCCCTATCTCAGGCTTCCGGCGAGGTTGTCCGCAGTCTTTTCCTGGCTATGGTCCTGGTCGGGATCGCTTTGATGGTTTCGGTCCTTTTTCTCAACCGACTGGTCATCAGTCCGGTCCAGCGCCTCAATCAAGCGCTGGGGTCCATTCAGGCGGTTGCCGACCGACAGGGTCAGGTTCTTCGGACGGCAACCGATGAACTGGATCAGTTGGCTCAGTCCATCAATAGCGCCTTGAACGCTCTACAAGAGTCGGAGCGGCAAATTCGGGACAGGGAACGGAGACTGCAGGTGATCTTCTCCCAAGTCCCCGGATTGGTGTGGACGACCGATGCCTCCTTAACCATCACTTCCCTTGGTGGGTCCGTTATTGGCGAACTGAATCTTAAGACAGCGGGAATTGTCGGTGCCAAGGTGG
>JANXBO010000092.1 GCA_025057575.1 Candidatus Caldisaccharidevorator malaysiensis
TAAGCCAAAGATGTCGCAAGGACGGACGATGAACCCTCTTTCCTGAAGGCGGCGGCTCACTTCCCGACAATCTACACCCGCATCTATCAGGACAAAATTCGCCTGACTCTCCACAAAAAAGAGACCCAACTCGTTCAATTTTTGGTAGAGGCGCTTCTTACCGTTCCAGACTACTTGACGAACCTGGTTGAGAAAATCATCATCCTCAAGGGCACCCAAAGCAGCAGCAACGGCAAGGCTGCTGACATTGAAAGGCTCCCGCACGCGAGCAATGAGGCGGACCAGTTCTGGATCGGCGATCCCATACCCGATCCGAAAACCTGCCAACCCATACGCTTTGGAAAAAGTCCGCAAGACGATAACCGGTCGCCCTTCCTTTACATAAGCGACCCCGTCGTGATAGTCATCGGCTTCAACGAACTCTTGGTAGGCTTCGTCCAAGACCAGAAGTGGTCCTTCAGGGATCTTGTCAAAGAAAGATTCCAATTCCCTGTTGGTTATGATGGTTCCTGTCGGGTTGTTGGGACTGTCAAGGAAAAGGACTTTTGTCTCGGGGGTCGCCACATCGGCCAGAGCCTTCAGGTCGTGACGGAATCCAGCCAACGGCACAGCGATCCGTTGCGCTCCCATCAGGCACGACAGGATGTCATACATCGCAAAGGACGGCTTGCTGAAGACTACCCGATCGCCTTCTTCAATAAAAGTCTGAACGATGTGGAGGAGAATCTCGTCACTTCCCCTGCCTAGGAGAATCATCTCGGGCTCCACTTTGAGACGCTGAGCCAGAGCCTGACGGAGGCTTGTGTAGGTATCGTCCGGATAACGATGGGACTCGGAAAGGACCTCTCGGACCCTTTCCAAGGCTCGGGGCGACGGTCCCAGGGGGTTTTCGTTGGACGCCAGTTTGAAGACCCGGTCCAAGCCCAGTTCCCTCTGGACTTGCTCAATGGGTTTACCTGGGATGTAGGGCTTCATATTTAGGACGGCGCGTCGGGCTCTCTTTGTCCAGTCCATCGGCAACGGTCAGCACCTTTCTGGTAAGACTTAACTCCTAAAAGAGTTGCAACAAGACGGCGATGGCGAAAGCGGCTAAGGATACAAAAAAAGCGACGGGGATAAACGGAAACAGACGGGGCACGGTGAAAGGCGCCGGAGCAGGATCCGACGGATGCTCTTTCACGATCATCCAAGCACGCAGACGGGTCTGATCCTTGTCGTCGTAAATGCCCCACACTTTGACCCGATCGCCTTCCGCAGGTTCCGGTCCGTTAAAAGGACCGATCGCTGCCACCAGGACATCTTGGTGATCAGTTTTTAACCGAAAGTGAAGGGCGGGGACCATCGGGCTCTTCCCAAAGATGCCGGCGATAGACTGCCAAGCCAGCGGGCTGAAGTAAGGACGCCGCCACCGGAGCCAAGAGAGAACTAAGGTAACTAAGCCGGCGGTCAGAGGTGCCAGCCAATTGCCGGTCAAAGCCATCAACATCAGGAGAGCGCTACCAGCGACCAAAACAAAAAAGGAAGGCTCGGACGGTGCCATCGCTGCGTCCAGTTTGACCTTTTCCGTGACTTCCCCTTGGGCGACGGGAGGCGGATTGACCAGTTCGTTCCAGGCAGTTCGGGCGCCGACAGTCACGACGGTTTTGGTCCAGTCCCACAGTTTTCTCGCCGCCTCCAGTCCTTCCTGAGGTCCTTCGGAAACTGGTGGTGGCGCCAGGGGCTTCTCCTCTTCTCTCGTGAGTGGCGTGCCACAGGAAGAGCAGAACCGTGCCGTCGCTCGATTCTCCCGACCGCACTTTTGACAGATCGTGCTCTGGGACATATCTACCCCTCTGCTGACGGGAATGCTCTCATCGTTGTTTGCTTCTTATTCTGATCCGTGATCGGTCCTTCCTGACCTGCGTTACATTTGTCAGCGATGGAACAAAAGTTTTTTGGCTGATTGTGATGATGACGAGGTGGAAGGGGAAACAGGTTGAGCGTAGGGCAAGTCGTTTTTTGGCTCGCTGCCGTTGGGGCGGTCCTGGGCGCCATTGGGATGCTTTCTTCTCCAAACCCGGTCCATAGCGCCCTGTTCCTTGTTTTTTCTCTTTTCTGCGTTGCCGTCGTCTACCTTCTGATGGGGGCTGAGTTTTTGGCGATCATCCAGGTCATCGTTTACGCCGGCGCCATTATGGTCCTTTTCCTCTTTGTGATTATGCTCCTCAACTTAAAAAGAGACGAATTCGGGCAGGACCGGCTGTTTCGGCAGTATCCGGTCAGTTACCTGGCGACAGCCGTTCTGGGAGCGGTTTTGACCACGGCGGGTTTGGCGGTTGGTCTTCGGTTCTCTGAGGAGCCGACCCTTCTGGTCCCTGCCGATCGGCTGGCGAACCTTCTGTTTACTAAATACCTTTTGCCCTTTGAACTGGCTTCTCTCATCCTTTTGATCGCTATGATCGGAGTCGTCGTTATGGTCAAGAGACCGAGGGGAGGCTAATTGGTGTCAGAGCCGGTTTCTCTTAACGGGGTTTTGGTTTTAAGTGCGGTCCTCTTTTCCGTTGGCGGTTTGGGGGTTTTGACCAGAAGGAACATCATCGTGATGTTTATGAGCATTGAACTAATGCTCAACGCCGCTAACTTGGCTTTCGTGGCTTTCTC
>JANXBO010000093.1 GCA_025057575.1 Candidatus Caldisaccharidevorator malaysiensis
GACGCTCGTCTCTCTGTCGGAAGTTTCTGAGCAATAGCCCCTCATTTCCCCGCTTCTTTTCTGGCCTTCGTTACCGTTAACGAGGCTTCATAGCAAAGAAGGGGACGATATTGTTTACCATTAGGGTCAACTTGAGTGTAAAGAATGCTTCCTTTCTGGGCGAAAAGGCAAAGACATTTCCTAAGGGAAGAAACTGTAGGTGATCCGATCCGTTATGGCATTGTGCAACGAAAGACCAGCACCTCCGACCAGATATTCACCGAGGACTAAACCGAGGAAAAAGGGTTTCGCCTTCCGATACGCGGTTGGTCCCCCGTAACGAAGGAGAATTACCTTTGTCGCCCAGCCGACAAAAACGGACGCCCATAGCCACGACATCGTCCAGGAACCGGCTAAAGCATATCCGACGGGGTGAAAGGGAAACCAAAGAAGCCAAAGTCGTAGAAGGAAAAGGGTCGACGAGAGCCCCAGTCCAAATCCCAATTGCCGGCAGACCGCGATATGTGGTTTCGCCGATTCGATGAGCATCTTAGATAAAACTTGGAGAAAGTCGTGTCCAAAAAGGGCTTTGGCGGCGGAAAAGAGAGTGTAGAGGGCTGCCCATTCAGACGCTTGCAGGGACAAGGTGGGCACCCAGCGGCAAAGGCGCCGACTCAGTAATCACAAGGCGAACAGGCAACCCACCACATTGAAGTTGAAGAAAAGCGACAGAACTGTTGCGTGGACGAAGTGCCAGACGAATGGGGTTCCCCCATAGCCCGCAGCCCAAGTTGATGACCAATTGATCATTGAAACCGATGGACAACAGAAGACCGGTGAAATCGGCGGGGACATACCAAGGGGGAACCCATCCGGTGCCGGAATCAAGACCCCCATATCCCCTTAATTCGGGATAAGGGTGTGGGATAACTCGGGTTGCCCGCTTTGCCGACGGACACTGCCATACCTGGGCGTTTCGAGTGTATGGTCGTCGCCATCCCTGCGCACCTTTTTGCAATCGTTTGCAACCAGAACGGAGTCTGAATGCTTGATTTTGATCACCGCAACTGGGCACAGAAGACGCCATTCAGTCCAAACAGTGCCTTGAACCCAGTCCCGCTGGTGATGTGGCTGATCCCGTCCCTTAGGCTCAATTTGTTAGGGCAGGAGAGACTCGGTAAAGGAATGATCTTCAAAGTGGAAAAATGGGATGTGGTGACACGTTATGTGGTGGGATTTCTGCCAAAGACACAAGAACCACCGATGCGTTCCCGCTTGGACCCTTGTAGAACTTCTTGTCGTCATCGCCATTGTGGCTTCTTTAACGGGACTGATTCTCGCTGGCGTCAGTGCTGTGAGGGAGAGAGCGTCCCAAACGGTCTGCCTCTCCAATCTTTCCCAGTTGGGGAAAGCGTTTCTAATGTATGCTCAGGACTGGGACGACCTCTTACCACCCTACCGAAACTGGCCGATTCAAGCCTGGGGCGATGGGGTCACCCCGCCCGAAATTCCTTGGTTAAAGGGCTGCGGGCGAGCCGGCGACAGGGGCACCATTTTTGCCCCCCACCTGCTTTTCTTGTCGGTCAATACCTATGCCCGATCCGCAGATCTTTGGTTCTGCCCCGCCGACCCCTATGCGGGAACAGAGACTTTTTACTGGTGCATCTTCCACCGATTCACGAGTTACTACTTTTCGGTAAAACGACCCGGCCGCCTGACAGTGATGGGCTTATGGACCCGTTCCAAACATTTTCCGCCGTCGGAAGTGCGGCTGGCGGTGGACCCCAATTTCCATTTGAAGGGGGAAGCCTGTAAGGGGATTTGGGAACCCGATTACTACCGAGCCTGCAAAGAGGTCTGGGACATTCCCGGTGGACAGCATCGGAACGGAGTGAACGAACTTTACCTGGACGGTCACGTCCATTGGTCCCGTCTGCACCCACCGGAGCGAGAGGGAGCATTAATTGATTAATCGTCGGGAAAAAAGGAGACTTCAGGGGACGAATTGGGTCCCCTGTCCTCTGGTGCTGCGGACGAAGGTGGCGACGGTAGGGGTGTGCTCACTTCCACTTCTCCCATTTGGAGGAGATACATCCGGCTATACCAACCTTCCTTCGCCATCAGTTCCTCGTGGGTGCCTGCCTCAGAGATCCTGCCCTCGTCAATGACCAGAATCTGATCGCAGTTTCGGACCATTGACAGACGATGGGAGACGATGACGGTGGTCCTCCCCTCCATTAGACGTTCCAGAGCGGACTGAATGATGGCTTCACTTTCCGGCTCAACGGAAGCCGTCGCTTCGTCCAAGAGCAGAATTCGGGGATTTGCGAGGAAGGCTCGGGCGATGCAGAGCCTTTGCTTCTGCCCTCCTGACAGTTTCACCCCCCTTTCACCCACCACCGTCTGGTAGCCGGAAGGAAGTTTCTCAATGAAATCGTCGGCGTTGGCAAGGGCAGCAGCCTGGCGAATCTCGTCGTCGGTTGCTTCTAACCGTCCGTAACGGATGT
>JANXBO010000094.1 GCA_025057575.1 Candidatus Caldisaccharidevorator malaysiensis
ATACGTTCCACGGCATTTTGCCCGTTAAAATGCCACTTTTGCATCTTGGTGCTATTCTGAACAGCACCCTAACTGCCTTCTTTTTTGAGGTGCTAGCCAGGGCTGGTCTGGGTGGTGGGGCTGCGAGGCTACTTAAATCCGATATCGTCACATTTCCTGTGATTGACGCCGGTATTCTGAGCGATGCGCAGCGGCACAAATTGCAGGCAGTTTTTAATTCCCTCTCAAACCGACATATGCGAGGCATCGTTGAAGAATTAGGTTTTCCTCTGTGCAACCGAAGACGTTGCACCGATGCGGAGCATCCTTATGAGCAAGTCAACCCTAAGGACTTGACCCTGGACAGAGTTCGTAGGGCATCCCCCGACCGGTTTGAGTTAGATAGTGTGATCTTTGATGTGCTGGGTCTGACTGATGCCGAACGCCTCCAAGTCTACCAAGCCGTTGCCGAATTGGTCAAAACCCGCTTGGTAAGAGCGCGGAGCATCCAAAGGTAAGGGCTGTGGGAAAAATCGTGGGATTATTAAGTTCGCCTATTGCCGGTTAAATCCGTTCTTGATACAGGTCTCATAAGGACTCTTCCTCCTTTTTCATAACAGAGATTGACCACGGGGTTCGGTAACGGTTGTTCGCCTGAGTGGTCGGGTTCTGCCAGTGCCATAGTTTGAAAAAGAACGGCTGGGGTTTTGCGCCCTAAATAAGAAGGGGAGCGACAGGGCTTCTGTTTGAGGCAGGTGCAAAGGAGGACTAAACGAAATGGCTTTCATTTATTGCCTGAACACGAGCACGATTCAGCCGGCGAGTTTGGAGGAGAAGATTCGCGCAGCCGCCGAGGCGGGCTTTGCGGCAGTGGAACTATGGTTTGCCGACATCCGTGCCTACCAGAATACCGGGGGCAACCTGGAAGATTTGAAGAAACTCCTCAACGATTCGGGGCTTTCCGTCCCCAGTATGATTGCCCTCCACGGCTGGATGGATTCCTACGGAGATGTCTATCTAAGGGCGATGGACGAATGCCGCAACCTCCTTCAGTTAGCCTCCCAATTGGGCGCTGCTGCGGTCGTGGCGTCCCCTTCTATCAGAATGGAGACCTCCCCCCTGGACCTTGACGATACCGCTCGGCGCTTTCAGGCTCTTTTGCAAGAAGGCAAAAAGGTCGGGGTCCTTCCGATGATGGAGTTTTTGGGCTTCTCCCCCAAAGTCTTCCGAGTGGATCAAGCATGGGAGATCGTCAAAAGGACCGGCGATCCCGATGCGCGCATCGTTTTGGATCCTTTTCATCTGTGGAGAGGGGGCTCGTCCCTCAACGACGTGCCCGATCTGCCCGGCGATCGGGTCGGCATTCTTCACTTCAACGATGTTCCCGCAACCGCCATTCGGGAAGAATCGGGCGACGAGGTCCGGGTGATGCCGGGCGACGGTCACCTGCCCCTCAAAGAACTGGTGCAGGAACTGGTTCGCAGGGGTTTCCAGGGTGTCATCTCTGTAGAACTGTTTAACCGCGATTACTGGCAACAGCCGCCCCTCACCGTTGCCAAGATCGCTCTGGAAAAGACGAAGGCGATCGTGGAAGGATCGTAGCGGGACGGTCCAACCAGTCGCCTTTGAGCCGACTCGGAACACCGGAAGGTCGTTTCGTCATCAGCCACCTTAATTGCCGACCCATCGGCTACTAAACTGAGAAAGGAAGCAAGGGCACCCTCGGCAAGCCTCCCCTCCCGTTTGAGCCCCCTGACGACCTAAAGAAGCACACGACCCAAGGCGAGCGACCCTCTTAGGACACAGGGTCGGACCAGGCAACCCACCGGACGGAGAAAGGCAAGGGGAACCGAAAAAGAGCCTGCGCTGGCTGGCAAGAGCCGTCACCGTCCCTCTCACCGTCTCCCCCTGGCGCCTCGGGCAAGGCAAGCCACATTCCAGCCCCAACAGGGTCGGGGGTCTTGCCTTTTTGGGACGGACGGGCTATAATTTGCCGTCGATCTCAGCCTTTTGGCGCACTTTGACAAGTGAATAAAAAGGGCACTTTTCAAAAACCAA
>JANXBO010000095.1 GCA_025057575.1 Candidatus Caldisaccharidevorator malaysiensis
TCTTATAGACCAGTTCTTTTTTAACGGAGAAAAGCACTATCTCCTCTATCGTCACGGACGCGACCATCACTTGCTCCCTCACGCCATCAACTACCGGGCGAATGTGATAGCGATTAAGAAACTCGGGGTGAAGGTGGTCCTGGCCACCGCCGCTGTTGGCTCGCTCCGAAAGGACCTTGCCCCAGGGACCTTCCTCATCCCTGACCAGTTGATAGACTGGACCCGCCAGCGCCCTCTAACCTTCTTTGACGGTGCCGGTGCCCCTGTTGCCCATTTGGACTTCAGTCAGCCCTTCTGCCCCAGGCTTCGGGAGCGGTTCCTTTCCCGTCTTTTCCGCTTAGGGTTTTCGCCAGAACCGTCCGCCTGCTACGCCTGCACCGAGGGTCCTCGTTACGAGACCGGAGCGGAAGTCAAAGCCTTAGCAGCTTTGGGTGCGGACATCGTTGGAATGACGGTCGCAACGGAAGCCGTTTTGTTTCGGGAAGCCGAAGTCTGTTACGCTGTCGTGGCCGTGGTCGCCAACTACGCCGCCGGAATATCTCCCCATCCCCTGACCCATCACGAAGTGGAAACAATGATGCAGGAAAGGGCAAAGGCGATGGCGGATCTGTTGGCGCTGATCCTTGCCGATGCCGACTGGTCGGACTGCTCGTGTCAGAAGGTGTGGGATCCATCTCCCGAACCCCGCCACTGGCTCTTTCGGCTCAGCCAGTGAAATGGAGAGAGATCTTATGGCTTGTTGGGGAGCCTGTGATCTTTCTCCAAGCCGTTTATCCGTGTCAGGAAAGCGATGATGCCGTTTCATTGAATGGCTTTGGGTGAGGGGCTTGACTGCTGTTCGGCTGCGGTTACAATTTGAGACACTCAATGGTTAACCCAATGGAAACGGTCAACATAGCAGAAAAGAAGAGGGGCAGTGGGATCAAACCCTATTGGCGGGTGCTAAAAACCTTTATCGGTATCAGCGCTTCGGAAGAAACCACTTACCGCGCCCACTTTTTCTTTTCGGTGCTGGAGACTCTTTTTTGGCTGGTCTGGTTCTTAGCGATCGTTCGAGTTTATTTTCTCCACGCCCAAAACCTGGGGGGCTGGACTTTTCAAGAAGTTCTTGCCGTTGTGGGGGTTTTTCAGATCGTTCACGGTGTGATCCAGTTGGTCCTTCAGCCCAACATCGGGCGGTTGGTGGAGTATGTTCGGCTGGGGACTTTGGATTTTGTCTTGACGAAGCCCTTGAACAGTCAGTTTCTGGTCAGTCTTCGCTACTGGTCGGTCCTGCGAGGGGTCAATTGCCTGGCGGGTCTTGGTCTGGTGGTGTATGTGGGAACCGATTTGGGGCTTTTTTCTTCCCCTCTTTATCCCCTTTGGTTTCTAATTCTGCTGGCTAGTGGGCTGACGATTGTTTATTCCATCATGCTGATGGTGATGACTCTATGCTTCTGGTTCGTTCGCTTGGAGAACCTGATGGCGATTTTGTGGGCGTTTTGGGAGACGGGTCGGTACCCGATTAGCGTTTATAGAGGCATTCCGAGGGCTATTCTTACTTACCTGATTCCCGTCGCCTTCGTCACGACGGTCCCTGCCCGAGCAGTGCGTGGGGACATAGATTGGGTGAACGGCGTCGCCGCCGTCGGGACCGCCACGGTCCTCTTTGTCGCCGCCTCCGCATTCTGGAAAATTGCCCTTCGCCGCTACACAGGAGCCAGCGCCTGACGGTGTCGGGAAAAATCCTGACAAAGGATGCTGAAAGGTCCTGTAGCAGCGATCATAGCATTGGGACGGTGAAGTAGTTAAAATATAACAGCAACAAGCCAGTAAGTTCCCAACCGGCCTTACTGGCGTCGTGTTGCTAATGAACGAGAAAGCGGGGGTGACCGAGCGATGGCTGCACGGTCGGAAGCGCTCAGAGAAGAATTTGAGGAAGATGTGATCCTCATCACCGAAGAGGGCAAGAAGGCGCTGGAAGAAGAACTCAAACGGCTTCTGGAGCGGGAACGCAAGCAAGTTTTGGAGCAGATCCGAGAGTC
>JANXBO010000096.1 GCA_025057575.1 Candidatus Caldisaccharidevorator malaysiensis
GCTGCTGCCGCAGAACCTGCAGTTGATCGACATCAGCAATTCGGGTGAGCGGATGCGCCTGCTGTACGATATGCCGTTGGGCATCGGCGAGCCGCACTATGCGCAGATTATCCGTGCCGACCGCCTGAAGAGCTGGGAGGTCTATCCAGAGGTCGGCTGGGACGCGCATATGCAGGCGAAAAGCCCCTACGCCACCACCAAAGGGCGCATCGAAGTCAACGGCAATACCGTCACGATCTACTCCACGCTGATCCGCAGCCACTTCGTGCCAGAGCATGTCAAAGTGAAGAAGGGTCAGCGTGTGGTTTGGCATCTTACTAACCTGGAGCGCACGCGCGACGCCACTCACGGCTTCACCCTCTCCGGCTACGGGTTGAGCGCGAGCCTCGAACCGGGCGAGACCGTCACGCTCGAATTCGTGGCGGATAAGGAAGGGGTCTACTCCTTCTACTGCTCCGAGTTCTGCTCCGCGCTCCACCTGGAGATGATGGGGTATCTGCTGGTGGAGCCGTGAGACCTCTCCACTGGGGGCAGGGGTCGCCCCCCTGCCCCACTTTTTAGAGCGCGTGCCGCGTGGGTAATCGGTTCACCACACTCTAAAACAAAGGGACATGGGCAGGATGCCCGGGCTACAGCAGGAGGTCTAACCATGAGAACAAGTGTTGATTGCCCTGGAGAGGGACGGAACAGAGCGATGCTGATGGTCGCGGCGCTCCTGGTGTTTGCCTCGATCTGGCTGCCCTACTGGCAAATTCACATCATTGCGCCACAGTACCCGAAGGGTCTGAATGTGGTGGTCTATGTCACGGGCACGGGCGGCGATGTGCGGGAGGTGGACGTGCTGAATCACTACATCGGCATGCGCCCGCTGGGCGAAGCCGCGCCGTTTGAACGCAAAATTT
>JANXBO010000097.1 GCA_025057575.1 Candidatus Caldisaccharidevorator malaysiensis
ACAGAGCAAGTTCTGATGAAATCAAACGAGCACTAAATTCATAGCATACTACACATTTTGCAGAAAGGGCAGGTGGACTATGCCTAAAAATGAGTAAGAGTTACGCAGTAGAGGTGGATGAAACCCTACCGAAAGATTCTGTCAGGCTTTGTATGCCCTTACAATTGGATGAAATTTCTCAGTTTTTTACTGCCTAAATTTGGCGACACAGGTTAGAGCCTGTGTATGAGCCACCAACAAACTTTGCAATAAAGAGCATTGGTGTAAATCTGTGCTTGCCAACGCTCAAAACTTTACCTAAACTTTAGGTTAAAGAGCGTGTTAAAATTAAAAACGGCTTTGGGCGCGTAGCTCAACGGCAGAGCAGCCGGCTCATAACCGGTCGGTTGGGGGTTCGAGTCCCTCCGCGCCCACCAATTCTTCTTTCACTTTTTTGTGGATGTTGCACATTTACATTTTCTCCAAAACCGCTTGCGCAAACAAGGGTATGAGCAACTCGTGATGACCTACGATGTAGTAGCCTTTGCCGCCCAGCGCATCGGCTTTCTCTGGCGGGTTGCGCCAAGAGCGGTAATGACGGATGAAATCAAAAGTAACTCCGATAAATCTTTCAGGCTCGCTCCACAAGTTTCGTGAAACTGTCAATGCCTTCTCAAGAACTGTTGGCAACAAAACCGCTGAACCCCAAAGCATAACAACGCCATCGGTCAAGTCACGAACCAATCGGCACAAGAGCCGAAAATCATAGTGAGTGGCAATGCCCCACAATGC
>JANXBO010000098.1:0-456 GCA_025057575.1 Candidatus Caldisaccharidevorator malaysiensis
TGCTATGGCAGGTTCAACCCCGTGACTCCAAGGGAAGGGGTTTTTGGCGAATGGGAGACCCATTGTCTAACCCGCTCAAAATCCTTGACATTTTCCCGAAAGGTCTTTAAGAAATATTTATATGAACACATTCTAATCTGACCCGCTGGGTTAGTCGTCTCAGGGGAAGGGATCAGGGAGGAACGCGCCCGATGTCAAAAGGCAGCAATCGTTCCAAAGTGTTCTTAGCCGTCGCTGCTGTGGGTTTGGTCTTGATGGCGTTTGGTGCCGTCGCTCAGCGCGGTCGCCAAGGGGGAGGGTTTGAAATTGTCTGGTCCAAGCAGGGGACACTCCCTGGTGGTGAATTCGGGTCTGCTGTGGCTTTCGTTGGGAATGTCTACGGTGACGAACCCCCCGAGTTAGCCGTGGGCGCTTATAAGGCGACTCCCGATTCATTCACAGGGGCGGGAAGGGTTT
>JANXBO010000098.1:466-761 GCA_025057575.1 Candidatus Caldisaccharidevorator malaysiensis
CGGGGGTGCCAATGGGGCAACCCTTTGGGAAGTAACTATTTCCCTAATACCTGACCATAGGGATCGTTTTGGACAGTCGGTCAGTGGCTTAGGGGATCTCAACGGTGACGGAGTTCCCGATGTCGTTGTGGGGGCGCCCGGCGTCAGAGGCAATCAGGGAAGAATTTACCTTCTATCCGGCAGGAATGCTTCAGAACTGGCGCACCTGCACAACCCCGACAATACAGACAGTGAATTTGGCTTTTCCGTTTCGGCAGGCGACGGCTTTATCGCTATCGGGGCACCCCTGGCTGAT
>JANXBO010000099.1 GCA_025057575.1 Candidatus Caldisaccharidevorator malaysiensis
GTCATCGTAATTGATGGCTTTTGGAGCGCAAACTTCGTAACAACGCTCGCAAACCAGCGGGAACATTTTCGGCGTGTTGAGACAACGCTCAGCGTCAATGGTGTAAACTTGCGGGACTGCTTGCGGGAAGGGCAAGTAAACCGCTTTGCGCCAAGTCAAGTTTCGGTCAAATTCGTTGGGGACGAAAACGGGACAAGCATTGGCGCAATCGCCACAACCAGTGCACAAACTCTCGTCAACAAAACGAGGCTTGCGCAAAATTTTGACTTTGAAGTTGCCGACATAGCCAGAAACATCAATGACTTCGCTGTAGGTCAAAAGTTCAATGTTCGGGTGCTGCTTGACTTCAACCATTCTTGGCGTGAGAATGCATTGGGCGCAGTCAAGGGTCGGGAAAGTCTCCGATAGGCGAGCCATGTTGCCGCCGATGGAAGGCTGCTTTTCAACGAGCGTAACTGGAATTCCTGCCTCAGCAAGGTCAAGGGCAGCCTGAATTCCAGCAATGCCGCCACCTATGACCAATGCCCGTTTCGTCACAGGAAGGCGAACGGGCTTGAGCGGTTTGTTGCGCTTGACTTTCTCAACGATGTATGCCACCAGTTCTTTCGCCTTCTCGGTAGCCACATCTCGGTTGCGGTGAACCCAAGAGCAGTGCTCTCTTATGTTCGCCATCTCGCAAAGGTAAGG
>JANXBO010000009.1 GCA_025057575.1 Candidatus Caldisaccharidevorator malaysiensis
TTTTGAGCGGGTTAGACAATGGGTCTCCCATTCACCAAAAACCCCTTCCCTTGGAGTCACGGGGTTGAACCTGCCATAGCAAGAAAGGCTTAGAGGCAGACGATCCCCTCAGGGGCTGCTGACGGTTTCCTGGAAAGGCGACCCAAACATTCGGGCAACCAACGGGCTCACGATAACGGCTTTTAAGAAAACTTGCCCTTTGGCACTCCTTGCCAGCAAAGTGGAGGAAACCCGCAAAAACCCCGACTGACTAAGAATGCCAAGAAAGCGCAGGACGAAGGCACACGGGTTTTGACCCGAAGTTCTCCCTTTAACCATCAGCAATATCATAAAGGCAAAGGAGGGAAATGAGATGAGCGAAGCGGGTCGGTTTCCGGATGATTTTCTTTGGGGAGTGGCGACTTCGGCTTATCAAATTGAGGGGGCTTGGAAAGAGGACGGGAAGGGACCATCCATCTGGGACACCTTCTCTCACACGGCGGGAAAGATCGTCGATGGATCAACAGGTGATGTGGCTTGCGACCACTATCATCTTTGGCGACAGGACATTGAATTGATGAAGGATCTGGGGGTCCAGGGCTACCGTTTTTCCGTTTCCTGGCCGCGTGTCCTTCCTGACGGATTTGGACCCGTTAACGAGAAAGGGCTTGATTTTTACGATCGGTTGGTGGACGGGCTGAAAGAGGCGGGAATTGAGCCTTTTGTCACTCTCTATCACTGGGATCTCCCTCAAAGCCTGCAGGACATCGGCGGGTGGACCAACCGCTCCGTCGCCTACTACTTTGCCGACTATGCAACGGTCCTGTCCCGAAGGCTGGGGGATCGGGTCAGGTTTTGGATGACTCACAACGAGCCCTGGGTCGTTGCCTGGATCGGATACGGCTGGGGTCACCACGCACCTGGTTTGACCAGCGCAAGGGCAGCCCTTCAGGTCAGCCATCACCTTCTCTTGTCCCACGGTTTAGCCTTCCCTGTTCTGAAGGACTCGGGCAACCAGAGCAAGGTCGGGATCGTCCTTAACCTGTCGCCCGTCTATCCGGCAACCGAGTCGGAGCAGGACCAAGAAGCCGCCCGACGGCAGGACGGTTTCCTCAACCGATGGTATCTGGACCCGATCTTTGTCGGCGCCTATCCGGCGGATATGTGGAGCCTGTTCGGCAATCTGGTGCCTAAAGTAGAAGCAGGAGACTTGTCCCTTATCAGCAAGCCCGTTGACTTTCTTGGCGTTAATTACTACTCCCGATCGGTGGTCGCCGACGATCCGGCTGGCGGACTGACCAAGACTCGCTCCGTTCGGGTGCCCGAGTCGGAGTATACCGAGATGGACTGGGAAATCTATCCTCAGGGACTTTACGATCTTTTGATGCGCCTTCACCGAGACTATCGGGCACCGACCCTTTACATCACGGAAAACGGTGCTGCTTTTAAAGATGAGGTGGCGGAAGACGGGTCGGTTCGGGATGAGCGACGGCTTCGGTTCCTTAGGGAGCACTTTGTGCAGGCCTCCAGAGCGATCCAGGATAAGGTCCGGCTCAAGGGCTACTTTGTTTGGTCCCTAATGGACAACTTTGAATGGGCGTTCGGATATACCAAGCGGTTCGGGATCGTTTATGTGGACTTCAGCACTCAGAAGAGGATTCTGAAAGAGAGCGCCAAGTGGTTCCGGCAGGTGATTAAAGAGAACCGAGTGGTCTGAAGGGTTGTGGAACAGGAGCCGGCGAGTAAGAGATTCTACCGTCGTATGCCGGCTCCGTGCTGATACACCAAAACTCCGCCAAGATAGGCATTCAGGAACAGGATCCAGCAAGCCATTGCCGACAGGACGAAGTAAAGGAGAAACAGCCGAGAGTTTGATCGTTTAAGGAGGGCAAGGCGTCCCAAGAGGAGTCCTGACCAAACAACCGACAAAAGGTAGCCCAGTCGGGAATGGAGAACAAGAACCGGAAGACCTTTTCCGTTGCTGAGGGTTGCCTCGGCTGCCGTGTATTCCAATTGACCGGTCAAAACAGCGATCCAAAGGAAGGCAACACCCGCGCTCAAGAGGAAAAGAGATGCCAACGCAATGTCGGGCTTTTTCCACCAGCGAGCCGCCCAGTCAAGGACCAAAGCGGTTGGAAGAAGGACAATGGGGAAATGGACGGTGGCAGGATGGAGAGGCGCCATCGTTCCGCCGTTAGGGCATTAGAAAAGCGACCTTTTGGGCGACTTGCTGTTGAAGGGGCGATGAGCCGCCAGCCTTCAGGCTGGCGTATTTTTGAAGGATTCTGTTGGCGATCGGGACGGCGACTTCGGAACCGTGACCAGCGGTCTCCGCAATGACCGCAATGGCGATCTCGGGGTTTTCGGCGGGAGCGTAACAGATGAAACAGGAATGGGTCTTCTTGCTGGGACCAAACTGGGCGGAGCCCGTTTTGCCGGCAACGGTGAAGCCAAGTCCTCTAAGGGCTTTCGCCGTCCCTGCCGGTCCGTGAACGCATTGGATCATCCCCTCGTGGACTACATCCCAGAGACGATGACCAGGAGCGAGACGGAAAACGATTTCGGGGCGGGGACGCTCGTCCGTTTCCCCTGACGCCAGACGGCTCTCTTTGAGCAAGCGGGGACGGACGAGGCGTCCCTTGTTGGCGATCATCGCTGCCATAAGAGCCATCTGAAGGGGAGTGACGGCGACGAACCCCTGCCCGATCCCCATATTGGCGGTGTCCCCTCCGAACCATTTGATGCCGAAGCGCCGCTTCTTCCATTGGGGGGATCCAATGACCCCTGGTGCCTCCCCAGGCAGGTCTATGCCGACCCGCTGGGAGAGACCAAAAGCGCGGGAGACTTGATAGATTTTTTCGGGACCGACGGCGAGGGCAACGGTGTAAAAGTAGGTATCGCAGGATTGAGCGATGGCTTGGACGAGAGTGACCGACCCGTGCCGGCGCCAGCACCGAAAGAACCGACGACCGACGGTCTTTCCCCCGCTGCAAGAGATCCTTGTCTGCCGATTAATCGTGCCGTCCAAAAGACCGGCGACAGCCGTCACGACTTTGAAAACGGAACCGGGCGGATAGGCGGAACCAATCGCTCGGTTATGCAGCGGGCGCAACCGATCCCCCGTTAGGCTTTTCCATCGGGACCGGTCTATTCCCCCGGAGAACCAGTTGGGATCAAAAGACGGGTAAGACGCCATCGCCAATACTTCTCCGGTCGACGGCTTCATCACGACGACGGCACCAGGTCTTCCTCGGAGAGCCTCCTCGGCTTCTTTTTGAAGGTCCAGGTCCACACTGAGGGTAAGCGTCTGCCCTTTGGTGGGCGCTTTCCTGCTGATCCGGCGCACCAAAGACCCAAGGGCATCCACTTCCATCAGATCGTGCCCCGGTTGTCCCCTTAGCAAAGGCTCATAAAACCTTTCTATCCCACTCTTGCCCGTCCAGTCAAGGGGATGGAGAGAGGACCACTTTTCTATGTCCGACTTGCTGGCTCGACCGATGTATCCAAGGAGATGCGCTGCCAAGGAACCTTGAGGGTAGACTCTGGTGGATTCTTCCAGTATCGCCACCCCGTGAAGTTCGGGACCCCACTCCAAAACGCGGGTGACCGTCTCCATATCCGCCCGAACCTTAATAGGAACGGGTTCAAAAAGGGGCAACTTGTTGTCCCGAATTTTGGAAAGGGTCTCTCGGAGGAGGGAAGGCTCTATTTGGAGAATTTTGCTCAGTTCGTCGGCATCCGGTGAATGGGACGCTAACTCAGCAGGAAGAAGGGCAACGGTGAAGGACGGCTGACTAATGGCAAGGGGACGACCCTTTCGGTCCAGGATCGTGCCTCGGGGCGCTCGGATGGTGACCGCTCGCAAAAAGGACGCCTGTGCCTTTTGGGACCAGACGGCACCCTCCAGAATCTGCAGCCAGACCAATCGGATCAGGAAAGCAGCGACGCTCAGCCCGAGGATGACCGCTAAAAAGAACAGGCGCCTACGAGGAAGAGGGCTTTGATTCATTGGCTGACCCCTTCCCGTTTAACCAATCCAAGAATGTCCGAAGGATGATCCGTTTATATTCCGGCAACAGTCCTCGGTCTATGACCAGGATCGGTCGCCCCTTTAGGATCGCCCAGCCCGCTTTGCCCGCCCACCGACCCGTCAGAACCTGGACCCCTTTCTCGCTCAACGCCTGGAGCAGCTGGGTCCATTCCTCTTCAAAGTCCCTTTTCTTTGAGTGCGGATTCCTGAGGGTCCCCGCCATCGTTGCTCACTGTCGTTCACAAGCCCTAACGAACGCCTGGAAAAGTTTCTGGGCATGGGCCTCCTCCTGCTGGCGTTCCGGATGCCACTGGACGCCCAAAAGAAAAGACCACTCCTTC
This sequence comes from Candidatus Caldisaccharidevorator malaysiensis, assembly GCA_025057575.1. Taxonomy (GTDB): domain Bacteria; phylum Armatimonadota; class Fervidibacteria; order Fervidibacterales; family Fervidibacteraceae; genus Caldisaccharidevorator; species Caldisaccharidevorator malaysiensis. Next base: position 4,351 of record JANXBO010000009.1, read on the forward strand.
TCATCGGCTTCAACGGCTTCCACGATCCTGTCAGGAGCATAGGCGACTGCTTTTAAGCCCAATCCCAAATCTTTTACCGCCTGATGATGGGAACTGGCGACGTTGATCGTTTCTTGACCAATGATCCCATAAAGGCGGCTTTCTTGATGAAGGGAAACGGGATGGTAGGCATCCCCGCAGGATTGACTATGGACCAGGGGTTTGGTCCACTGGCTGGGAATGTCTTGAACCAACTTTCCTCCAAAATAAACATTGATCATCTGACATCCGTAGCAGATCCCCAAAACGGGCTTGCCGGTCCCTCTGATCCGGTCCAAAAGTGCTTTTTCTACAATGAACCTGTGTTTCATATTCTCATCGGTGCGGGTCTTGCAATGAGCCCTTTCCCCGTAAAGTTCTGGCGGGATATCGCGGTCGCCGGTGAGGAGAAGACCGTCAAAAGAGTCCAAAAGTTCCACCGCCTCTTCGGGCGTTGCCGCCCAGACAACCTGTCGCAAGGCTATTTCCCGAACGCCCGTGCTGGGTCCCGTGGCGATAAAGAAAGCCTCCGCCCCTGCATTTTCTACGGCAACGGCGTAGTTCAGCAAGGACTTAACTTTAGAACACTCATCCAATCTGCTTCCGCTGGTGACGATCGCAATGCGCCTCTTCATCTTTTCCTCCTTCGCCTTTTGATCCGCTGTCTGTCGCTACACTTTGCCGCAAGAGCATCCCTTTTGGAGGGTGTCTGTTGCGGAAATCCGAAATTGAGAAGATGGCTCGGTTGGAAAAGACCTACTGGTGGTTTGTCGGGCGGCGGTTTCTGATCCAACTCCTTTTAAGTCGTTACGGTTACCGGCTACCGTCACAGTCCTTGATTTTGGACATTGGCTGCGGGAGTGGGGGCAATTTGCCTCTTTTGTCTCGGTGGGGAAAGGTGGTGGGTCTGGATCCCTCTCCGACGGCTTTGCGATGGGCTCGTCAAAAAAAGATCGGTTTTCTGGTCCTGGGCGATGGTCATCACCTTCCTTTTCAGGATCGTTCCTTTGACCTGGTGACCCTTTTGGATGTGCTGGAGCATATGGACGACGATCGTCGGGGGCTCAAGGAGGTCTGGCGCGTTTTAAAGCCCCAAGGGATCTTGATTCTCACCGTTCCCGCCTTTATGAGCCTTTGGAGCGGTCACGACATCGCTTTGGGTCATCGCCGGCGGTATCTTTTGAAGCCGTTATCAAATCTTCTGCAGGAATGCGGCTTTCAAAACCGCTTGATCCGATACTGTATCATCGGGGTCTTCCCTGCCGTTTACATCTTTCGTAAAGTTCAGAAATATTTGGGTGCTGGTAAAGAGGCAACGACTGCCCTGATAGAGTTGCCCGATTTTCTGAATCGGCTATTGATCCAGATCTTGAAAGTGGAGGCACTGCTCTTAGAGGTTTTAAAGGCACCCTTTGGTGTTTCCATTGTGGCGGTCTGCCAAAAAATTGATCCTGGGTCTTGACTGAACCTGTCTAAAGAGTCAGAGTTAAGGGTCTGGAACCCACTAAAACGATAAAGGAGATGCCCGAAGTGCGCAGGAAAAAACTCCTTGTGGACCGATTCTGGGCGTCCCGAAAACTGATTCATCCCCGCGAGGAAGTGAGCCAGGTCGTCCACGAAATCCGTCGTTTTCTGTCCTCTCGGCAGACCGAGGGAATGAGGAAGTTTGTGGAGCAGTTCCATCCGGCGGATATCGCCGTCGCCCTTCGGTTTTTGCACGACTCGGAGAAGGAGCAGGTCTTCCGCCTTTTGGACACGGACGCGGCAGCGGAGGTTTTGGATGAAGTGGATGAAGCCACCGAACGGCATCTGGTGCAAACCACCGAACCGGAACGACTCTCCGATCTCTTAGAAGTCCTTCCCCCTGATGAAAGTGCCGACATCGTCGGACAACTGGAGCCGGAAAAGCGAGAAAAGGTTTTGGAGCTAATGGAGCCGATAGAAGCCAGCCAAGTCCGCCGTCTCCTCCAGTATCCCCCCGACACCGCCGGCGGGATTATGTCCCCCGAGTTCGTCGCAGTCCGTGAGGATATGACCGTTGAACAGGTCCTTTCAACCCTGAGAGACCGAGCCGACGCCGAAGCCATTTTTTACGTCTACGTTGTGGACGCTCAGGGGATTCTCAAGGGTGTCCTGAACCTGCGCCGCCTGTTGACAGCGTCCTTAGACACTCCTGTCTCGGAAATAATGACCCACGGGGTCGTCTTCGTCTTTCCCGATCAGGACCAAGAAGAGGTCGCCCAGATGTTCGCCCGCTACGACCTTCTGGCGGTCCCCGTCGTGGACCATACCTATCGTTTGATCGGCACCATCACCGTGGATGATGTGATGGACGTTTTGCAGGAAGAGTTGACGGAAGACTACTTCCGAATCGTCGGTTCCGATGCTGCCGAATTGGAAAGAAAATCCCCTGCCGAAGTCGCCCGCTTGCGCCTCCCCTGGCTGTCGATTACCGTTTTTATTGAACTGATCGCCGGCGCCATCATCCATACTTTTAATGACACTCTGGCGCAACTGATCCTTCTGACTTCCTTTATTCCGGTCATTCAAGCGGTTTCGGGGAACACCGGCTTGCAGGCTGCTACCATCGTCGTTCGGGGACTGGCGACGGGGCACGTGCAGTTGAAGGAATGGCGCAAGGCAGTCGCCAAGCAATTCAAGACGACGGTTCTTTTGGGCTTGGCTCTCGGCAGTGCCCTGTTCGTCATCGCCGGCTTTTGGAGGGGGCTGACCGAAGGGCAGATTTTTGATCCCGCCTTTGGTCTGGTCGTAGCGGTTTCTATGTTTCTGACCATCAACCTCTCTGGCATCGTCGGCACGATCATCCCGATGATCTCCAAGAGACTGGGGTTTGACCCGGCTGTGACCGCCGGTCCCTTTGAAACGGCTTTCCAGGACGTGGTGGGGGTCACCATCCTTCTCGGAATAGCAACCTTGCTTCTTTCTATCCTGAAATAAAAAGGGTGGCTGTGGCAAAAAAGAGCAAAGGGTGCAAGGCGGCGAGGGCGCCGGACGGGCAGGCGGGGGCAATCGTTGACACGAGAGCGAAATTTGTCTAAAATAGCAGTCACTTAATCAGGACCTTGAAAAGGAAGGGCGCAAGTTTCAGGGAAAGCGGCGCACAACCGTGACCCCAGCCCTGAAGAAGGACTTTCCCGCAACAAAAGCGGGACTTTTAACAGGGGGTGTCGTCGTTAATGACAAACCAGCGATTGAGCGGGGCGACGACCCAGCAGGGCGATGGGGTGGTAGGGAGAGAGGTCTTAGCCCGCTTAGCACAGTTAGATGATTGGTCACAGTATCGAGAGCATCACTGGGAGGGGACCTTCAGCCAATACTTGGAGATCGTCCTGAAGGATCCCCGACCCCTTCGGTCTGCTTTCCAGCGGCTCTACGATATGATCCTTTCCTTTGGGGCGACCGAATACACTCAGCATCGTCAGAAACGCATTCACTACCATTTCTTTGACGATCCCGTCGGTAGCGGTGAAGATGCTCTTTTTGGACTGGACCTACACTTAATGAGTCTGGTCAACATTTTCAAATCAGCAGCCCGACGATATGGCACCGAAAGGAGAATCATTCTCCTGCACGGACCCGTCGGGAGCGCCAAGAGCACGATCGTCCGGCTCCTAAAGAAAGGTCTGGAATACTACACCCGCCAGCCGGAGGGTGCCCTTTACTCCTTCAGTTGGCTTTTGCCGGACGGAAACCTGGCACCTTGCCCCCTGAACGAAGAACCTTTGAAACTACTCCCTGAAAAGGTCCGACAGGCGTTTCTAAAGGAGATCAACCAAGGCAAGAGAGAAGACGAACAGGTTTGGGTGGAAGGCGATTTATGCCCGGTCTGTCGGTTTTACTTTAAGCAGTTTGTCAAGGAAGCGTCGGGCGACTGGGAAAAGGTATTAGCCGAAAAGATTCGGGTCCGCCGAGTGATCTTCAATGAAAAGGATCGGGTCGGCATCGGAACCTTCCAGCCGAAAGACGAGAAGAATCAGGACAGCACCGAACTAACGGGAGACATTGACTACCGTCTGATCGCCATCTACGGCTCCGATAGCGATCCAAGGGCTTTTCGCTTTGACGGTGAATTCTGCGTCGCCAATAGGGGTCTGATTGAGTTCATTGAGATGCTCAAACTGGACGTTGCCTTCCTCTACGATCTTTTGGGTGCCTCTCAGGAACACACGATCAAGCCCAAAAAGTTCGCTCAAACGGACATTGACGAAGTCATCATCGCCCACACCAACGAACCGGAATACCGCAAACTTCAGCGCAACGAATATATGGAAGCCCTCCGGGACCGGACGATCAAGGTGGACATTCCTTATGTCTTGAAAGTCAGCGATGAGGTGAAGATTTACAGCAAATTTTTTAACCCGTCCCGAGTAAAGGGAAAGCATATTGCCCCTCACACCCTGGAAGTCGCCGCCATGTGGGCGATCTTGACCCGACTGGAGGACCCAAAGAAGTTTCAGGTCAGTCTCCTTCAGAAGATGAAACTTTATGACGGAAGGGCTCTCCCCGGTTTTACCGAGGACCATATTCTGGAACTGAGAGACGAGGCACCCCGAGAGGGAATGTTCGGCATCTCGCCCCGTTATGTAATGGACAAAATCTCCAACGCTCTCGTCAGTGAAGAGAGCCCTTCTTGCATCAATCCCTTTGTCGTCCTCAAGGAACTGGATGATGGGCTGGACCATTATTCCCTTATTAGCAACGAAGACCAACGCAGGCGCTACCGAGACCTCCTTTCCCTTGTCCGCCAGGAATATGATGAGATGATCAAAAATGAAGTCCGCCGCGCCATTACCGCTGACGAAGAGGCGCTGAAACGAGTTTTTCAAAACTACATTGAAAATGTCAAGGCTTATGTCCGGGGCGAAAAGGTTCGCAACCGTTTGACCGGCGAGCCGGAGGAGCCCGATGAGCGGTTGATGAGGTCCATTGAGGAGAAGATAGACATTCCCGTTTCCCGCAAAGACGACTTTAGACGGGAGATAATGAACTACATCGCCAGCCTGGCGTTGGAAGGCAAAACCTTTGACTACAAGAGCAACGAAAGACTCCTTCGGGCGCTGGAACTAAAACTCTTTGAGGATCAGAAAGATTCCATTCGCCTCGGTTCCTTGGTCACGGGCGCCGTGGACCGAGAGACCCAAGAGAAAATTGATGTGATTAAGACCCGTCTGATCCGCGACTACGGCTATTGCGAAACCTGTGCCACGGACATTCTGACCTATGTCGCCAGCATCTTCGCCCGAGGGGATATTAAGGAGCGAGAGGAGAGCCGACGGTAAGTTGGTCAACTTCCCCTTCTCGTTGCCTTTCTCCTCAACTTTTTCCGGTAGGTTGACCAAGTTGAGATGCCAAAGGGAGAGAAGATCCTCTGCGATTGAGGAGTTCGTTGTCGGACAGAAAAAAGGGTTTAAAGACCTACCGATGAATTTACCGATTCCTTGGCTTTTAGGGTGCCACAATGGCAGAGAGAATTGAACGCGATTGGGCGCGCTTTCGGGACATTGTTCGGGGAAAGATAAGGCAGAATCTCCGCCGCTATGTGGCGCACCGGGATCTGATCGGTCGGCAGGGTCGGTCGGTCGTTTCCATTCCCATTCCCCAGATTGAACTGCCCCATTTTACTTACCAGTGGGAGCAGGTGGGCGGTATCGGACAGGGTGAAGGGGAAGAGGGCGAGCCGCTTTGGCTGGGAGAGGAAGAGGGTTCGGGCAGAGGCGGCGCGGGATGGCAACCAGGTCTCCATCCGATTGAGTTGGAAGTCACGATTGAGGAAATGGTCGCTCTTCTCGGAGAGGAGTTGGAACTGCCGGCGCTAAAGAACAAGTCCGCCGGTCCGATGGAAAGTCTCCATTATCGGTACCGGTCCCTGCGACGAGTCGGACCCGAATCCCTTCGCCACTTCCGCCGGACCTATCGGGAAGCCCTTAAAAGACAACTGCAAGCCGGGCTCTACAATCCGGACGATCCCAAGGTCATCCCGATCCAGAGAGACAAGAGATACCGGGCTCCCGATATGACGACCGAAGAGGAAAGTCGGGCGGTCATCTTCTTTATGATGGACGTCTCGGGGAGTATGGGGGATCGTCAAAAAGAACTGGTTCGGACCACTGCCTTCTGGATAGATCAGTGGATTAAAAGACACTACCAAGGTGTGGAACACCGATACATTGCCCACGACGCCGCTGCCCGAGAGGTGAGTGGGGACCTCTTTTACAAGATTAAGGAGAGTGGCGGAACGAAGATCTCTTCTGCCTACGACCTTTGTGCCAAAATGATCGCCCGACAGTTTGACCCTGATGAGTGGAACATCTACGCCTTTCACTTCAGCGATGGGGACAACTGGGAAGAGGACGACGAGACTGCTCTGCACATTCTCAAAGACCGTCTCCTCCCCACCCTTAATCTCTTCGGCTATTGTCAAGTGAAAAGTCACTGGGGCACCGGTCGGTTCCTTTTGGAACTGAGCGATGAGGTAGACGACTTTGATAATGTGCGGACGACGGAGATTGCTTCTGAAGACCAAATTTTCGACGCCATTAAGGACCTTTTGGGAAGAAAAGAAGGGCGGACCGACGAGTCAACAATGTTTCAGAGCCGCCCGAGCACCCTCTGAACGGTCATGATCACCACGACGGAACTGAAACATATTCAGGAAGAGATAGAACAAATCGCCCGAGATTTTGGTCTGGACTTTTATCCGGTCATCTTTGAGGTCGTCGGTTATCAACAGATGAACGCTTTAGCCGCTTACGAAGGTTTTCCGGTTCGTTATCCCCACTGGCGGTTCGGTATGGCATACGAAGCCGCCCGAAGGGCTCACGCTTATGGTCTCCAGCATATTTATGAGATGGTCATCAACAATCAACCCTGCTATGCCTATTTGCTCGCCAGCAACACCCTTACCGAAAACAAAATGGTCATCGCCCACGTTTATGCTCATTGCGATTTCTTTAAAAACAACCAGTGGGTTGCTCCCACTAACAGAAAGATTTTGGACGAATTAGCGAATCACGCCGTCTTGGTAGAGAGGATGATGGACCGCTACGGTGCAGACCGAGTGGAATTTTTTCTTGATACCTGCTTGAGCCTCAAGAATCTGATTGACTATCACTCCCTTTACATCCGACGGTCAAGGCAAGACGATCGAGAAGAGTCCCAAACCCCTTTTCCCAAGGTGCCCAAACTTCCCAGCAAACCTTACTTGGACCGATGGATCAATCCTCCCGACTTTCTTGAGGAGATCCGCCAAATAAGGGAGAAGCAGAAAGAAAAACCCCGCTCGTTCCCACCACGACCCGAGAGGGACCTACTCCTTTTTTTGATCCTCCACGCACCGATTGATGATTGGCAGAGAGACCTCCTCTCCATCATCCGTGAGGAAAGTTACTACTTCGCTCCGCTTCAGGCAACAAAGATCCTCAACGAGGGATGGGCAACCTTTTGGCACCGAAAGATTATGACCGAAAAGGTTCTATCGGACCGAGAGGTGATTGACTACGCCGACCGCCATTCGTCCGTCACCGCTTCCTCCAGTGGGTTCTTAAATCCTTATAAGTTCGGATTGGCGCTGCTGGAAGACATTAAGGAACGATGGGACACCGGTCGTTTCGGTAAGGAGTATGAATCGTGTTCCGATCTGGTCTTGAAGCAGAACTGGGATCAGAAACTGGGTCTGGGTTTACAAAAGTTATTTGAAGTGCGCACGGTTCACAACGATGTCACCTTTGTTGACGCCTTTCTCACCGATGAATTTGTCACAAAACACCGTCTCTTTGCCTATCGGTTTAATCCGACGACAAGAGCGTATGAAGTAGAGACCAGAGACTGGCAAAAGGTTAAGGAACGACTCGTCTTTCTGTTGACCAACAACGGTCATCCGATTATTTGGATCACCGATGCCAACTATCGCAATCGGTCCGAACTTTACCTGTGGCATCAACACGAGGGTGTTGACTTACGATGGGACTATGCAGTGGAAACACTCAAGAGAATTCACAACCTTTGGAAAAGACCCGTTCATCTGGAGTCTATAAAGAATCGGCGAAGAGTTCGGGTTTCCGTCCTGAGAGACGACACGGTCCAGGAGGAAGTTCTTTAACAAAGGACTTTAATGACGGTCCGAGGGAGGGAAGTGGGCTATGTCTTTTGAAGCAACGTGGAAAGTAAACTCTTTGGTCTCTTGCACAATCCGATTTGAAAAGAAACCTGATTGGATAAAAGAGCCGCCCCAATCGGAAGGGTGGTTGGAAAACCAGCCACCGTATCTATTTGATGTCCAAAGTGTAGAAGTTCAATGGAACAAAAAGGACATTGATTGGGGACGGCTCTTGCAAGTTAGTCAGGCTGCTCTTTGCACGCTAAACGGGCATTACTCCTTAGTGGAGAGCGATGAATCGGATAAGAAAGCCCTTTTTCGCACCCGAGTCGTGAGGGGATGTTATGATGAGGCTGTCGTGACGGTCGGCGACAGGATTTCTATTCTCATCCGTCGGCGCTTGATGGACCAGCCGAGCCGGTGTCTTTCTTTCTCCGTTAGCCCCGATGCGGTTCTGGATTTGTTGGAAGTTTTGACCAATTCACCTGTCTCTTCGCTTCAATGAGCGGGTTGTGAGAAGATCTCGGTAATTTCCCCCATCGCGTGAAGGATTTGATAGGTGGCTCTTCCCAGGTCATATTGCGCCTGGACCAGCTGGGTTTCGGCTTGAGCGAGGGCTAATTGGGCGTTGATCACGTCAAGGATACTGGCGGTCCCCGCCCGGTAGGCTTCCTCTGTCAGGCGAGCCGTCTCTTCCGCTTCTTTGACGGCCGCCGTCGCTCCCTCTAATCGCTGTTGGGCGTTCTGGTAGGTGTAAAAACTTCGCTGGACCTCCAATCGGATCGTATCCACTGTGCGGGCATATTGAAGGTCGGTTTGCTCCTGATTCAACTGCGCCTCCCTGAGTTGAGCGCGGACTCTCCCACCGTCAAAAATCGGGTAACTAATCAGCAGACTGATTGCCCATTCTCGGTCCACTTTCCTCGTTCCTATGCGGCGGCTGGTGGCGGGATAGATGTTGTAGTTGCCGACAAGGTCCAGGGACGGAAGGGTCTCCAAGCGCGCCAGACGAACGGCAGCGGCTGCTCGCTCTCTCGCCCACTCGGACTCTCGGATCTCCGGTCGCCGGCGCAGGGCTCGGGCTAAGGAATCGTCGAGGGAGGGAACTTGAAAGGAAAGGGGAACCGTCTCTTCAATGTCCAAGGTTTCGTCCGGTCGCAGACTCAGCAAGTTGGCTAAAGTCAGCAGGGCTACCCGCTCATTGTTCTGAGCCGCCAGCAGGTCTACCTCTGCGGATTTGACGGAGACCTGAGCCCGGAGCACATCCAAACGGGCAACGGTGCCTGCCTGGAAACCTGCTTGGGTCGCTTCCAAAAGTCTTTTGGCTCTTTCTAAGACCCTCTCGTTGAGGCGCACCAGCGCCCGCGCCCGAAGGACCTCAAAATACTGCTGGGTCACCTGCAACGCCAGGTCTGCCTTTGTCCGCTCCAGACTGTGGGTCAACTGTCTGGCTTGTGCCTGCGCCTGACGAACCTGCAAAGGCGTCCGAAAACTGTCAAAAAGCGTCTGGGTCAAGGACAAGGTCGTTTCCCGAAATTCCGCTGCCGTCACCGTGACCACGGGAACGCCGACCTGAATGTTGACCCGGCTGGATAAATAGCGCCGGAACTGATGACCCAACGACAATTGCGGCAAAAGTCCTGCCCGAGAGGTCACGACTCGCTCTTCGGCGGCGCGCAGGGTTTTTTCAGCAATTCCCACTTGCGGGTTTTGAGCCCACGCCCGTTCTACACATTGTTGCAAAGTTAACTTCACCGTCGTTTGCGCCGATCCGTAATGCCCGTAAGGAAGGAGTATTACCAGCACCATCCCCGCTAATGCCCTCATCGTCCGGTCCTCCTCCTTTTCGCTAACACCGATCGTTGCTGAAAAGATTCCCTACAGAATTTGACGGCAACTGTTAATAGGAGGGCTGTGGGTCGCGAAGCGTTAAGATTTTAAAAAGAGGAGGCTTCAACCAAGATTCCTTCCCTTGCGTCAAAAAGGGTCAGATAGTTGGGGTGATGAGGCGATGAGACGCATTCTCAAATGGAGGCGCTGGTATTGGATCCTTCTCATTGCAATGGTCGGGGGGGGATATTGGTATTACCGGCGTCACCGCAGCCTGCAACAGAATCAGCCCTTTATTGCGACTGCCCCTGTGGAAAGGACTACCGTCACCTTAACGGTCTCCGCCAGCGGCACGATCCAACCCTATAAGATCGTGGACGTCAAGTCGAAGGCAGCGGGCAAAGTTATAGAAATGGCGGTGGATGTGGGCGATGTGGTCCGAAAGGGGCAATTAATTTGCCGGATTGATCCGACGGACATTTTGACGACAGTCAATCAGGGGGAGGCGGACCTGGCAGCAGCTTTGGCAAGAGTTCAGCAGGCGCTCATCAGCCTGGAAATGGAGAAACAGAGCACGCCCGCTCAGATTGCCGAAGCCCGTCAAGCCCTGGAAGCCGCAAGAGCTCGCGTCGCGCAGGCGAGGACCGCGCTGGAGGCGCAAGAAGCCCAGGCACGGGCTCAGGTCCGGAGAGCGCAAGAAGCCGTTATCAGCGCCCGAGCCCGTTATCTCCAAGCCAAAGCCCAAGCAGAGAATCAGCCCGCCCTCACCAAAGCAGCCATTGAGCAAGCAGAAGCGAACTATAGAAGAGCCCAAGAAACCCTCAAACAGTTGAAAGAAGCCATCGTCCCCCAGCAACGGGCTCAGGCACAAGCCGCCTACGATATGGCACAGGCTCAGTTGGAGAATGCCGAAAGGAACTGGAATCGGCTGACGGCTCTGTTGGAGAAAGGATTTGTCCCTCAAAGTCAGGTAGACCAAGCAAAAGCCCAATATGAGTCAGCGAAAGCAGAGTTTGCGGCTGCTTCGGAGCGGTTGAGGACTTTGGAGGCGGAACTGGAAGCCCGAATCCGTGAGGCAGAGGGGCAGGTGGCTCAGGCGAAGGCGAACCTGGATTCGGCGTTAGCCAACCAAATTCAGGACCGCATTCGCCAGCAGGAAGTGGAAGCAGCAGAAGCCGCCCTTCGCCAAGCGGAAGCGGACTTGGAAGCGGCAAAAGCCCAGGAACTGCTCGTGGAGCAAAGGCGAGCCGAGTGGAAAGCCGCCCAAGCAGCCTTGGCGCAGGCCCACGCCGCTTATCAGCGAGCCCTGGTCACTGCCCGCCAGGTCCAACTTCGGCAAGCCGACATCGCCACGGCAAGAGCCCAGGTCCAGAGGGCTTCCGCTCAACTCAGAAATGCCCGGGTGCAACTTTCCGACACCGTCATCGTTGCCCCTCGGGATGGGGTCATCTTGGAGAAACTGGTGGAAGAAGGGACCGTGATCAGTTCAGGAATGTCGGCGTTTGCTCAAGGGACGACGATCGTCCGATTAGCGGATATGAGCCGGGTCTTTGTGGATGCGGAAGTGGCAGAAGCCGACATTGCCAATGTCTGGCCGGGTCAGTCGGCGGACGTCACCGTGGACGCCCTTCCCAACGACATCTTTGAGGGCAAAGTGATCCGAGTAGATCCCAGGACGACCGAGGAGCAGAATGTGGTCTATGTGCACGTTTGGGTGGAAATTTTAGATCCCGATCAGAGGCTCAAGCCGGGAATGAGCGCCACCTGTCAGTTCCACGTGGAGAAGGAAGACAATGTGATTGCCGTCCCCAACGAAGCCGTTAAAGAGGACGAGAACGGGCGCTACTATGTGGAGATTATGGAGAATAAGAACCCCAATGGCAAACCGGTCCGCAGGTATGTGGAAATCGGCCTTCAGGGCACCAGTATGACGACCATCAAGAAGGGTCTGAGGGTCGGCGAGGAGGTCATCACGACCTATGCGATGCCGGAAGCCATCCAAGCACCCGAGGCAGCACAGGCACGATCCCGAAACCCAATGGCAGGAATGAGAGGTCTGATGGGACGATGAGGAATTGGGCTCCTACCGATCGCATGAATCGATCCGACGACGGCGCCCTTATTCAGGCGATTGACCTGAGGAAGGATTATTACATCGGTGAGGTCGTGATCCCTGCCGTTCGGGGTGCCAGTTTGACAATCCAGCGGGGCGAATTTGTTGCCATTATGGGACCTTCCGGATCGGGGAAGAGCACTTTTATGCATCTGCTGGGCTGTCTGGATAAACCGACCGGAGGGACTTACTATTTGGACGGGGTGGAAGTCAGTCGCTTGGACGACGATGAACTGGCGGAGATTCGCAACCGGAAGATCGGGTTTGTGTTCCAGACTTACAACCTCCTGCCCCGAATGACGGCTTTGGAGAATGTGATGCTGCCGATGGTCTATGCTGGTCTTCCCAAGAGGGAGCGGTATCGGCGGGCTCAATACTATCTGGAGAGGGTCGGTCTGGCGGACCGGATGCACCACTACCCGACTCAGTTATCGGGTGGCGAACAGCAACGGGTCGCCATCGCCCGAGCCCTCTGCAACGATCCCATCCTGATCTTAGGCGACGAGCCGACGGGAAACTTGGACACGCGAACGGGCGAGGAGATTATGAGCCTCTTTCAGGACCTGCACCGGGAGGGTCGGACCATCGTTTTGGTCACCCACGAACCCGATATTGCCCGGCATTGCGAGCGGATCGTCCGTTTCCGAGACGGAAAAGTGGTCGGTGACGAGAAAGTGACCGAGCCCTTAGACGCTCGGACCATCTTAGCGACTCTGTGACGGGAGGGAGAGGGAATGCTGATTTGGGAAATGGTGCGGGTTGCCTGGTCCAGCATTTATAGCAATAAACTCCGGTCTGCCTTGACGACCTTGGGGGTGTTGATCGGGGTTGCGGACATCATTGCCGTTTTGGCTATCGTCCAGGGTGCCCGGCAGCGGCAGTTGGAAATGATTCAGCAGATGGGCGCCAACATTGTGCAGGTCTTTCCTGGGCAGCGGAGAAGGGGTGCCATTTGGGCGGGCATCGGTTCCGTCCAGAGTTTGGTCCCTTCTGACTTGGATGCCCTCAAAAAGAACAACAACGGTCTGATCCGGGACGCCTGCGGGGAAATCCGCAGACCCGTCCAGGTCGTCTATCGCGGGAAAAACACGGGAACTTTTGTCTCAGGAGTAACCGCCAACTACCCCGAAATAAGAGCCTTCAAGGTGGAAAGAGGGCGGTTCTTCACCGATAAAGAAGACAGAGCAATGATTCGGGTGGCGGTCTTGGGACAGACCGTCGTTGTGAACCTTTTCGGCGAGGAAGCCAACCCCTTGGGCAGGACCATCAGGATCAACGGAACCCCCTTCACAGTCATCGGAGTCCTTGCCAAAAAGGGAGCCACGGGCTGGATTGATTACGACGATATGATCATGGTGCCCCTGCGGACAGCAATGTATCGGTTATTCGGAACCGATTACCTGACGGGCATCAGCGTTCAAATTGTCCGCAACGACCTGGTGGTGGCAGGGATGCAAGAGATAGAAAGAATTCTCCGCAAAGCCCATCGCCTGCCCCCAAACAAGGAAAATGACTTTATTTTGAGAGCCCAAGCCGAGTGGGAACAATTGGCGGAGCAGTCGTCCTGGCTGTTCACGGTGCTGGCTTTAAGCATCGCCGGCGTTTCCCTCGTCGTCGGTGGGATCGGGATTATGAACATTATGCTGGTCTCCGTTGCGGAAAGGACCCGAGAGATCGGCATCCGAAAGGCGGTCGGCGCCCGCGCCTCGGACATTCAACTGCAGTTCTTGCTGGAAGCCATTACCTTGAGCGTTTTCGGCGGACTGCTGGGTATCGGATTGGGCTTTGGAGCCTCCTATCTGGTCGGCTATTTTACCGGATGGACGATGCTGATCACCCCTGTGGCTGTTATCGTTGCTTTTGTCTTTTCAGCCACCGTCGGAATTTTCTTTGGGTATTATCCAGCGCGGAAAGCAGCCGCCCTGGAGCCTGTGGAAGCCTTGCGCTACGAATAAGCCATTACTTTTTTTGAAGTTAAAGGAGGTGTCGTTCAGTGCGGTATGTTGGTGTCTTGTTCGTTTGTGCCGTCTCCACTGTCGTCGCCCAGCCACCGGCAGGTCAGGGACCCTCTCCACAGATGATGGCTCAGTTCCAGCGATTTTTGGAGGAAAATAAGTTCCAGTTTCAGTTGGGAGAAACCTTCCGCAAGTTGGGGGAACTGGAGAGAAAAGGGGGAGCCACAGCACTGACCAAAGATCAGGCGAAGAAGTTGCTGGCTCTCTTTAAGCCGATGACCCAGAAGGACAAATTGACGCCGGAAGAGGCGAAGAAAGCCCTGAAGGAGATTAAAGCCATCCTGCGCCCGGACCAGTTGGCCGCCTTAGACCGAATTCAATTGCCCCGAATGCGCTTTGGTGGTCGCCCAGGGGGAGCGGGTGGAGGTCCCGGGGGCGGTCCGGGTGGACCGGGCGGGGGAGCGGCAGGTCCCGGCGGACCGGGCTTTGGTGGTCAGGGCGGCGCAGGCGGTCCCAGAATGGGTCGCTTTGACCCAACTCAGTTAAGGAACATCAACCCCCTCTCGGTAAAGGTTGACAAAGATTCGCCTTTTGCCGAATTTCAAAAGAAACGGGCGGAACGCATCAATGAGTTTCTCTCCCACTTGGAAAAAAAGGCGAAGTAAGGGAGCGGACCGTTACCGATCCTGGCTGTTTTGACCGGTATGGCATACTATCCGATGAGAGGCAGGGGGACGAAGGAGGGCACCGAGTTGGAGTAAGGGGGTGACTCAGCCACAAGAGAAACGGAGGTCGGAAAGTGGAGCCGATCCGAACTGTCTTAGAGGAGATGGTCGGTCGGCTGACAAAACCGGAACTTTTAAGGGATGTTTTGAGGATCCGGTGGCGTCAGATCGTTGGGGAACACTTATCTAAGGTGTCCCAAGTTCGGACTGTCAAGGATGGCGTTGTTACGATCGTCGCAACCAGTCCGACTGTTGCCAACGAACTGCAATTTAGAAAGGACGAACTGAGCCGCCGCATTAGGGAACTAGTGCGGTTCGGACCCTATGATATTCGGATCCGACTGGGGACGATTACTCAGGAAAAATCCCCTCCGCAAAAGAGGCTGGAGAAGGAGATAGAACGCATCGTCCTGTCTCAAAGAGAAAAAACGGTCATTGAAAAAACGATAGAACCGATCAAAGATCCCCAACTGCGTTATCAAGTAGCGTCGGTGCTGACTCAATTCTTTAAAGTCAGCCAATGGAAGCGGCGCCACGGTTTTAAAGAGTGCCCCCGCTGCAAAGCCCTGTATCGGGGTCCCCGTAGCACCTGCCCTGTCTGCCGGGTGGAACTGCGCCTCTACTCCCAAGCGTAACGGATCGCTTCTCTTGTTGATTTATTTTCCTGATTCATTGCTTTTTGGCGCGGACGGCTGACCAACAGCGGGCGAAAATCTCAAGGGCTTCGTCTACGTCCTCCTCACTGACGATGAGAGGAGGGACGAAGCGAAGAATGCGGTCTCCGATGGCATTGACGATCAGCCCGGTCGGCTCCGCAGAGAGGCAGGCGTCCCTTAGAGCAGGTGCGATGGGCTCAGAGAATTCAGCGGCGACCATCAGCCCTTTCCCCCGAATTTCCCCCTGCTCGCCGACGATTCTCTTGAGACCTTGCTGAAGCCGGTCCCCCATCTCGGTGGCTCGCTCGGGCAATTTTTCTTCCTCCAAAACGTCCAGGAAGGCGAGGGCAACGGCAGATGCCAAAAAATTGCCTCCGAAGGTGGAAGCGTGAGAGCCCGCCGTCAGATGCTCCGCCCATTGCGGCTTCGCCAGCATTGCCCCCATTGGAAACCCTCCGGCAAGGGTCTTCGCCAGGGCGATGATATCCGGTTCCACTTGATAGTGCTGAAAAGCGAACAGTTTCCCCGTTCGTCCCAAACCTGTTTGCACCTCATCAACGATCAAGAGGAAGGATCGTTCCTTTGCCAAACGGGCAATCCCCGGAAGGAACCCGTCATCGGGTATCTTCACGCCGCTTTCCCCTTGAATCGGCTCCACGATGACAGCGCAGGTTTCGTCCGTAATGGCGTTTTCTAAGGACGGTAGATCGCCGTAAGGAACGAACCGAACACCCGGCAGGAGCGGCTCAAAACCAAAATGGTATTTGGGCTGACCGGTCACCGAAAGGGCACCGAAAGTCCGCCCATGGAAACTCTCTTCACAGGCAATGATCTGCCACTTACCACCCAAAACGGTTTTGCCGATTTTCCGGGCAAGTTTGAGGGAGGCTTCTATCGCTTCGGCACCACTGTTGCAAAAAAAGCATTGATAGCCCCCTGCCAGGTCACCCAATCGCTTGCCCAAAACGGCTTGGGGACCGATGTAGAAAAGGTTAGAGGTATGCCACAGCATATCCGCTTGTTGTTGCAAGGCGGCGACCAGCCGAGGATGACAGTGCCCTGCCCCGCAGACGGCGATCCCCGCCAGAAAGTCCAGATACTCCTTCCCATTGACATCCCAGAGGCGTGCCCCAATACCCCGAATGAAGGCGACGGGATAGCGACTGTAGTTGGGAGTCAGTCCTTCCTGTGTCAATCTCTGGATCTCTTCAAAATTCACTTTCGCACCCCCTAACCGACCTCAGAAATGCTGATACCCACCCGAAAGGCGAACTGGTTTGCCTTCTTGATCCCTGCCGATGACGGCTCCGGGCGTGCCTTGGCGAAGGGATCCGATAACGGTCGCCGAGCCACCGAATTGGGTGATGGCGGTGACAACGGCGTCGGCGTCACTGGCAGAGACCGCCATCAGAAGTTGATAATCCTCCCCGCCGGTGAGGGCTAAAGGGAGCGGATTGTGATCCAAGAGCCGACAGGCTTCCTTTAAAGACTTGCTGAGGGGAACAGAGGGAAGGTCAATGACGGCTTCCAAACCGCTGGAGAAAGCCAGCCGAGAAGCATCCAGCACCAGACCATCGCTGATGTCAATAGCAGCGTGAAGAGAAAAGGAACGAAGGAGGGGCAACAGGTCGGCGGGCGGTTCCGGTCGCCGAAAGCGAAGGACGCAGGGATCGTTGTTGGTTCCGACCGCCTTTTCTAAAAGCAGAAGACCTGCCGCTGCCTCCCCTAAAGAACCTGTCACGATCAGGCGATCACCGTCTTTCCCCCCAGACCGGGTCCAAAAAGAACCGTTGACCAGTCCGAGTGCCGTAGAGACGACCCACAAACCGTCGCCTGACTTGCTTGTGTCCCCGCCAACGAAAAGGCAAGAAAACCGAAGGCAGGCGTCCGCAGCCCCATCGTAAAGTTGGTCTAATTCTTCAAGGGTTTCTTCGCCGGACAAGGCAACAGACAAAAGGAGGCAGAGGGGTCGAGCGCCCATACTGGTCAGATCGCTGATGCTGATGGCAACGGCTTTCCAGCCCAGATCGTAAAAGGGCATCCAGGACCGGCGAAAGTGAACCCCCTCTATCTGTCCGTCAACAGTCAGCACCACTAAGCAATCGCCGACGGAAACTACCGCAGCGTCATCGCCGGGTCCGACTTTCAGGCGAGGGTCCCAACCAAACCGTCGGGTCAGCCGCTGGCAAAGCCGCTCGACAAAAGAGCGTTCGCCGATCTCCGTGACTTTCACCCCCTGTCACCGCCTCGGATGCGCCGCCACAGGTCTAAAAGGGAACGGACCGCCTGAGACGGATCGTCGGCTTTGGCAACAGCAGAGATTACCGCAACAGCATCGGCACCCGCTTCAAAGACTTTATCAGCGTTGGACAGGTTGATCCCGCCGATGGCGACGAGGGGATAGTCTTGTGGTAGGACGCTCCGAACTTTTTTCAGTCGCTCCAGACCGACAGGAGGACCGGCATCTGGCTTGGTATCAGTGGCAAAGATGGAGCCCAAACTCACATAATCGGCACCCTGACGGATAGCGGCGATGGCTTCTTCCTCATTGGCGACGGAGCGACCGATCAATCGTTTGGCACCCAGCAGGCGGCGGGCAGCGGGAACCGGAAGGTCATCATCACCCAGGTGCACGCCGTCGGCTTCACACGCCAGAGCAATATCCACCCGATCGTTAACGAAGAACAAGACTTTTGCCCGACTGGTTATTTCCCGAATGGCTAATCCCCACTCCCATAATTGTCGGGTGGTTGCCTGCTTATCGCGCAACTGAACAGCACTGGCGCCTCCTTCTACAGCATAGCGAACAATGTCTATATGAGTAAGGCTCAGATTGGCGAAGCGGTCTGTAATCACATAGACTCCCGCCAACAGGCGCACCCGTCCACCCTCCTTAACTGGGTTGTTCTTTTTGTGGTATGATAGCACCTGAAGGTATGAAAAAAGACCCTAAAAGGAGGTGTCAGCGTGTCTTTGACAGGATTTCTACGCTACCGCGATGGGCGGGTCAGTGCCTTAGTGGGGCTGACCGAAACCGAATTCATGGAACAATGGCTGATGCGCACCATTGCGCCGCAGAAGACTTGGCTGTTTCTTCCGACCATTCTTCCCATTGGGGAAAATCTGACGAGCCCTCTGGGAGCCCTCGTCCCCGTTTTGGGGCTGGAAACGGACGGGACCGTCTGTGGCGTGCTCTTTGACCTAAAGGAGCAACGCCCTTTCTCCGCCATCTTAGGGGAAGCCTTGGACGTGCTGCGTTGGGTGGAGAAAATGGACGAAAGGGAACTGGAACTTTTGGCGCGTTACTTTTGGCAGGAACCCAGCGCGTCCTTGCGGGGGACAGCGGAGAAAAATTGGGGCAGCCGTTGGATCGCCACCTCTATTGGAGGGAAGGGGAAAGTTTACATCCTGACTTTTCGCCCGGTGCCGCTTCTCGTGGAATTTCACTCCTTTCTGCAAAAACAGGGGTTGCCGATCCAAACCCTACGGCTTCATACTTTGCAAGGCAAAGAGGGAGAGATTGTTGCCATCGCCGAAGCCGTCGCTCTACCTGTGTCGGGGTCGGTAGAGGCGCCCGCTTCCGGGGACTGGTCAAAGGTCGGCAACGGAGAAAAGTTCTTGGAATCCCTTGAAGAGGACAAGTGAGGAGAGCGGTGGAGGGGATGCAGGAGGAAAGAAGATGGCTGGAACATCTCACTCACCTAGCTATTGGCGCTTCCGTTCAGGCCACCAACAGCGATGCGGGAATGGTTCTTACCGGCACGGGGTTTGAAGGCTTCCGACCGTTAGCCTCCGTCGGAGCGCTGGCGGATCAACCCTCACGGCTGTTTAAGGTGCCGGCGACTATCTGGCAAGAAGTGGCTCATAAGCCCGTAGACCTTGAGTTTCCTCTGACCGCTATGGTCCCGTCCGCCCGCTCAATGGGTAGGGTGTTGGTCGCCAGCATTGGCGAAGGGGACAATGGCTGTGGGTTGATCTGGGTCGGCAAGCGGTCGTCCACGACCTACAGCGAACAGCAAGTCAAACTGATTGCCGATTTGGGGAAGAGACTTTATCAGGTTCTGACGCCCCTCCTTCCGATTCTGGACACGGACTCTTATCTCCGATCGTGGCTGGTGGCGTCTCTCCGAGCCCGAGCCGGTCAGTGGCTGGAAGATGGTCTGAGTTTTCTTTTGGAACTTTTACTTTCTCTCGGAGAGTCCCGAGACGGATTTGTGATCTTAAGAGGACCGACCGGGGAGACCCAGTGGGCGGTCGCCTCGGGCGAAGGCGAACAGTGGATCCGAGAACAGAGCGAGCGGCGAGCCGATTGGGGGCGGCCTCTTGACTGGATCGTGCAGACCATTAGGGACCAGCTTTGGACCGGAGAATTGGGGGTGAAGCCGAAGAGCCATCGTCGGCAGATCACCGAGACCGCTGTGACAGCAGCGGCTCGGGTTGCGAAACGGCTGGTTTTGTGGAGCCGCAACGCTGCTTGGTTGGACGGATATGTCTGGCGGGATCAACTGACTCGCCTTTTGACGCGCCACGCTTTCTTAACCAAACTGGATCAAGAGTTAAGCAGAGCCCACCGATACAATTATCCCGTCAGCGTCCTTTTGGGGGACTTGGATGGGTTTAAGGCAATCAATGACCTTCTGGGTCACCCCGCTGGCGATGAAGTCCTCAAAAAGGTTGCCGAGCGCTTGAACGAGTTAGTCCGAAAATACGATCTGGTGGGTCGTTACGGGGGCGATGAGTTTGCTGTGGCGCTGCCCGCAACCCCTCTCTCTGGTGCCCTGGTGGTGGCGGAGCGAATGCGGTCCGCCATTGCCGATATGGACCTGTCGACCTTTTTGGGTGTTCGGCTGGAAGTGGGTTTGAGCATTGGAGTCACGACGGCGCAGGATCACCAGTTCCCCGACTCTCAATCACTGATCAGCCTGGCTGACGCAGCCGCTCTCAGAGCCAAAGCGAAGGGGAAAAACCGCATTGAGATCGCTTTACCCGGTGAGTCCACCGATGAGACAGTGGCGGTCAAGACGGTCCGGGATTTGTGGACCGGATTTGTCCAATATGTGGCTCATTCCATTAATAATCCCGTCGGCGGCATCTTGGGGACAGCACAACTGGCGCTGTCCGATCCCCATCTCCCTCAGCCAGTGAGGAAAGCCCTGGAGGACATTGAAGGGCTGGCTTTACGGTTACGGGATTTTGGACGGCATCTGTCGTCCTCAACGACAGCAGAACTCATTAAGGAGACGGAAAAGTTTCATCGGCACAAGGACCTTAACCCTCCCTCGTCCTTGTAGGATAGGGAGTCGTCAATGCGGGACCGCCTTAGAGTTTTAGTGGCTGAAGACGAGGAGACGATCCTCAACATCATCCGCATTCCGTTAGAGCGGATGGGTTTTCAGGTAGTGACCGCCCGATCTATTGCCGAAGCCCTTTCCAAAACGGAACGGGAAGGACCGGACCTGGCGATTCTGGATTGGGTCTTGGAAGACGGTAGCGGTGTCGCCCTCTTTCAAAAACTCAAGAACCGCTATCCGGACCTTTTGGGACTGTTGATCACGGGTCATAGTGCCACAGAAGGAGCCCGGCAGGCAGAATCATCCGGATTCTGGGACTTTCTCGCCAAGCCTTTTACCGTCACGGAATTGGTTAGCAAGACCAAGAGGTCTGCTGAGTTCTTACTAATGAAAAAAGCCAAAGACCGATCGGAACGGATCGCTCGCTTTTACCAGCGCATTTTGGAGGTGACGGCATCAAGGGACCTGACGGCTTTGATGAAGGGGATTATTTCTTTAGCAAGAGAGGAAGGAAAGGCGGACATTGCTTCCCTTATGTTGGTGGATCCTGATGATCCCAGCCGGTTCATCATTGCTGCTGCCGACGGTCTGCCTGAGGACCTGGTGCAAAAAGTCGTCCCTGTCACCGAGGGAGTGGCGGGGCGGATTTTTGAAAAAGGTTCTGGGTTGCTGATTGCTCCCCAGACTCTTGAAGACCTGAAAGACTGGCCGTTGCGCTACGGTGGTGCGGGGAGTGCCTTGTGCCTGCCTCTGATAAGCGCAGGGAGGGTCATCGGTCTTTTGAACATCACTCGTCTGACCAACCCGCAACCCCTCACCCCATCGGACTGGGAACCGTTTGAGTTGTTGACTCGGAGAGCCAGTGAGGCACTCACAACCCTGCGGGCGTTATTGAAAGCCGCTTGCCTACGGTGGATCGCTTTCTCCTCTTTCGCCCGCTACACCGAGGAGGGAGACCCGCACCGCAAAGGCACTGCGGAACGGTCCGGTCAGCTAACAAGAGCCCTTGCCGACTTGGCGGACCTGCCTTCCGAAGAGGTAGAGGAAATCGTTTTGGCGTCTATCGCCAGGGACTTTGGAATGGTGCGGATTCCAGAACAAATCTTGAAAAAGCCCGCCCCTCTTTCGGACGAGGAATGGATGCTGGTCAAGCAACATCCTAAGTGGAGTTTGGAGATTCTGGATCCTCAGGGTGCTGTGACCGGTCCGTTGCGAGGAGGCATTTTTCACCATCACGAACGGTTTGGTGGCGGTGGTTATCCGTTTGGATTGAAGGGCGAGGAAATTCCTCTGTCAGCCCGAATCATCTCGGTTGCCGACACTTTTGATGCGTTAACCCGACCCCGCCCCTATCGCCCAGCCCTTTCGCACCAGCAAGCCGTCCAAGAACTTCTCCGACTGTCGGGGCAGCAATTGGACCCGGACTTGACCCAACTCTTTGTGACCAGGGTGATCCCTCAGGTGTGAGACCTCGTGCAGGGATCGTCCCCCAACTGATTCTCTATCTCCAAGTCCTCAGACCCTATCAATGGACAAAAAATGCCCTTCTCTTTGCCGGCTTCATTTTCGCCGGTCGCTTCCTAGCAACGCCTGAGGAGATCGTCAGGGAACTTCTTGCTTTATTTCTTGCTTTCGTGTCTTTCTGTCTTCTGTCGGGGAGCGTTTACACCTTCAACGACCTTTTGGACCAAGACGCCGACCGTGCCCATCCGATCAAGAAGAACCGCCCCATCGCCTCAGGGGCGGTGACCATTCCCGCAGCGGTCGGTCTGGGACTTATCGCTGCCCTTTTGGGTTTCACCGCCGCTCTTACCGTGGACATTTTTTTTGCTCCCCTTTTTTCGGGACTCTCCATCCTTTACTTGGGTTGGGGTATTGGTTACACCCTCTATTTGAAAAAAGCCGTTATTCTGGATGCCCTTGCCGTTGCGATCGGTTTCGTCATCCGAGTGGTCGCCGGTTGTTGGGCGATTCGGGTTGCCATCTCTCCTTGGCTGATCCTCTGCACCCTTCTCCTTTCCCTCTTCATTGCTTTTTGTAAGAGACGCCACGAACTGTTGCTGCTGGGCAACGAACGGACGCTGGTGCGACCGGTCCTGTCCTCTTATGATGGGCGCCTTTTGGACCTGTTCATCGCCATTTCCGCCTCCCTCACCCTGATGGCTTATTCCCTTTACACCTTCACCGCCCCTCACATTCTTTTGGGAAACCAGTCGGAGCCCTGGTTGATGATTACCATCCCCTTTGTCGTTTACGGGATTTTCCGCTACCTTTATCTGACCTATCGGACCGACATCGCCGGGGCACCGGAAAAGATGTTTAGCGATGGTCCTTTTACGATTAATTTGCTGGCGTGGGTCGGGACCGTTTTGGCATTAGGCTGGTTCGCCCGTTGAGGCACCTACTGCTGGCGCTCAATAACAAACTGAGCCAAAGCGGCAAGAAGAACCCCTTTTTCCCCCAACGGTCGCAAAGCCTCAAGAGCACGAGTGCACGCCTCCTCAGCCCGCTGTCTTGCCCCTTCCAGCCCCAGGATGGACGGATATGTTAACTTTTTCTGAGCCATATCCTTCCTCGCCGTCTTGCCCAACTTTTCAGGGTCGCCCGTTATATCCAACAGGTCATCTTGGATCTGAAAGGCGAGACCGAGCCAGTAACCGTAGTTGCCCAAGTGCGCTAAGAGGGACGGCGCCGCACCGCCAATGATCCCCCCCATCCGACAACACGCCCTGATCAGGGCTGCTGTCTTTCCCTCGTGAATGGCGCGCACCGCCGCCTCATTGCGCTCGCCTCCCTCTCTTTTTTCCCCCAACAGGTCCAACACCTGACCACCAACCAGAGCCGTTGGTCCCGCCGCGCGTGCCAGTTCCCGAACGCAGTCCAGGGCTCTCTCTGTGGAGACACCCTGACGGATCAGGTCCGTGCTGAGAATCTCAAAGGCAAGGGCTTGAAGGGCGTCCCCGCAAAGGATGGCAATGGCTTCACCAAAGACTTTGTGGCAGGTCGGTCGTCCCCGCCGGAACTCGTCGTTGTCAATGGCAGGAAGATCGTCGTGAACCAGGCTGTAAGAGTGGATCAATTCCACGGCCGCTGCCGCCGGTAACGCTTCTGTTTCCCGACCACCCACTGCCCGGCACGATTCTAAAACGAGAAAGGGGCGAATTCGTTTCCCTCCGGAAAGGACGGCATATTGCATCGCCTCGGACAGGAGAGGAGGAACAGACTCCTCTTGAGAAAGCCTCATCTGCAGATACCCTTCTACCCGTTGGCGATCCCTTTCCAGTTGTCTTTCCAGTTCGTGACGGCTCATTCGCGAAAACCCTGCCATTTACAGTTCCAAATCCGGAAGGTCCAAGTCCTCCACTTCCACTTCCCCTGTTTCCTCATCAAAGGACAGCGCCTTGATCTTTTTTTCCGCCTCCTCCAGTTTGCTCTTGCAGAAAGCGGACAGTTTCATCCCTTCTTCGTAGAGTCGGACAGTTTCGTCCAGGGGCAGGTCACCGGCTTCCAGTTTCTGAACGATCTGCTCCAGCCGGCTTAACGCCTTTTCAAAGGTTAGGGGCTCCTGAGTTTCCGCCATCTTCAGTCACCACCTTTTTCACTTGACTGATCAGTTTCCCGTCAAACAGGAGGACATCAACTTCCTGCCCCTCCTGAGCATCTTTTGCCCTCGTCACCAGCCGACCCGACCGGCTGTCCCGGACCAGGCTATAACCTCGTTCCAAGACCGCAAAGGGGCTCAGGGCGTGCAAGCGGACGGTCGCAATGTCCAGCCGATGGTGCCGGTCCGCAATGATGTGACGGGCGAAGACCCGAATCTGCTCGGTCGCGGCGCTGACCCGATCGTTCCAAAAAACCATTTGTTGGCGCATCACCGTCTGAAGACGAAACTGCAAGTTGCCGAGCGAGTCCCTCAACTGGGCGACTGAGGCAAAGGGATCCTTTGCTTTGAGCCGATGGTGAAGGTCCGACCAACGGTGGCGCAACGACCCTAAGATGGCTTGACAACGGGACTGGAGACGATAAGTAGAAAAATCCAATGACTGACGGGGCGAAGCCAACAAGGAAAAGGGCTGAGAAAAGCAGGGTCTGCTGAGGAGGTTAGCAAGAAGGGTTTTTTTTCTTTCCATTATCCGCACACACGATTGCCGCAGACGGGACGACGAATCTTGGAGCCTCTGTTTTGCCTCATTGTGATCAGGGGCAATCATATGGGCAGCGTGGGACGGTGTGGGGGCACGGATGTCGGCAGCCAGGTCACACAGGGTCCAATCCGGCTCGTGACCGACGGCGCTGATGATGGGAAAGGGACAAGCAGCCACCTCCCGCACGACCGCCTCATCGTTAAACGCCCATAGTTCCTCTATGGAACCGCCTCCCCTGCCAATGATGACCGCGTCAATGGAACCAAGAGCCTTAACGACTTGAGGGTTTTTCAAAAGCCGCAGCGCCCTCACCAGGGAACCCGGCGCCAGTTCGCCCTGGACCAGAGCGGGAATTAGGACCAGTTCCAACTGAGGTCTCCGACTGTGGGCAATGCGGACAATATCACGGATCGCAGCCCCGTCGGGGGACGTAATGATGACGACTCTCTCTGGAAAGCGAGGCAGGACCCTTTTCGGTCTGTCAAAAATCCCTTCCGCCGTCAATCGTCGCCTCAGTTCTTCCAGCCGGATCAGCCATTCCCCCAGCCCCGCTTGCCGAATCGTGACCACATCTAAGCGATATTCCCCTGCTTTGGTCCAAACGGTTACCGACGCCAACACCTGGACCTTGTCCCCATTTTTGGGATGGTAGGTCTGCCGCCACAACCTTTCCTTCCAAATGACGGCGCGAATCTCACTTTTCTCATCCTTCAAGGTGAAATAGGCGTGCCCCGACTGATACACCCGCCAGTTGGACACTTCCCCCTCTACCCAAAGGTCCCGAAGGTTCCGGTCGCCCTCAATCAGGTCCCGAACGACCTGGTTGACTTGGCTGACACTCCAGATGTTTTTTCTCGGCTCGGCGTAGTCTTCCATTGTCTCCTCAGCCAATGCCCCCTTCACCGTTGCGTCGTCTTATGATCACCATTATCTGTAGACTTGTCTGAAAAAGGGCATCTTGCTTCCGGTCGCCCGACCCGTGGGACCAACACCAAATGCCGTCCGCCTTGTCCCGCCCGCCCTCTCTCAACCCATATTGTGGCAAGTGGTGAGTCGCTTTTCCCGAAGAAGGACGCAGTGGAACAAAAAGGTGAACTGGCTTGAGAGACCGGTTAGTCATCGGATACTAATCCGGACCTCAGCAAAAAAAGTCAATGCATCCGCAGGGTCCGGATGGGAAAGACCCAGACGAATCCCTGTCCCGCCCGCCTCGTAGCCGGCAAAGAGGGTGGGATAAGGAAACTGGAAGGCAAGAAGCCATCGGTTATTGCGATGACTTTTGCCGATGAGACCGATGTTCCAAAGACTGGCGCCCGATCGTTTTGAGAAAATGGCGCCGATCGTCAGGTTGTGGCGATAGTAGGCAACCCCCAGATGAACTTGTCGCTCCAAGTGTCGCGTCTCTGAGAGGACTGATTCGGTGCCCACAAGGAACGGGAGATCGCGAATGAAACCTTCTGGATCTTTGGCGAAGGCACCCGTGTCCACAGCGGCTGTGAGCCTGCGCACTCGTCTCCAGCGAATCTGACTCCAAAGGTTCTCGGCGACAATGAGACCCGTCCATTGGGGAGAAATCGGATGGCGGACCCCGGCATCCAATGTGAGCCCTTTGCCGGCAGGAGCCTTCAGTCGGACGCCCCGGGACGATACGAAATCAATCTGACCTCTCAAAATCCCGTTAGCCAAAAAACCCGCAGCCTGACCGTCGCGAAACTTCAAACAGCGGACATAGCGAAGACCCGCCCAAAACGCTCCCCTTCTTCCTTTGGAGACATACTCTTCGGTGTAAGAAACGCCAAACCAGTTCCAGTGTCCTTTCCTTTCCCTTACCGAGACCCGGTAAAAAGGCTTCAGGTTCTTTGACCGAGCGTCCAGCCAGGCTTGCGCTGTTGCTTTCGTTCCCCAGATTCTCTCCGCTCGTCCCTCGGCATAAAACAGAGACCAGCGGGAAGACCGTGCTTCATACCAAGTCAGCCGTTCTCCCTGATAGGAAGGAGAATCGGTAGTGACTTCTAAGGGTTCTAAGGGACCTTCCCCTTTTTGAAGCGATAGGACGTTGTTGAACCACTGATAGCGGCGCCCGAAGGAAATCTTGTTTCCTTCAGGGCAGGGTAGCGCGTCCAGGCAAAACAGATAGTTCGTTGCCCCACTGAGCGATGGTATGGGAAGCGACTGGCAGAACACCGCCGTCGAAGCGATCCACACGACCAAACAAAGAGTGACGACCGTTACGGCATACCGGGCTGTCCCCTGAATTGATAAACTCATTCCCACCAACTATGTCCCTTGTTCACAGCAAAGGAATTAAGTGCCGAGGACAGCATAATGGTCTTTTGCCAGGCGCAGAGACTCTTTCCTTCGTTAAGGAGCGGATCCCTTTGCATCCGTAAAGTTCTCTCTTAGCCGTTGTTCAGTGAACCTCGGAAACATAAAAGGGAGGCACGGAAGTCCGTGCCTCCCTTGGACGCAGTCTTGTCGCAAGGTGATGGGTCGGGTTTCGGTTCAGCCTCGTTAGATAACCTTCATAGCACTACCGGCAGTCACCGCAACCTCAGGGGACCAAACGAGATGTCCTCTCATAAATTTGCTAACGTTTTTCATCTGGGCTGTAAGGGGATGGTTCCCGCATCCACTGTCCCCCGGACAGGCACAGTGACCTCTACTTGCCTCAGCCTGTAGTTGGGGTGGTCAATACTGAGAGTCTGACGTCCCGCCAGTGCCCTAACTTCAAAGAAACCTTGCCGGTCAGTTATGGCTCCTTCCAGACCGCTCCATACCCAGGCGCCCGGAACGGGGTTGTTGGTGGTGGCATCAACGACGCGACCGCGAACGGTGCCCGTAAGGGGATGTGGGCTGAAAGAGGTATCGGTCGGGAACAGGGATTCTATAGTCCCGTCGTTGTATTTGACCAGAACGACTCCCAGGTCTGGATCGTGTTCCACCCGAGCCAGTTCGGTGACCCCGTCGCGGGCTTTGATGAATCCTTTCACAGCGGTTTCTAACTGAGATCTGGACGATTCAACGATGAGACCTGCCTCGTTGGTCAGCCGAAGGGTCCAGTTATCAACTTTCAAGTGCCCAGGCTCTGGAAGCACCCAGGTTCCCGTCAGAGGTCCCCTCAAGAATCGGTCACCCCTGCTGATGTCAATGTCTACAGTGAAGGTCGGTGGGCTGGCGGAGGTCATTCTAAGAGAGACATTGAAGATGGGTCGGTTGGGGACTGCCCAGCGTCCCCGGACGGTGGCGGTTCCTCTGGGGATCTGGCGGATCGGCTCTCGTTGCGGGTTCTCCCAGTTGAAGGAGATCTCTCCCGAAAAAGCCAGGTTCAGAGACTCGTAGCCACCGGTAAAGGAACCGCTTTTCACCAAAGGTCCTTTCGTCGCTGTCTGACGATCAATCTGAAACTCGGCTGTTAGGTTACCGGTAAACTTTTTGGGCTTGGCGACTCCCCGCTCCTCGTAACGAAGATTCGTGATTTGGGCGCGGGTGATGAAATTACTCCAGTCCTCTACCTCGCCAGCGGGAGGAGTGGCGAACTGGGCAGTTGCCTGACTGATTTCCAAGACGAGTTTGGACGACTCAATCTTGCCGGTGAAAGTGAGAGAGGAGTAGCGCTTCTGCTCCGGAGCGCCGGCGGGCGTTCCTGAGGCGGTTCCAGTTACAGTGATGGGGATGGGGAGGAATTTATCCCGGAAACTCCCAGCGACCGTTATCTGCGTCACTCTTTTCTGAGCATCCTGCTGAACGGAGACAGAGCCTTGGTAACGAAGTTGCGGCTCAATAGCGGAGACGACCTCAAAGGAGCCTTCGTTTGCCTCCAGGTTGTTGTCCCTGGGAACCAACCGGAAGGTCAGGACCATACCTCTGAGGAGGGCGTCCCCTTCCGGAAATTCAACGACCCAGGTGTTAGGCGCCGTATCCCCGATTCGTCGCAGGCGAATCCACCACCAGGGTCCTGTAGGCTCTCGCAACTCGGCACGATAGCGACCCGCCGGAAGGGAAGTCAGTGATTCAAATTCCTCTTCAGGCGCGCCCGTTTGCGCCTCGTGCTCTTCGGTCAGAATCATCGTTAGGAAGTCCAGCCGCTGCATCGCAAGCGCATAGGTCGGAATCAGGTCAGCAGACCAGACGAGGGTTTCGTCAATCAGTTCCGTCGCCACCGTCTCCACAAGGGTGATGCCGGAGTCTCTGAGTTCCTGAACAAGGGCTCTTGCCGCCGCAGCCCCTCCCTGTTCAACTCGGGTCAGTGTGATGACCACGTCTTTAACAGCATTAGGCTCCACGACGGTAGATGCAAAGCCAAAAGCCAGCGCTGGACCACCTGCCTGTGCTCGGGCAGTCGCTGAGATACCTTTCTGCCCGACGGGCAGGTTATCAATTCGGGCGGTGCTTTGTGGCTGATTCGCCGGTCGGTCCACGGAAAGGCGTCTGGGCTGAGGCATCCCCTCGCCGGTGACCTCTACATCAATCAGCCGGGTCTCCGGTGGGATTTCTCGGTTACCTGTGACGGGCCAAATGATATGCAGAACAAGAGATCCGGTCGGTCCTGTATAGTCTGGAAACAGATCAGATCCCGCCGATGGGCGGGCTTTTCTCGTCCCACCCCCACAGCCAACAGCCACAAGGACTGCCAGAATGCCCAACGCCCCAATCAGACAGCATCGTTTCAACACTCTTTTCACCTCCCTAACACTTGTGGAGACTGCGTCGTTTCTCTCGGGCATTCCTCTCACCCCCTGGGTTAGCGAATGATGGCATTGATGCCACCGTAAGCGCGAACCGTTATTTCCGTTGTCCCCGTTATCGGTGGATCCGTCGCCGCCGTTGCCTCCACTCGGATAGTCATCCCACCTGCCGGTCCAGCCGTCACCGTTACGGTCGCCTGACCGTTGGCATCGGTCGTCGCCGAATCAGGCGAAACCGAACTGCCCCCATTGCTGACCCGGAAGGACAAGCGGACCTCTCGCATCGGACGATCGTTTTCGTTGATGAGGGTAGCCGTCACCGGGGTCTGACCCCCTCCGTCCAGAATGGGCCAGCGAGCCGAAAGATAAAGCCGTTTCGGTCGGGGACCTCGGATAGTAATTTTGTTACCGAGGATGTCCCCTTGGTCGTAGACATTGTTTTGGTTCACATCTATGACCGGATCGTAATCGCCCGGAGTCAAAGGCGGTGCCCAGACGACATAAAGGTATTGATTGAGGCAGGCGAAGCGAACCAGATCCCATTCGGGACGACCCGTGACGTCTATGAGGGCGTCCCCTTCCCGCCAGTTCTCCTTGTGAAGGCAAATGAATTTCTTGACCATCGCAAAGGGTCTTATGGGACGCCAGGGGGGATTGACCCAGATGGTCAGAGCCTCGTCCGTTGTGAATTCCGTCCGATACCGCCCCGCTTGATCAGACGCTAAAGGGATCCGCTGACCGAACTGATAAGTGACTGCTTGAATCGTGAACCCCGTTGTGAGGTCTGCATCCACGGCGTCGCGACCGGGTGTAAAGCGGTTGTCAAAGTTACCATTCTCATCCGCCACGTCAGCGACCAAGTCAAAGTCACGGGTTCGGTCAGCAAGAACGATTGCCCGATCCCACACCTGGACGGGGACCGAAATAGTCCCTCCCGGATTGGTAACGACTTCCTCAACAGAGCCGGTCACATCTTCCAGAGGGTCGCCGCTGGTCCAGCCCCTTTCGTCTCGGACCACATAAAGGCGAACCCTCCTGTTGGGAGGAAAGTTGATGCCGTGAGCGAAGACGGGATCGCCCTCCAGGATCGTGCCCATAGCAAACCGCCCAGCGTTGTCCCGCAAGACCCAGATGGTCGGGCGGCTTTCCTGGCGGGAGCGGGAACGCGCCAGCAAGGGAAGGACCAGATTAACCCCTTGCCCTACAACGCGAAGGATGTAGTTACCTTCTGCCGCCGTCGGCACTCCCGTTTGCGGATCCACTCCAAGGTCGTAAGCAATGGCGGCAGCGTCCACGGTGCCGTCGGCATCGGCGGTGGCTAAGATCGGCTGAGGATTCCCAGCAGCGTCGCGATAGACAGGTCGTCCATCCCTCAGAAGCATCAACTCAACGGGC
The DNA here is from genome assembly GCA_025057575.1 of Candidatus Caldisaccharidevorator malaysiensis. Taxonomy (GTDB): domain Bacteria; phylum Armatimonadota; class Fervidibacteria; order Fervidibacterales; family Fervidibacteraceae; genus Caldisaccharidevorator; species Caldisaccharidevorator malaysiensis. The sequence goes on from JANXBO010000009.1 coordinate 35,280, forward strand.
AGGTTCCGCAACAAGCCGGTAATGGTCGCCAAAATGGTCGGGCGAGTTTCCACAGCAATTTCCGTTATGCGATTTCCCGACGCATCAGTAAGCGACCCGGCTGGTGTGGGTCCTGGTCCGGGTCCCGGTCCGGGTCCTGGTCCGGGCACCGGTTTTTTGCCGTCTCCAGGGCAACCTGCCAAGAAAAGGGTTAAAGCGAGGATGAGAGAGACTCTAAGCAAGCGGTAGCACACCCTCCGAAAGACCCTGCCGTCCATCTCGTCACCCCCTGAGAACTTGATTGTGCCGGAATCCTATCTGCACCAACGCCCGGTATGGTAAGTGCTAACGCTCCGAGAGACCCACTCCATTACAGTTCGTCATTTTTTCGCCATTAGAGCAGGTGGGTCTGTAGGGCTTTCCCCGTGTGACTTAGATGGGAGATACGCTACTGACATCTTGGTCGGTTTACGAACGGTTCCAGAGGAAAGGGTCTTTCACCAAGAAGTGTTTTCGGAAGTGTTTTCGGTGGTCTGACACCCGAGAGGCACTGAATAAGCAAGCATTGGTCCCTTCGCTGAAATGCTGCCTGAGCAACCAGTCCAAGTTGCCCGCAAAAAAAGGCAGCCGGTCTTCTATCAGAAAGTGGCGAAAGCAGGAGTCAACCGACGCGATGTTAATACAGAAAAGAGGGCACCAACGAAGGCTATGGCAAAGAGGACAGTGTGGGGGGCGAACTGGAGAAGGAGACCACCCAACACCGGCAACAGCATCATTCCGCTTTCGCTGGCGCTGCTAAGTGCCAAGTAGGTGGGTCGGTGGGCATCTTCTGCTAATTCAAGGACATAGTTGGTGAAAGAGATAGCGATTCCCGTTCCCGAAAAGGCTAAAAAGAAGTAAGTAACGCAGAAAAGGACGGCAACGGCTGACCCGAAAAAAGGAGCCGCAACGGCGACCAAAAGAGCCCATCCCGATGGCAAGAGAGCCAGTTTGATGGAGAGTTTGAGGACAAACAGATTGCTCTTTGCATCGGCGAGAAAACTCCACAGGACATTGGCTATGAGCGCCCCAATCGTCTCGGCTATAACGAAAGTCCCCAAGAGAAAGGGCGGAGCACCCAGGGTCTGAATGGCAAAGGTGCTATAAAAGGGGAGGGCAATGAGACCGATGTCTAAAAGGAGCCTTACAAAGATGAGTTGACGAAAATCAGGACGCTGACTCCACAGTTCTCTCATCGCCTCCAATTGCTCCCTAACCCCTCTTGGTCTGGGGGTCCAGAGGGGTTCAGGCTCGTCAATGGAGATGAAGGTCAGCCAAGCGATAGCAAAGCAGAGAAACGAACAACCCATTAAGAAGGCATAGTCGTAGGGGAAAGCCAATAACCGGTTGCCTTTTAGAACGACGGTGATGAGACCGCCGGCAGCAATGCCAAGGACGGAGCCGAGGAACATTCGGGCGCCCCAATAAATGCCTCTCCTGCGAAAGGGAACGGTTCTGGCGAAGATGTCCATAAAAGCCAGCGACCCGATCCCGCCACTAACGGTAAAAAGACCGTAACTGGCAAGAAAGCAGATGGCAGCAGCGATCGGCGATCTGGGTGCTAAGTAGACGACGCACGCCATCATCAGGAGCCATCCGATCGCCCGCCAGAAAGCCATATGGGCGTAAAGAGGTAACTTCCTGCGAAGACCTTCTACATAGCCGGCGACAAACATTGGGGGCAGAAACCAGCCGATGCCGGCAACTGCTGTCAACAGCCCAGCGAATATCTCCGAACCGGTCAACTTGGTGAGAAAAACGGCTAAGACGGTGGACGGATGAGTGAAGGTAATGCCAACTTTGAAGAGGATCCCGTTAAGGACACCGAGCCAGAAATTTTTCGTCCAGTGGCGCCACTGGGGGGCGGCGACCAATTCCGTTCTTTGATCATCACCATCCATTCTGATCGAACCCATTCGGTGATGACAAAGGAACTACCCTTTCTCTTTGGACAAATCTTCCTTCAAGAAGTTTTGACTCACAGGAAAGCATACTTTTTTTGGAATTGCCGTTCAGCAAGTTACAGTTCGGTGAACTTGACTTCCATCGTCTCCACATCCCAAAGAGCGATAGAGCACCGACCTGTTAGCCAGCCACACACCTCCCCCGGGTTGACAACGATGCAGCCATTGGGAAGGCGCCGGAGGTCCGTCTGGTGGGTGTGACCGTAGAGGACCAGTTGATAAAGACCACTTTGAGAGAGCGCTTCCACCCATTCGCCTTCGTGAACGATGACCACTTTCTTTTCGCCGATAGTAACGATCGCCGGCTGGACCGTCACACGGGCACCGAAGGATTCCAGGCGGGCCTTCAGACCCAACTTTTCTCCGTCGTTATTACCGAAAACACCGATGAGAGGGCATTGGAGTTTCTCAAGGACCTTGCCGACGAAGGGGGCAACGAAGTCACCGGCGTGGAGGGTGTAGTCTGCTTTCCAGTCATTAATGAGCGCAACGGCTTTCTCCAATGTGTCCAGCCGATCGTGGGTATCCGCCATCAAAGCGACCCGCATTGTCTCACCTCTTTTCACCCTGATTTTTTATTGCCGCCAACTCGGTATTATCCGTCGGGCAATCCACTGAACGATAGCCATCACGATCAGAGCGGCAATGGAAACGAAGAAAAAGCGAATGATTTGAGCCCGAAGGGAAAAATGGACCGTTCGGGAGGCTAAAAGACCAATTCTCTGCTCGGGCAGACCAGGGACAGAAAGGCTGGCGATGCCAACGGTTTGCCCCTGGTAAATAGGGGGTCGGAGGCGGAACGGGTAAACGAGCCAACGAATGCGGTTGGCGTCTTTTCGGGAAACGACAGTTTCCACCCCTTCCGAGGCGATCGCCACTAAATGCCCATCACCATCGCCTTCAGGGATGGGAATGCGCAAAAGAGGTGTCCCCGCTTCTGCCAAGCGGATTCGTATAAAATTGCGGTAACCAAAGTCCAGCAGTCGTTGCGCATCGCCATAATGGTCCTTGCTGTTGAGGATAACGGCAATCAGGCGCCAGCCGTCTCGGGTCGCTGAGGCAATCAGGCAAGGTCCCGAAGCGTTGGTGAAACCCGTCTTGACGCCATCGCTATAGGGGTAGCGCCAGAGAAGTTTGTTGTGGTTCTTCAGGATGCGGGGCGGACTAAGGTTGGTCGCTGCGATGTGCCGCTCCTTGGTAGCGATCAGTTCCCGGAGTTCTTGGTAGAAAAACGCATGCCGGGCAAGGCGCAGCAGATCGCGAGCAGTGGTGAAGTGACGGGGATCGTGAAGACCGTGGGGATTGGTGAAACGGGTTCGGATCATTCCCAGGGTCCATGCTCGCTGATTCATCATCCGAACAAATCCGGGCACCGACCCGCCAACGTGCTGGGCGATCACGACAGCAGCGTCGTTAGCCGACTGAAGGAGCAGCGCCGCCACTAAGTCATACAGCCGCAGTCGCTCTTTAGGCTTTAGACCTAAGGAAGCGCCCCCAGGAGAGCGAAAGTCTGAGGGGACGGTCACCAACTCATTGGGATGTCTGTGTTCAATCGCCAACAAAGCGGTCATTAACTTGGTGAGACTGGCTGGGTAGCAGACATCCGTTGGATTTTTCTCCCAAAGGACCCGACCCGACTCGCCATCCGCAAGGAGTGCCGAGTGGGCTTGGATGACCGGCTCCTGGCAGCAAGAGACGCTGACAGCGCTAATCGTTAGGATCAGAAGGAGAACCCGATGCTTTTTGTCGCTGACCCCTTCCATCCCGCTCAAAAAAGTAACCAAAAAGTCCTCTTCTAATTTTTCTGCCCGTCAAAAGGACCGGATGGGCTCACCGTCTCCTGTTGAGCGTCCCCGCCCTCTTCTTTTAGCCTCTGGGAAAGGATGTCAGCCGCTCGTTCCTGCCACTCCGACAAGGGAGGTAAGTCGTTGATGGAGCGCAGCCCGAAAACTTCCAAAAACTTGGTCGTCGTCCCGAAAAGGCGCGCCCGACCCGCACCCGACCGATGCCCGACCACGCGAATGAGCCCGTATTCCAACAGCGATTGGATGGCTCCCTCACTATCCACGCCTCTTAAGGCTTCTATCTCCGGTCTGCTGATGGGCTGATGATAGGTGATGATCGCCAGGACTTCCAAGGCGCTGCGGGACAGGCGCGCTTTGGGTGCCGGAAAGACTCGCCTCACATAGGGGGCGTATTCCGGTGCCGTTACCATTCGCCAGCCGCCAGCCACCTCCACGATCAGCAGTCCACTCCGCTCCCGATACTCCTGAGCCAAACGGATGACCAAGCCCTCGGCTTTTTTTTCGCTGACCTGCAAAATGTCGCTCAATTCCTTGACGGTGAGCGGTCGGGGCGCAACGAACAGAACACATTCCAGCCCTCTTTTCAATTCCTCATAAGAGCCTTGGGACACCTCTTCTGTTATCTCTGTTGCTCGTCCGCTAAGCGACTCCACACCCTCTCCGTCCATTCGTCATTGATTCCTCCAAATTAGATAAATGGGATCAAAGGGACTTTCCTGCCAGGCGAAAACTCTACCCCTCCTAATAAGTTCCAGTAAAGCCAGAAAAGTGATGATGATTTCCTGTCGGCTCTGACAATCGGCACAGAGGCGGTCAAAGGTATAGGGTTCGTCGGCAGAAAAACGAAGGATCTGGGTCAGCGTCCGGATGCGGAACGGAACGGTCCACCGCCTTCTGGGAACGGAAACTTGGGGCTCCGTTATTTTCGCCAACAGCCCCTTGAGGGCGTGCACGAGAAGGGCGGCGGGTTCTTGGGGCAGGACCAATTCTTTCTCCCCCGTGCCGTCCTCCGCATCAGCGGGTCGGGCGAGCGCATCTGCCCACACCCGCAACCTCTCCTGCAAAAAACCCGCCGCTTGACGAAAAGCCAGGTTTTGAAAACCCCTGCGCCGCAGCGCCTGTCGGGCGACCGCTTCTGATTCTTCTTCCCCTGTCTCCGGCTCTGCTTCTTCGTCCGACTCTTCCGCCAGTAACAGGCAGGACTTAAGGTGAGCCAGACAGGCGATGGCAAAGAGATCCTCCGCTTGCTCGGTGCGGCGACTGCCTTTCGGACGAAAGGACTCAGCAATTTGACGGGCAGAAACTTGGGAGGGCTCTATAAATTCTCTCCTCATCAGCCAAAGTAGCAGGTCGCAGGGACCCTGGTATTCGGGCAGATCAACGAAGAAACGGTGAAAAGTAAAGGGCGCCGGTATAGGGGGCGGCTGTTGGGGAAAAACGAGAGCGCTAACAGGATGGTCTTCTTGGGTCATCAATTTTTTGTTTCCCATCAGCGTCTTTCCACAGTTACGCTTCAGGCGTCCTCTCCAAGGCAGGAGACCAGAGTTTCATAGCGGCGCGGACCTGTTCCATTGTCTTGACAGCTTCCTGGCGGGCTTTAGCAGCGCCAACGGCAAGAATCTCATCCACCTCTGACGGACGCTGCTCCCACCTTGCGCGCCGTTCGCGGATCGGTTCCAACGCTTCGTTCAATTTTCCTGCCAGCCTTTCTTTGCAGGCGACGCAACCCAGTTTGCCGATCCGACAATCCTCGCCAATCCCTTGAGCCTCAGTCCCATTGTAAATTTTATGAAGGGCGAAGACAGGACAGATCTCGGGTCGCCCCGGATCGGTTCGGCGGAGTTTGTGGGGATCGGTGAAGAACTGGCTCACCTTTTGCTGAACGGTTTGCGGTGGGTCCGCCAGTTGGATGTGATTGTGGTAACTCTTGCTCATCTTCCGCCCGTCCATTCCCGGAACATACGGGAACTCGCTCAGCAACGCTTGGGGTTCGGGAAACACGTTGCCGTAAAGGCGGTTGAAGCGTCGGGCGATCTCTCGGGTCATCTCCAAATGGGGCAACTGATCTTTGCCAACGGGGACCGTGTCGGCTCGGTAAATCAGGATGTCCGCCGCCTGAAGGACCGGATAGCCCAGTAGTCCGTAATGAGGTGCCTTCCCTTCCTGCAGCCAATCTTTGTAGGTCGGATTCAACTCCAGCCAAGAGACGGGAACGATCATTGAGAGGAGAAGGTGCAATTCCGAATGCTCGGGCACTGACGACTGAACGAAGATGACCGACTTATCGGGATCCAAACCAACCGAAAGCCAGTCGGTCACGGCATCTCGAATATCCTGCTCCAACGCCGATGGGTCTTCCCAAGCAGTAGTCAAGGCGTGCCAATCGGCGACCTCGTAAAAGCATTCATATTCATCCTGAAGGGACACCCATTGCCGAAGGGCACCCTCTAAGTTTCCTAAGTGGATTTTCCCCGTCGGTCGCAAGCCGGAGAGGATCCTGCCTTTTCGTTGAGGCATAAAGCATCACCTCAGATTCCTGTCGCCAACCGAATGAGGGCATCACCGATGGCATCTACCGGACCCCAAATGACCCTCAAAACCCCCGCAGCAAGGAGAACGAAAAGAAGGAGAAAGCCCAGACCAGACCGTTCTAAGGTGTCCATCCGCCAGCGCCACTCCGTCGGTAGAAACATTCTCAATATCCGGCTCCCGTCAAGGGGTGGAATGGGAATCAAGTTGAACGCAGCCAGACCGAGGTTAATAAAGATCCCTCCGGCAGCTAAGTAGCCCAGGATGCCCAACGGTTGACTCAAAAACGGTAAGAGCCGGGCAAAAGAGGCGAATACGGAAAGGAGAATGGCCCAGCCCAGCGCTTGAACAACATTGGAAGCAGGTCCCGCTGCGGCAACGAGAGCCATATCGCGACTGTAGTGACGAAAGTTCATCGGATTGACGATGACGGGTTTTGCCCAGCCAAACCCGATGCCCGCCCAGGCGGACAAGAGGAACATCAATGCCCCGAGAGGATCAATGTGAGCGATCGGGTTGAGGGTCAATCGCCCCTGATACACCGGAGTCGGATCACCCAGTTTCCAGGCAGCCCAAGCGTGAGCGGCTTCGTGGATGGTGAACGCCAGCACGAACGGAATCAGCCAGATCAAAACCCGAAAGATGGGCGACTCAAGAATTGTCTCTGCCATCGTTACCTCCCTCAGAGGGGGTCGCTCCCCGATTGGGTTGCCGACCCAGCAAAGCAAACGCCCGCTGCAGAGAAGGATCCGCCTTAAAGTCCAACTTGAGCCTTAAGGCAACGGTCAAGGCTTCCTGAATCTCCTTCCCCTTCAGCCCCCATCGGGTCAACTCTTCCCCAGTGACATCTGGTCGGACCAACCGCCAGTCAAAAAAGTAACGCCTCCATTGGCGGGGCGAAACATCTCTTCGTAAAACAGACACGGCTAGCGCCATTTCCGGGGGTAGGGAACGGAGGGCGAAGACGAAGTCACTGGGCTGGTTCAAAACCGCCTCCCGAGCCACTTGGATCAGTCCCCGAACATTCCTCAACCATCTCTCCGAGAACTGAAACCGCTGGGCAAACGAAACCGCCGCTCCCTCATCGGGTAAAAGAAGCGCCATAAGAGGACTCGTTCGGTCTTTCAGGTCGCCAGCACCTTTCTTTTGGTAGTCTTGGAACCTTTTTAGGAAAAGATTAACGGTCGCTATTGTCCTGGCGGTGACCCTCAGTTCGGGAGCGACTTCCTTCAAGAGACCCAGATCCTTCATTCTCAGAAGGATCTTTCCAGGACGGTCCTCTTGAAAAACTTTGAGCAGTTCTGCCTTGATCCGATCGCGGGAAACAGTCGCCAGAAAGTGTTGCCGGATGGCTTCCTTCATCAACCGAACGGTTTTCCGGTCCATTCGGAACCCAAACCGCTGCTCATAACGGACTGCCCGAAGCATTCGGGTTGGGTCATCCCGAAAACTCTTGTCGTGAAGGACCCGAATCAGACGACGGCGAAGGTCCTGCCAACCGCCCACGGGATCCAAGAGGCATCCAAAGTCATCTTGATTGAGGGAAAGAGCGAGGGCATTGATGCTAAAGTCCCTCCGGAGCAAGTCATCGGTTAGGCGTGCCGGTCTCACGACCGGGAGAGAACCGGCTCGGGGATAGACCTCCTGGCGGGCGGTTACGAAATCTAAACGCCGAAGGGAAGAACCCTCGTCCGGTGCCACCGCCGTTGCCGTCAGGAAGCGCTTGTGGACCGTTATCTTCCAGCCGGTCATTCGCCCGAATAGGGCTGCCAGAGACGGTCCATCACCCTCCACGACGATGTCGGCCTCTTGAGAGGGTCGTTGCAAAAAAAGGTCCCTCACAAAACCCCCGACCAAATAGACCCGGTATCCCTGATCGTTAGCCATCTGCCCAATCAGCCGGAAAAGGGACACCACATCGTTTGAAAGGTGCTGGTCAAGGGGCTCAGTTTGCATCCACATCAGGTGCCATCCATCACTGGCTTCATCCACTCTTCCCAATGAAGGACGACGGTGACCCCTTTCTCCTTTGGTAGGTTGACCGATCGGGTATGTTCGGTCCATTCACTGCCGTGGTGATTTTCGTAGAGGGCACTAAAGACAGTAACGGGAACCGGTATCGTGTGCCAGACGGACGGGGACAGGACAATGGTCTCTTGCCCTTGGGACAAAAAGGCTTTCAAAGCCGCAGGGTTTGGTTCCCGAGACGGATGCCCGACGACAAAGATGGTCGGGACTTTATCTAAAGGAACAATCACCTGTTCGCCATCATCGTGGGCACTGAACCAGTCCAACTCTTTTCGCTGATAGCCTCTCATTCGGCTCACCATCACCTGACCAACGGTGAGTCGGGGCACATAAGAGCCCTTGTTGACCAGAACCCGACCAAAGGGTCGGAACTCTTCCGGTGTTAACGGTTGTGGGACCAGCACGATTTTTTTCACCATTGTCCGGTTTTGCGGTGGCACGGCTCATTAACAGAAAGCAACTAAAAGGGTAGAACCTTTCATCAATCTCTTCCGTCCTGATAAAGTTTGAAATTCTGGGCGAAGGCAAGAAAAGCGGAACAAAAGAAAAGAGGCACAAAGGCAAAAGGAGGGTCTGAGAATGGCAGGGACAAAAGGCGCGGTTCGCTGTGCGGTCATCGGCTATGGTGGTGCCTTCAGTATGGGCAAGTATCACTGCCAGGAGGTCATCAAAACGAACGGACTGCAGTTAGCCGGCATCTGCGATGTGGACCCACAAAGGCTGGAGGTCGCAAAGCAGGATTTTCCTGAGGTGCCGACCTTTTCGTCGGTAAGGCAACTTTTGGAAAGGGGAGACTTTGATCTGGCGATCATCGTCACCCCCCACAACACCCATGCCTCCATTGCCCTTCAATGTCTCAAGGCAGGCAAGAGCGTCGTCGTGGAAAAGCCGATGTGCCTAACCGTCAAAGAGGCAACGGAAATGATTGAGGAGGCGAAAAAGAGGGGGCTAACCCTGACCGTTTACCACAATCGGAACTGGGACGGCGATTTTCTTGCCCTTAAGGAAATCGTTGATTCGGGTCTAATCGGGCGGATCTTTCACGTTGAGATGTGGGGCGGCGATTATCATCGCCCCGGTCCCTGGTGGCGGTCGGACAAGAAGGTTTCGGGCGGCTTGTTCTACGATTGGGGCGCCCACTATCTGTGGTGGCTTCTCTCGCTGGTCCCCAGCCGCATCGTGAGTGTTGCCGGTCACTTCCACAAGTTAAAGTGGGATCACGTAACCAACGAAGACCACGTTGAGGCGATCATTCGCTTTGAAGATGGCACGATCGCCAATGTCCAAATGTCCACCCTGGCAGCCATCGGAAAACCCCGCTGGCGCATCTTGGGGACCGAGGGGGCGATCGTGGACGCCGGCGGTCGTTTTCAGGTGTCTTTCTTTGTCAAAGGACTTAAAGCCCAAACGGAAATCCCCTACCAGCAAGGTCAGTGGCATCGCTTCTACGAAAACTTGGCGGATCACTTCCGCACCGGTGCCCCTCTTGCCATAGCACCCGAGAAAGCCCGGCGGGTCATCGCCATTATGGAGATGGCAGAAAAATCGTCTCGCCAAGGAGGCAGACCCTTACCGATTCCCTACGAATGAGAACCCTTTAACGGTCCCATCTCATACCAATCTTTTGAAAAACGGTTGCCTTTTAGTTCGTTTCTCATAATTGGCTTGCTGGATAACTTGAAGTCCTTAGCAAAGGTGATCGTTAATGGTCCGAGGTCTGGCTACAACGGTCGCAATGACCCTCTTGGTGAGTTCTCATCTCATCAGCCAACCCCTGCTGACCCAACCCACTCTCGTGACGACGGACTGGCTGGCGCATCATTTAGACCACCCCAACCTGCGGATCATTGATGCCCGCCCGACCCTGCGAGACTACTTGGACGGGCACATCCCCAAGTCCGTCTACTTAAACACCGAAACGCTGCGGGTTTCGTTGGGGGGCGTGCCCGCTCAACTGCTACCCGCTGATCGCTTGGCAGAGATTTTTGGAGCCATCGGTGTGGGGAACCACCATACGGTTGTCATTTATTCGGGCGCCGACGATGCGTTCGCCCACGCCACTTATGTCGCCTTTGTCCTTAACCTTCTCGGTCACCGATCAATTGGCGTTCTTGACGGCGGCTTGGAAAAATGGCGGGCTGAAGGTAGACCGGTAACGACGGATTTTCCGAAGTTGATGCCCACCAGGTTCGTTCCGAGGATATCCCAGAAGTTGCGTGTGGACTGGCTAACCCTTTTGCAGAGTGTGCGGCGCAGGGAAGCACAGACTCTGGACGCCCGATCGCCCAAAGCCTTCGCCTCCGGTCACATCCCAACCGCCCGAAATGCTTTCTTGAGGGAGAACCTTCAGGGAGACAAGATCGTAACCTGGAAGAGCAAGGAGGAACTGATCCAGCGGTTTCAAAAGTTGGGGATTGACCTGAAAAAACCCATCATCACCTATTGCACCAGTGGGCGAGAAGCCAGCCAGTTGTGGTTCACCCTGCGATACATCCTGGGCATTGACAGGGTGCTCGTCTACGACGGCTCGTGGATTGACTGGTCCGCTCGGAAACTGCCCAAAGAGTCCGCCAGTCGTTAGCCCCCAAGTTTTTTTAGGCGCCATCAGGACCAGCATGCTCGCCCATTGTTAGAAGGGTGTTAAGGGAGCCGTCTACAGGTCGGCGGTGACTGCCATGATTGATAAAATAGAGACCGAAGTTTTGTTTGGGAGGTGTCCATAATGGCGCCCAAAACGGTGACCGTTCCCGAATATCAGGAGACGGATCAAGTTACCCTGGACCCAAAAACGACCGCCCTGGTCATCGTGGATATGCAGAACGATTTTGTGAAAGAAGGGGGTCGCCTGGTGGTGCCCGCAGCGGCGGCGACGGTCCCCGCCATCGCCCGACTTTTAAAAAGAGCGAGGGAGCATCAAGTGACCGTCGCTTACACTCAGGATTCCCACTTGCCGGGTGACCCTGAGTTTCCCATTTGGGGAGAACACTGCTTGGTGGGGACCTGGGGATGGGAAATCGTAGAAGAATTGAAGCCAGAGCCCGGCGATTTCATCTTTCCCAAGCGCCGCTACGACGGTTTTTATGGGACCAATATGGAACACGACCTGCGGGTCAAAGGGGTTCAAAACCTGATCGTCACCGGCACGGTCGCCAACATCTGTGTTCTCCACACGGCAGGAAGCGCCGCTCTCCGATGGTTTCACATCATCGTGCCCAAAGACGGTGTGTCCGCCCTAAACGACTTTGATATGGAATCCGCTCTTCGGCAGATTCACTTCCTCTATCGGGGCATCATTACCACTTGCGACGGAATTCAATTTGCCTAATAAGCGGCATCAAAGAAGATCCGTAAGATCAACCAATGGTCTCCCATTGAGAGACAAAGGGGTGTTGGTATGATTATCACCGACAAGAGTGATGAGGGTTTCTGGCTTCGGGGCAACCTCCATTCCCACACGACCAACAGCGACGGTAAGTTCAGCCTTGAAGAACTCTGTCGGCGATATGAGGAGAAGGGTTATGATTTTCTGGTTGTTACGGACCACGATAAAGTGACGTCCCTTTGTTCAGTTTCCGGCTCTCTGATCCTGATCAGCGGATGCGAGGTCTCTGCAGGAGGGGGGCACATCGTCGCGATTGGCATTGAACAACCCGTTGAACCCCATAGAGATCGCCAAAAAGTGATTGATCGGGTGAATGGGGAGGGCGGTGTGTGTGTCTTAGCCCATCCGAACTGGAGTACCCAATTCTGCCACTGGCATCAGGAAGAACTGGAGCGCCTTCAGGGCTATGCGGGCATTGAGGTGTTCAACGGCAACATCCTTAGGGACAGTGGCAGTCCTCTCGCCAGCGACCGGTGGGACCGGCTCCTTTCTCAGGGAAGAAAAGTTTTTGCTTACGGGACCGATGACACCCATAACGAACTGGACGTGGCGAATGGGTGGACGATGGTATGGGTCCGAGAGCGATCCCGAGAGGCGATCCTGAAAAGTCTCGCCAGCGGTCACTGTTATGCCTCATCGGGGGTTTTCTTTGATGACATTCGGTTGATAGATAGGACCGTGGTCGTCGTCACAAAAAATGCCGACCGAATCGCTTTCGTCGGTCGCCACGGGCGATGGCTCTATTGGGTCAACGATTCCAAAGCCCGTTACTCCCTACAAGGTAACGAGGGTTATGTGCGGGTAGAAGCCTATGGTCCCCACGGCTCCTGCGCTTGGTCTCAGCCTTTGTGGCTGGATGAACCAGCAAATCGATAAACCCCATCGCCGCCAGGCTCATTGGGACCGTTATTCGGAAATGGGAAACCAGTTACCCCGACAGATTTCTTGCTCACTTTTTCTTGCCCTGCGATTTGACCGATCCTGCGTCAGCAGAAGTCTTGGCTTTTCCTGCCGATGCCGATTGGGTTGGTGGTGCCGTCCCCTTTTTCCTTCCTGTTGGGGCAGCAGGGAAAAGACCTGCCGGTGCCACGACCTTTCTCACCTTTTTCACCTTTTTCTCCCGTGCCGTTAACCGTTCGGTCAACTCCTTTACCGACAAAGTGTTAATGATGTCCTTTTTTTCACACCAGGCTCTTCTGGCGACGGCAACACCAAATTTCATAAAGTCCAAATGGTGCTCGTGATGGGCGTCCGTTCCGATAATGAGGGGAACCCCTTCCTCTCGGGCGTATCGGGCATTCTCATCGCTCAAGTCCAACCGCTCGGGACTGCCGTTGATCTCTAAGATGACCCCCGTCTCCTTGGCTTTCTTGACGATGGCTTGTATGTCTACCTCGTAAGGAGGACGCTGGTTGATCAGGCGACCGGTCGGATGCCCCAACACATCCACCAGGGGGTTTTCCAGAGCCCGAACGATTCGCTCGGTCATCTGCTCCTTTGTCATTTTGAAAGCCGAATGAACGGATGCAATGACGATGTCCAGTTGACGCAGGATATCTTCGTCCATATAAAGAGAACCGTCAGGGGCGATGTCCACTTCAATGCCTGCTAAAATGGGAAAACCTAATTGATCGGACACCCTTCTGATTTCCTTGATCAATTCCTTGTAGCGTTCGGGCTTGACGCCCCATCCCATCGGGGGCGAATGATCAGTGATCGCCAGATATTCGTAGCCCCTTACCCTCGCTGCCCGAGCCATCTCTTCTACCGATTGAGCCCCATCGCTCCATTTGGTGTGACAGTGGGGTTCACCCTTGATATCAGCAAGGGTGATCAGGACGGGCAAGCGCCCCTCCTCTGCCCTCTCCAATTCGCCCCGGTCCTCCCTCAGTTCCGGGGGAATCCAAGGGAGCCCGACGGCAGCATAGACCTCCTCTTCGGTCCGTCCCGCTACCTTTTCCTCCGTGTCCACCCGAAAGACCCCATATTCGTTGATGGTTAGCCCTTTTTTCAGGGCACGCGACCGAAGAGAGATGTTGTGCGCTTTGGAGCCGGTAAAGTATTGAGCGGCAGCGCCGAAACTTTCAGGGTCCACTGCCCTCAAGTCCACTTGAATGTTGTTCGCCATCAGGACACTGGACTTAGTGGACCCGTGAGCGAGGACTTTTTGGACCAACGGCAGAGTAACAAACCGGTCCATCACCGGCGCACTGTCTTTGGTGGACACCAGAATATCTATGTCACCAATGGTCTCTTTCCAGCGTCTTAGGCTGCCTGCTGGGAGAATGTCCATCACTCCTGGGACACCTTTCAGGCTCTCCACCACCGACTCTGCCAGTTCCAGGGCGATATGAAGGGGAACCCTTGCCTGATGCTGCCGCCATAACTGGATGCCTTCCAGAATGTTGCGGATCTTCTGGGCACCCATCCCCGGAAGCCCGTTCAGTTTCCCTTCCTTTGCTGCTGCTTCCAGTTCCTCCACCGTCTGCACGTTCAACCGGTCGTAAACGAGGGCGACGGTCTTAGGTCCCACCCCTTGGATCTCCAACAGCCGTCTCAGTTGCGACGGGTATCTTTTCCGGAGTTTTTCCAGCCGCTGGGTCGTCCCTCTTTCCAAAAACTCTTGAATGTCCTTGGCGATGCTTTCACCGACCCCTTCAATTTCCCGAAGTCTTCCCGAAGACACCAATTCCTCAATGGAATCCTTAACGGCATTTAGGGCATCAATGGCTCTTCGGTAAGCACGCACCTTAAAGGGATTTTCGCCAGCGATGTCGGACAGGTCCGCCGTCTCCTCCAGCATTGCCAGAACGGCTTCCTTACTCACCTTCGTCCCCCCTCTTGATTATGAGGAACCTCCCCGCCGACAACAATGCCGTCAGACCCTGGGCAACAGTCGGTCTCCTCGCCATCCGAACAACCGGGTTGTAGGTTTTCCTTGTAGTCCCTTTCTTGTGTCCAGGACTAGACCTATTTTGTGATTGCTGCTAGAATGTATAATTTGGTGAGTCCCGATAATGGGGCTGCACGAAAGGCGCGTTCGCATCGGGAGGTGCCTCTGATGAACCGCAAGGGTTTCACGCTCATTGAACTGCTGGTCGTCATTGCCATCATTGCGATTCTGGCGGCCATCTTGTTTCCCGTGTTCAGCCAGGCACGGGAGAAAGCCCGCCAGGCGCAATGCACCAGCAATGTCCGCAACATTGCCTTGGCTTTCGGACAGTATACCCAGGACTATGACGAACGGTTTTACGCTCAGCCGACCCCTTGCGGTCGGATTCCTGGCTTCCCGTCCCAACAAGTTTCCCGAATGCATCCCCCTTACTATGTCGTCCTGCAGCCCTACCTTCGTAACAAGCAGGTCTTTGTCTGCCCCAGTGCTCCCCGCTACTACGGCTGCGCCCAGCCGACCTGCGTTCCCGAGTGGTATTGCGACGGGTTCCCCAACACCTATGGTTACAGCGAGATGCTCAATAACGATGTAGACTGGGCTGGTCAGTTTGGCTTCCAGGCTTCCGGCTGGGGGAGGCTGGCGACCATCCGAGAGCCCGCCAAGATGTTCGTTTTAGGCGACTGCGCAATGGGTCTGCTCTGCACGCCCAATGTGACCAGGGATGGCATTCAGATTCGGATCGCTCTGGCCAATCAACCCCCTTGCTGGCTGGGGCTGGCGTGCTACTGGAACCACACCGGTTCAACCGTGGAGCAAGCGGTGCTCCGTTCCGGGCGGACGATGAGCACGGTCACCCGGCATCTGGAGGGGAGCGAAATCATCTTCGCTGACTTCCACGTGAAGTGGTATCGCTGGCAGAATGTGCGGGATTCACGAGTGGGCGGTCCGATCCAGTTCGGTGCCGATTGCCGACCGTCCTGGGTCCCGGCGTTTCAGTAAGGAACCAAAAAAGGTGATGGGAGCGTATGTCTGAGAAAGCCTTTTGGGCGATCGTCGCGATCGTTGTGGCTCTGGTCATTGTTGCCGGTGCCTGGTATTTCTGGCCCCGTCCGATCCAAAGTGCCCTGCCGATGCCCACTTCTGTCCAGGAGAAGGCTCGGCGCTGGCCGGAGAAGGCTCGGGAAGCGATGGAGAAGGTCCAGCCGGCGACCTCCTTGCCATCGGGTTCTCCGTCCCAACCCGGCAACTGACGCTTTTTGGGGACCAGGGCAACCAAACTTTTTGGGCGAAACTTTAGGCACGGGGAGCAACGCTCTCCGCTGCGGGGAGGAATTGCATTTCTCCTTTTTCTTCGTTGAAGTCCACGAATAGGTGACTACCGTCCGTGACCTGACCCGAGACCAGCATTTTCGCCAAAGGATTGGCGATCAACCGTTCCACGGCTCTCCTGAGAGGACGGGCGCCAAAAGTTGGGTCGTAGCCCACTTGAGCCAGATGCTGGCGGGCTTTGTCCGTGACGGTCAACTGAATTTGGCGGTCCGCCAGTCGCTTCCGAATGCTCTCTAACTGCAGGTCCACGATTCGGGCAATGTCTTCGGGCGTCAGGCGGCGGAAGACGATGACCTCGTCAATCCGGTTCAAGAACTCTGGTCGGAAGCCCCTCCTCAGCGCCTCATTGACCTTCCGTTGAATCGTTGCCATATCGTCCCATTCGCTGATATATTCGGTGCCGATGTTGCTGGTCATCACGATCAGGGTGTTGCGGAAGTCCACCGTTCGCCCCTTTCCGTCGGTCAGCCGACCATCGTCCAGGACCTGAAGCAGGACATTGAAGACCTCGGGATGAGCCTTCTCTATTTCGTCTAAGAGGATCAGTGAGTAGGGTCGCCTTCGGACCGCTTCGGTCAACTGCCCTCCTTCCTCGTATCCGACATAGCCGGGCGGTGCACCGATCAGTCGGGCGACACTGTGGCGCTCCTGATATTCACTCATATCTATCCGCGTCATTGCCTTCTCGTCGTCAAACAGAAACTCGGCGATGGCTTTAGACAGTTCGGTCTTACCAACGCCGGTGGGACCGACGAACAGGAAACTGGCGATGGGTCTGTTGGGATCCTGCAGACCGGCTCGGGCTCTTCGGACCGCGTTGGCGACGGCAGAGATGGCGTGGTCTTGTCCCACAACCCTTCGGGCAAGCCTCTCCTCCATCTGCAACAGTTTCTCCGCCTCTGACTCCATCAGCCTTTTGACCGGGATTCCCGTCCACTTACTGACGACTTCCGCGATGTCTTCTTCATCCACCTCTTCTTTCAACAGCCGACCGTTTGCCTGTATTAACGCCAGTTTCTCTTCTTGCTCTTTGAGGTCACTGTGGAGTTTGTAGAGGGTCCCATACCGCAACTCGGCTGCCCGGCTCAGATCGTATTCCCGTTCCGCCTTTTCTACTTCTCTTCTGGTTTCCTCAATCTGCGCCTTGATGCGGCGAATTTCCCCGATGATGTTTTTCTCCTGTTCCCACTGAGCCTTCAGTTGAGCCAGCCGCTCCTGATGATCGGCAATCTCTTTGTCAATGGCTTGCAGCCGCTCCCTTGCCTTGGGATCGTCTTCATCCTTGCTCAAAGCGACCTTTTCAATCTCTAACTGTCGGATCCGTCTTTCCACCTCATCCAGTTCCGTCGGCATACTGTCAATCTCCATTCGGAGTTTGGCGGCGGCTTCGTCTACCAAGTCTATGGCTTTATCGGGGAGGAATCGGTCGCTAATGTAGCGATGGGAGAGGACGGCGGCTTGAACGAGAGCGCTGTCCTTGATCCGGACGCCGTGATGGACTTCATAACGATCTTTCAGACCCCGAAGGATGGCGATGGTCTGCTCCACCGTTGGCTCTCCCACATAAACGGGCTGGAACCGCCTCTCCAAAGCCGCATCTTTTTCAATGTGCTTTCGGTATTCGTCCAGGGTCGTGGCGCCGATGCAGCGCAGTTCACCACGGGCAAGGGCGGGTTTGAGCATATCCCCAGCAGCGACAGCACCTTCGGCGGCTCCGGCACCGACGATCGTGTGCAGTTCATCAATGAAAACGATGAACCGCCCCTCCGATGCTGTTAGTTCCTCTAAGACGGCTTTTAACCTCTCTTCAAACTCCCCGCGATACTTTGTGCCGGCAAGTAGACCAGCGACATCCAATTGAAAAATCCTTTTGTCCTTCAACGACTCGGGAACATCGCCGGCGACGATGCGTTGCGCCAGTCCTTCTACAATGGCGGTCTTTCCGACTCCGGGGTCACCGACCAAAACGGGATTGTTTTTGGTCCTTCGGGAAAGAATGTGGATGACTCGGCGAATCTCCTCGTCCCTTCCGATGACAGGATCCAGTTTGCCCTTCCGGGCTAAGTCTGTTAGGTCACGACCAAAGCGCTCTAATGCTTGGTATCGCTCCTCGGCGGTCTGATCCATCACCCGATGGGGACCTCGGAGTGATTGGATCATCTGATGAAGAGCAGCCAGAGTGACGCCCGCCTCCCTTAACAGTCGTCCCGCTGGTCCCTCGTCCTGAGCCAAGGCTAACAAAAGATGTTCCGTTGCGATGTAGGCATCCCGCATCTGCTGAGAGTGCTTTTCGGACAAGTTCAAGAGTGTTAACAGCCTTTGGCTCAAAACGACCTGAGTGGGGGTCGTCGCCTGGGGCAGGCGTTTGAGTTCCGCCTCCAAGCGGCGCCGCAAAGAGGACAGGTCCACCTCCAGTTGCTGTAAAACCCGAACGACCAGGCTTTCCCGATCGCTCAGCAGGGCGAACAAAAGATGCTCCGGTGTCAGTTCGGTATGCCGGTATTCCATTGCGAATCGGTGCGCTGACTGGAGGGCTTGCTGGGCTTTCAGAGTAAAGCGATCCACGTTCACGACCATCGCCTCCTTTTGGGGAACGATTGGATCAGCGACTGAGGTTCAGAAATCGGGAAAGGGGCATCCACTCCGGCTGAATGCTGATGGAACGGGTCTTCCCTTGACGCACGACGGTAATTTGAAAGGGCGTCCCCATTTGGGCAGACTGCCGAACGACTTGCCGGAGATGGTGAACGTCCCTGACGGGTTGACCGTTGATCTGGACGATGGCGTCGCCCGCGTGCAGCCCCGCTTTTTCTGCCGGGGTCCCTTCCATCACCGAGACGACCTTAAGGGCTTTAGGCGTAGAAAGACCCATCTGATTCAGTTCCTCAGCAGATGCCATATCGTAGCGGATGCCAATGACCGGCTGGCGCACTTCTTGATGGCGCAGGAGTTGCTGGACCGCATCGGAGACGATCTCCGCAGGAATGGCAAAGGCAATCCCTTGGGCGCCCGGACGCATCGCTACATTTAGTCCGACTACTTCACCTTTGAGATTGACCAGAGCCCCTCCACTGTTGCCAGGATTGATAGCCGCGTCGGTCTGTAGGAGGTCGTTGAGAAAGGTTTCATCGTCGGGAAGACTCCTTCCTTTGGCGCTAATGATCCCGACTGTGGCGGTGTTGGAGAAACCGTAGGGGTTGCCGATGGCGATCACCCAAGCGCCTTCCTTCAGTTCGTCGGACCGACCGAAGCGAGCCTCTGGCAGTCCGTTGGCGTCTATCTTGAGAATCGCCAAGTCTAATTGGGGTTCAGCACCCAACAGCCGGGCTTTATAAGACCGACCATCCTTGAGCGTGACCGTGATGGTCCGGGCACCTTCCACGACGTGATGGTTGGTGACGACCAGTCCCCTTTTGCCGTCTATAATGATCCCTGATCCGGCATTCGTCGGGAAGGGTAACCGCTCCTGACCCCCGTCAATGTTGACGACAGCAGGTCCGACTTTTTCCACGATCGGCACCCAAAAATCGGGTGTCATCGTCTGGGGAGTGATCGGACCGTTCGTTGGTCGTTCCGCCTCCGTGGACACGGGGCGGGATGCCGGTTGACTGGTAGGAATCGTTTCCCGTTCCGACGACCATCGTCCTAACTGATAACCCGTCGCCATTAGCAGACCACCAACAAGGAGTCCTGTGAACCAGATGATCAGGTCCCGCAACGACACCGCATTCATTGCTCTTTCCCCCTGTCCGTCTACCGTCAGTCGTGCGAGAGATTTTCTGCTGACCAATCCCGCCGTCGGGTCCCTTCAAGAGGGACAATCGGTCCGCCTCTCACCAATTGGACGGGAAAGGTCCGTTGACGGATGTATTCCTCCCACTGCTGGGCGACCAGGCGAGACGCCAGAATTTCTGCCTGCCTCTGGGCTTCCTGCCAGAACCGTTTCCGAAGCCGCTCCAGTTCTTCTTCCAATTTCTGGACCCGCTCCGATAGACGAAGGGCAACCTCCACGCCCGCCAAATTGACCCCCATCCCCCTGGTTAAGTCCTGAACCCTTTTAATCCGTTCCACATCCTTCAAAGAGTAAATTCTTTTCCCGTGCTCGGTCCTTTTGGGTGTGACCAGTCCCAGCCGCTCGTAGAGCCTCAGCGTTTGGGCGTGGACACCCACCATCTTGGCGACGACGCTGATGGAAAAGTATTGATGGGGTTCCTGTTTCCTTTTGGCTGTCTGTTTCATAGACCAGCACCTCTTTTAGGTCTGCTGTCAGGAATGTGTTCCTGACGATTGACGCCCGTCCCTTTTGGGGAGCCAGAGCCGTGCTCGGGGATTCTCGAAACGCTCCTGAGCCAGCTGCTGAATCAACTGTCTTTCCCGAGCCGTCAATTCTTTGGGGACGACGACCTTGAGGCGAAGGTAAAGGTCCCCCCGCCCCCCACCTATCTTGGGAAGCCCCATTTGGGATAGGCGGAGCAACTGTCCAGATTGAGAACCGGATGGGACCACCACTCGGACCGTTCCTTCCAGAGTGGGCACTGTAATCTCCGCACCCAGAGCGGCTTCAGGAAAGGTAACGGGGACCTCCAGATAGAGGTCATCGTCTTTCCTCTCAAAAAACGGGTGGGGCTTAATCTCAACCTGAAGGTAAAGATCCCCTCGGCTGCCCCCGTTGATGCCGGCAGGTCCCTGCCCCTGAAGACGCAATTTGGTCCCCTCGCGAACGCCTTTGGGAATAACCACCTCAACGGTTCGGTTCACCGAAACCTTGCCGCTACCGCCACAGGACGAACATCGGCTTTCCAACAGCTTTCCCTCTCCCCGGCACCGATGGCAAGGGGAACCCAGGGAGATCAAACCCCGTCGTTGATTAACCACCCCTGAACCGTTACAAACGGGACAGATCGTCTCCCGTCCACCCATTCCTGAGCAAGACGAGCAGGGCTCTTCTAGGGTCACCACGATCTTACGGGTAGACCCCTTTGCCACCTCTTCTAAGTCAATGGTTATGGGAACCGTCACATCGGCACCTCTTTTGGGTTGACTGGTCGTTCGGGTCCTCTGTCGGGTGGTAGCCCTTCCCGTCAGTCCTGAAAGGAGATCGGCAAAAGAACTGAACAGATCTTCACCAAAGGAGGTAAAGTCCCACGGCGGTGCCTCCCCCGTGGGGGGCATCCAGCCGATGTCCTCCACATTCATCCCCGCTTGCTTCGCCTGCCAAAGGGACTTCCAATGGTGACCAAAGCGATCGTAAAGGCTTCTCTTCTCCGGATCCGACAACACCTCGTAGGCTTCCTGAATCTCCTTGAACTTCTCTTCGGCTCTCTTATCGTTTGGGTTCAGGTCGGGATGATATTGACGGACGAGCCTCCGGTACGCCTGCTTAATGTCCTTTTCCGAAGCCGTTCGGGAGACGCCTAAGACCTGATAATAGTCCTTCGGTTCCGCCATAAACCCTTCCCATCCGCCCCTTCAGCGGGCGGGGATCGTCCGCATCATCGTTGAGGAACCTCGGCGAAGGGTCACCGCAACCGTCTGGTCTGGGTTGAGGGATCGGGTGATCCGAAGAAAGTCGGCAATGGATCGGACCGGTTGCGACGCCATCGCCGTGATGACATCACCCGGCTCCACACCGTTTTGACCGGCGGGAGAGTCCACATCCACCTGTTTAACAACCACACCTTGAAAAGTGGGGGGAAGACCAAGATCTCTGCGAAGTTCGGGAGTTAGTTCGCCGACGGTCATTCCCCGCCACCGGCTTTCTTTGGAAGCCATCGCGACGACTTCGTCGGTTCGTTCACCTAAGGTGACCGTAATGGTCTTTTCCTGACCGCCCCGCAGAACCTTAAGGGTCACGGTCGTCCCTGGTGGGGTCCTACCGATGAGGCTCTGGAGATGAGCGCTGCTGCGGACGGGAATGCCGTTGAAGCCGACGATAATGTCATCGGGTTGCAGACCGCCCTTCTCACCAGGAGACCCGGCAATGACCTCCCGGACCACAGCGCCGGCAACATCTTTCCCACCTAAAGCCGACGGATCGTCAAGGGCTTCGGCATCCATTATGTGAACTCCCAGCCAGCCCCGAACAACTTTGCCGTTCCGTAAGATCTGATCCACAACAAACTTAGCGGTGTTGATCGGGATGGCGAAACCGATGCCCACACTTCCCCCTGTCGGGGAGAAGATGGCGGTATTGATGCCGATGACCTCCCCCCGTATGTTGCACAACGGACCTCCGCTGTTGCCCTGGTTAATGGCGGCATCGGTCTGGATAAACTCCGTATACTCCACCGGTGCCCCCATTCGGGGATCTCTCGGGTTCCGCCCGATGGCGCTAACGACCCCAACGGTCAAGGTCTGACGAAAACCAAAGGGATTTCCAATGGCAATCGCCCATTCCCCAACCCGAACCTGATCGCTGTCGCCTAAACGTGCCTCTGTCAAGCGCTCCCCTCTGGGGTCTACCTTCAAGACAGCCAGGTCGGTCTGCTCGTCGCTGCCGACCAATTGGGCAGAAAGTCTTTTTCCGTTAGAGAGCATAATGGCGATCTGATCAATTCCTTCAATGACATGCCGATTGGTGAGGATGTAACCGTCCGATCGGATGATCACCCCACTGCCACGGGGGACCCATCTAGGTCGTTCCTCCCCTTCTGATTCTGAAGGCGCAGGGGGTCCCTGAGGACCCTCTTCACCGAAGAACCGGCGAAAGAACTCTCGGAAGAAGGGGTCACTTTCAAAGGGTTCCGGGAAAGTCCGAGGGGGCTGAAAGCGTCGGAGACGGGTTGTCAGGCTGCGGATAGGGACAACGATCGTCACCGTTGCGGGTTCCACCGTTCGGGCGACCCAGACGAAGGCTTCTTGGAGTTGTTCAGCTGCCCGAAGAAGGGGTTCGGGCATAGAAGCAGCGCTGTTGACGGCAACGACTCGGTCCGAAGGACCCATTCCCGTTAACCATCGGGTCAGTCCCGCTCCCATCGCCAGTGAGAGCCCTATGGTTGCCAGCAGAACGGTTGCTCTTCCCTTTCCTGTTTGCCACCAATGGCTCATCCCGTTCGCCTCCTTACCTAACCTACAAAAGACTTAGACGAAAGGGAAAGAGTTCCCTGCTGAGCCTTAGTCGCCGGAACGGAACTCGGCATCTATCACATCGCCGCCTGTCGTCCCCTCTTTTTCCGGCTGACCATCGCCACCGGTTCCCTCCCGTGCCGAGGCGGTGGTTGCTCTCTGATACACCCGCTCCGATACTCGGAACAGATGATGCTTCAGAGTCTCTATCCCATCACGAATCCGTCCGATGTCGTCGCTGGTCATTCGTTCCTTCAGGTCGGCAATTGCCCTCTCCAGGTCCCGTTGCTCGGTTTCCGAAAGATGATCTTTCTGGTCTTTCAAGGTCTTTTCCGCTTGATAGACCAGAGCGTCCGCTTCATTGCGGGCTTCCGCTAACTGCCTCGCTCGGCGGTCCTGCTCAGCGAACTGCTCGGCTTCCCGAATCATCCTCTCTATCTCGTCCCGCTGAAGGTTGGTGGAGTCCTTGATGACAATGGACTGTTCTCTTTTCGTCGCCAGGTCCTTGGCGGTCACGTGCAAAATGCCATTGGTGTCTACATCAAAAGTGACTTCAATCTGAGGGACACCCCTTGGCGCTGGGGGGATGCCCGTCAGGTAGAATTTACCTAAGGATCGGTTGTCCTTTGCCAACGGTCGCTCTCCTTGCAGAATGTGAATTTCCACCGTCGTCTGACCGTCGGCGGCAGTCGTGAAAATCTCACTCTTTCGGGTGGGGATGGTGGTGTTCCTGGGAAGGAGGGTGGTCATCATCCCGCCTAAGGTCTCCACGCCCAGGGACAGGGGAATGACATCCAAGAGGACGATGTCTCTGGTCTTGCCCGCCAAGATCGCCGCCTGAATGGCAGCACCAACCGCCACCACCTCGTCCGGGTTCACTCCTTTATGAGGCTCTTTACCCGTCAACTTTCGCACCAGTTCCTGAATCATCGGCATCCGCGTCGCCCCGCCGACCAGGATGACCTCGTCAATCTTGTCCATTGAAACGCCAGCATCGCTTACCGCCTGCCGGAAGGGTCGCTCACACCGCTCTAAAAGGTCCCTGGTTAATTCCTCAAATTTCGCTCGGGTAATGCGGACATTTAGGTGCAGGGGACCCCGATCGGGATGGAAACTGATGAACGGCAGGTTCACCTCCGTTTCCAAGACGCTGGAGAGTTCTATCTTGGCTTTCTCAGCGGCTTCTTTGAGGCGTTGAAGGGCTTGGCGGTCTTTCCTGAGGTCTACACCGTTCTCCTGCAGGAAAGTGTCCGCCAGATAGTTCATCAACCGCTCGTCCCAATCGTCACCCCCCAGGTGGCTATCCCCTGCCGTCGCTTTCACTTCAAAGACGCCCTCTCCGATTTCCAAGATGGACACATCAAAGGTCCCGCCACCCAGGTCCCAGACGAGGATCAGACCTTCCTTTTTCTTGTCAAAGCCATAGGCAAGGGCGGCTGCCGTCGGCTCGGGAATGATCCTCAGGACTTCAAGACCAGCAATTTCTCCCGCGTTTTTGGTTGCCGTCCTCTGGGCGCTGTCAAAATAGGCGGGGACCGTTATGACCGCCTGCTTGACCTCTTGACCCAGATAGGCTTCCGCATCCTGCTTCAGTTTCTGAAGAACGAAGGCGGAAATCTCCTCGGGCGTGAACCTCTTGTTGCCGAGCGTGGGCACCTCCACCATCGGCACTCCGTTGGGTCCTTCCACGACTCTATAGGGAACCCGCTGCCGCTCTACAGAAGTCGCTGCATAGGTCCTGCCAATGAACCTCTTAATGGAATAAAAAGTGTTCTCTGGGTTCAAAAGGCTTTGCCTTTTGGCAGGGATGCCGACCAGCCGCTGACCGTCTTTTTGGAAAGCGACCACGCTGGGTGTGAGATTAGACCCCTCAGCGTTGGGAATGACTTTGACGTCGCCTCCCTCCATTATGGCGATCACCGAGTTGGTCGTCCCTAAGTCAATTCCGACAACAGCTGCCATTTTCAGAACCTCCTTCTGTTTTTGTCCTGATCGGTCTCATTCCTTGTTGGTCTTTACCCTTGATAATAATGCACTAAACAATCTTTTGCCCTATCTTGGTGAAGAGGTGAGACAACCCCTTTCTGCTCAATCACTTTCCACAACAAGAACTAACTTTCCAAAAAATGACCGACTTTCCATAAGGCGATGGGCTTGAGCGGCTTGTTGTAAAGGAAGAACATCGCTAAGGACCGGCTTCAGTTTCCGCTGACCGACCAAGTCAACGATGGTCATCAGTTCGGAGGTCCTCCCCATCATTGACCCAATAATGGACAGTTGTCGGCTAAAAAGGAAGCGAATGTCAAAGGTCGCAGAAGGTCCTGTCGTCGCCCCACAGGTGACGATCCGACCTCCTTTTGCCAACACCTGAAGACTTTGGGGCATCGTCTGCTGACCTATGTGATCTACAACAAGGTCCACCCCCCTTCCTTCCGTAATCGCTCGCACCTGTTGGACCACATCCTCACGGCTATGAAGGAGGGTAAAGTCCGCTCCAAGGGTCTGAGCCTTTTCCACTTTCTGCTCGGACCCCACGGTCGCAATCACCAGGGCACCGGAAAGTTTGGCGATCTGAACGGCAGCCGAACCAACACCGCTTCCCGCTGCCCAGACAAGGACCCACTCTCCGGCTCGGATTCGTCCCCGACTGTGGAGCATATGCCAAGCGGTCAGAAAGGTCAACGGAAAAGCCGCTGCCTCCTCAAAGGTCAAGTTCTCAGGCATCGGAATCAGGTTCCTCACTGGCACTCTTGCCAACTCTGCGTAACCGCCCCAGGTTTTGGCACCGAAGATGCCAAAGGAATCGCATTGACTGTCTTCTCCGTCCCGACACGCTCGGCAGGATCCGCAGGTCAGATTGGGGTTCACGATGACCTTTTGACCAATCTGAAAAGGACCCTTGTCATCCGGCAAACTGAGAATTTCTCCCGCCACATCACTACCAGGGATGTGCGGCAAGGACAACCGATAGGCGGGAATTCCTCTTCGCAGCCAAAGGTCCAAATGATTGAGGGCGCAGGCGCGGACTCGGATCAGTGCCTCTCCCTCGCCAGGCTGGGGATCAGACCAATCCCCATACTGAAGGACTTCCGGACCACCGTGCTCCGTAATGGCGACTCCTTTCATCGTTGACCTCCTATCCTGGTTAAAATATGCACGATCTATGGGGAAATGGCATATTCATTGCCGGTGAACAAGTATTGCCCTTTACTATTGAAGATTTGGAGGATCTCTTGCGGCTCTTGGACCAGCATCCAGATTGGAAAGAAGCCTTAGTCCGCCGGCTCCTTTCACCCGATTTGCTGGCGGCTCCTACTCAAATTCAGGAATCCTGGAAACAGATCCAAGCCCTCAGGGCGGTTGTGGAGGAGTTCTTCCGAAGATCCCAAGGGGAGATAAACGCCTTAAGGGAAATGCAAGGGACTCTGGCAGAAACGGTGAGTTTACTTGTTCAGCGGTTTGAGAACCTGGTGCACCAATTGATGGGATTGACGGAAAGCCACCAGCGTCTTTTAGACTTTCAGGAACGCCTCGCCCAGTCAGTAGATGCTTTGGCTCAGAGCCACGAGCAACTCGTTCAAAGAGTAGATGCTTTAGCAGAGAGCCACGAACGGCTCGTTCAAAGAGTAGATGCTTTGGCAGAGAGCCACGAACGGCTGGCTCAAAGAGTAGATGCTTTAGCAGAGAGCCACGAACGGCTCGTTCAAAGAGTTGATGCTTTAGCAGAGAGCCACGAA
Organism: Candidatus Caldisaccharidevorator malaysiensis; assembly: GCA_025057575.1. Lineage (GTDB taxonomy): Bacteria > Armatimonadota > Fervidibacteria > Fervidibacterales > Fervidibacteraceae > Caldisaccharidevorator > Caldisaccharidevorator malaysiensis. Next base: position 62,030 of record JANXBO010000009.1, read on the forward strand.
CGGCTGGCTCAAAGAGTAGATGCTTTGGCAGAGAGCCACGAACGGCTCGTTCAAAGAGTAGATGCTTTGGCGAAAAGCCACGAAGAACTGGCAAAAAGTCAAGAGGCGTTGACCAGGAGCCACGAGTCGCTGGTCGCACGGGTGGATTCCCTCATTCAAACCGTTCAGGAACTGTCGGAACAGATCCGCCGCGTGGAGCAAGATCTGTCCCGACTTACTGATGAACTGTCCCGTCTAACGACCTGGCAGGGGGGCGAGGCAGCCCGAAGAGAAGGAGAGCGATATGAAAGGGACATTGTGCGCTCAGCCGTCCGGCTTTTCCGGGGTGGTCAGGGCGGACCAGCCGATCATCCGGTCATTCAGGATCTGTTTCGCCGGTATTTGGCGCCACACATCAAACCAGAAGATTGGGACGGTTTTCCAGACCCGAAAAGTGACCCTTCCTATGCTGATTTGATTTGGATGAAGGGCGATAAGGTTGCTGTTGTAGAGGTCTCTATCACTGTTGACGAAAACGATGTCCAGAGGGCAGCCGAAAGAGCCCAGACCTTAAGGTCGGTCGGTCTGGACGCTTTCGGTGTTGTGATCGGCAAATACTGGGAAGGGCTGGCAGTGAGGCAAGAGGCAAAGTTTCGGAGAGTGGAATGGTGGATTCAGAGCGAGGGGAGACCGTCAGACGGTCTCATTGCCTTTCTTGCCTTGCCTCCTTAATCCCTTTTTGGGTGTTGGATTCCGTCGTGATGGGGAATTCAATGAACTCCTCTCTCAACCAGACGGATTGCCGTCGCTTGTTGACCGATAAGGTGCTGAACGAGGTGCATCCGCGACGGGTCTTGACGATGGAAGAGGAGCGACCGAAGGCTCTTCGGGCGTCTCGGTCCCTTTCATCGCCGGTATGATAAAAGAAAAGGTGCTGCCTTTACCCAACTCACTTTCTACCTGAATCATACCCCCGTGGGCTTCCACCAGGGCTTTACTAAGGGGAAGACCCAGCCCCGTTCCTTTGAGCCCATAAGTCCAAAGGGTCTCCTTGTGCGCCTGATGATATTTTTCAAAGATCCTTTCCTTGTCTTCCGGTCTTATTCCCGGTCCTTGATCGGACACACTAACTTGAAGGAACGGTCGTGGTTGACGACTGTCGTCGGTGTGTCGCCTCACGACTTTTCCTTCAATGGTAATCACACCCCCCTCGGGGCTGAACTTAACGGCGTTGGACAAAAGATTGGTGAGAACTTGGGCAATTCTATCGGGATCAGCAGAGATCTTTGGAAGATCCTTTGGGAAAGAAACCTTTAAGGTCAATTTCTTTTGCGCCATCAAAGGTGCGAACATTTCGGTGACGCTTTTAACGATGGGAACGATGTCTAAAGGTCGGAAGTAGAGAGTCATCGCACCGGCTTCCAGTTTGGTCAGGTCTAAAAGATCGTTGATCAATCGGAGGATGCGATGGGTGGCTTCGGAGAGAGAGTGAAGGTATTCTTTCTTTTCTTCCGGTGACAGATCATCTTGTTGGAGTAAGCGGGCGAAGCCGGTGATAGCGGTAATGGGTGACCTCAGTTCGTGCGACACTAACGCCAGAAATTCCTCCTTCATTTTTTGAAGTTTCCTCTCTTCAGTTACATCCAAAAGGGTGGTAATGGTGCCGATGATCCGTCCCTGCAGATCCGTTAGGGAAATCGTCTTTGCCAGGACTGTTTTGCCGTCCTGGGCGACCTCTTGACTGGCAACCTTGCCGACTTCCGGGGGCGTTATCAGATTTAATCCCAGGGGCTCCAAATCAGAGACGGTTTGCAACTGAGAAGTGCCCAATATTTTAGCGGCGGCGGGATTGAAGAGGACAATTGTGCCGTCTTTATCCGCCAACAGGACGCCGTCGGTCATCTGCTCTACGAGGAGGCGTTCCACTCGCTCCTCATTGGCTTTGATGGCTTGCAATCTCTCAACCGTCGCCGCTGCATGCTGAAGAAAGGCGCGGAGGAAAAGTTCTTCTTGAGAACCGAAGGGGCGCTCTCGGTAAAGGGTGAGGTGCCCGGCGGCATTCTCATCGTCACCGATGGGCAAGATTAACGAGTAAGGCTGGATCTCGCCACCAGTCCAGGAGCCGGCGTCACAGACCAGTCCGTATCCCGACGATTCGGTGAGGGCTTGGGCACCCTCTCCAATAAGCGGGAGCAACTCTTCAAAGGATGTGGCTTTGGATAGTAAGGCTTCTTGCTCCCGAAGCCGATGCAGATTGCGGACCGTTTGAACGGAGAGGGAGACAGCGAAGAAAATGAAAATGCCCATCAAGAAGAAGACCGCAACCGTCAACCCCTGCTGGACCAGGGCTGCCGTCATTGCTGCCCGCAAAGATGGATAAGGACCCACCAGTATCGCTGCATACGCCACATAGCCAAGAACAAAGAACAGGGTCAGCGCCTGAAGTTGCCGCCATTGGCGCTCGTGAGGGAGGAGATCAATTAGTTGGCGCACGCGTCGGAGGCTCCAGGTTAGCAGGATAAGGGCGATCAGGATGGCTCCGACAAAGATCAAGGTGTGACCCCAGAAGTCCCACAGGTTCTTAAGCATTCACGGAACCCCCAAGAAGAGAAAGAAGAGATGGAGGGCTTTTTCCCTTAATCGTTTGGTGCTTTTTATCCCCCTGTCGGGATCCCGGTGGTCGTGCTGAAGGCGGGCTGGAGGCGAGCCGTTGGGTCAATGTAAACTTTTGCCTGATTGACCGCAATCGCCGCCTCTGCTACGCCGGTGGCGATCAGTTTGATTTTTCCCGGATAAGTCGCCACGTCGCCAGCGGCAAACACACCTGGGATGCTGGTCATCATTCGCTGGTCAACGACGACGTCATTTCCTTCCATCTGAAGACCCCAAGACTTAACCGGACCTAAGTCCGTCGTAAAGCCCAAGGATAAGATGACCTCGTCAATCGGCAAAAGGGTCTGCTGACCCGTCTTGTTATGAAAAATGATCGCTTGCTCGGGGCGTTCGTTGCCGATGATCGTCTCCAGTTCATGAAACAGGTGCACCTCAACGGAAGAGGCGAGCAGTTGCTCCACCGAATGTTCGTGAGCCCGAAACTTATCCCTCCGATGAATTAAATGAACTTTCTCGGCAATCGGTTCCAGAGTCAGTGCCCAATCAACGGCGCTGTCCCCACCACCGACGATCAGGACTTTCTTGCCTCGGTAAGCGTCCACATTGGTGACGGTGTAAGCGACACCTCTACCCTCAAACCGCTCCACTTCAGGTTTGCCCAGGCGCCTGGGATGAAAGGCACCCAGCCCAACGCACAAAAGGATCGTCCGCGAATAGTGAAGCCCCTTATTGGTCTCCAAAACAAACCCATTGTCTTCTTCCTGTTTTTTGAGATGAACGGCGGTTTCATTGAGGCAGACGGTGGGCTGGAACTGCATTGCTTGCTCCACCATTAGCCGCACCAATTCACTAGCACGAACCTTGGGAAAACCGGGCATATCGTAAATAAACTTTTCCGGATACAGGGCTGTCAATTGTCCCCCCAATTGGGGCAGGGCGTCTATGATCTTCATTTTCATCTGGCGCATGCCGGCATAAAAGGCGGCAAACAGACCGGTCGGTCCGCCCCCGATGATGGTGATGTCGTAAATGCGGTCTCCTTCACGTTTTGATCTGGACAAGGGTGATCCTCCTTGAATCCATGGCTAACTGACGAAGCGCCGGTAGGAACTCCACCGTTTGGGCAATTGGGAAAAGTCGGTATTGGTGATGATCTCCAACGACGATTCGCTGAGCGCAAAACCTTTCTTTTGCAAGGCTTCTATGGGGTTGCGGATCATTTTGATGCGAAAGAGGGGATCTTCCATAGTCAGAGTGAAAATCTGGTCCAATTGTTTTCGGTCCAATCCTTCCAAAGCCGACTGGGCTTCCTGAGCCAAAGGACCTTTGGGTGTTAAAGCGAGAACTTTTCTATAGCAACGAACCGCCTCCGAGTAGTGACCCAGTGTCTGATGAAGGGTAGCCAACTTAAAATGGACCAAGGGATCCTGAGGGGCGAGGCGAGCCAGTCGGGAAAGGACCTGAACAGCCTCCCGCGGTCGGTTTGACTGGACATATGCGAGAGCCAGAAGGTCCAAGAGGGAGGGATCCCGGGGCGTCTGTTGCAGACCTTTGAGAGCATGCTCAACGGCTTTGTCCGACCAGCCCAGTTCGGTGCAAATTTGCCCCAGAGCCTCCCGAACGGTCGGGGAGTCCTGTCCCAACTCCAATAGCCGTTCCATGCTCGCCAGCGCCTGCCGGTATTGACCAATATTCCGCTGAAGTTGTCCCAGAAGGAACCAAAGATCAGGGGAGTTGGGAAATTGCTGGATGGCTTTCTGAAGGAGGTGAATTGCTTTCCTCGTTTCGCCTTTTCGGTCCAATAGTTCGGCAGCCCAACGATAGATCTCTTCTTTGTCTGGGGCGATCGTGAGGGATTGGGCGAGTTGGTCCAGAGCCTCCTGCCACTGATCCAATTCACCGAAAATGCGGGCGAGGACAAGGCGGATCCGCCAGCGGTCCGGGAAGCGAGCGATCCAGTTTGTCGCCAGTTCCCTTGCCTCTTGCCATCTCCCTTGCCCTGTCAGAGCTGCCAGAAGAAGGTATTGGGCCTCTTCCGAATCAGGGGTCAAACTGAGGGCTTCTTGTGCCAGGGCTTCAATCTCCTGAAAGGATCGCCGACCAACCAACTGATCACCCAGCCGGGCTAAAGCCGTTGAGAGGGTTTTCTTCTGGAGGGGGGAAAGGGGCTGCTGCTGGCGCAGGACCGAAATGACCTTCTGGTAACCCTTCTGGGCGCCCTTTTCATCGCCCACCTTCCTCGCCTCGTCCGCTTTCTGGAGCCATTTAGCCGTCGCTTTGGCGGACCGAAGACTCCTGCCCATCCTTACTGCCTCCTGCTCGTTTCCCGTCCCGTTGGGATGTGACACCGGCTCTCTTTAGAATCTCGTCCACCTCTTCGCCGTCTATCGTCTCTTTCTCCAATAAGCGGGCTGCCAGCATCTCCAAAGCCTGCCGGTGGCTTTTGAGGATGTCCATTGCTCTTTGATAGCACTCTTCTACCGTCCTTCTGACTTCTTTGTCGATCTCACTGGCGATCTCCTCGCTGTAATTGCGGTCCTCTACGATGTCCCGTCCCAAGAAGATCGGACCGGCTTTCTTGCCCAAGGTGACGGGTCCCAGCCGCTCGCTCATTCCGTATTCACAGACCATCCTTCTTGCCAGTTCGGTCACTCGCTCTAGGTCATTGTGGGCGCCGGTCGTCACCTCTCCAAAGACCAATTCCTCCGACGCGCGTCCGCCGAGGGCGACCGTCATTTCGTCTAAGATCTCCTGTTTGGTCATCAGGTACCGATCTTCCTGAGGAAGGTGCAAGGTATAGCCCAGAGCCAGTCCACGGGGAATAATCGTGACCTTGGTGACTTCCCGAACGCCCAACAATTTGCCCAAAAGGGCGTGACCGCTCTCGTGATAGGCAAGAATCTTTTTCTCCCTCTCGGTCAAAAGGCGGCTTTTTCGTTCGGGTCCGGCGATCACCTTCTCTAAGGCTTCCAGCAAGTCCGTCATGGTCAGTTTGTCCTGAGCCTTGCGAGCGGCTAAGATGGCGGCTTCGTTGACCATATTCGCCAGATCGGCACCCGAAAAGCCGGCGGTTTGCTTGGCAAGTTTTTCAATATCCACATCGTCGGCTAAAGGCTTTCCTCTTAAGTGGACCCTTAAAATTGCTTCTCTCCCTTTTGCGTCAGGGTTGTCAATAACGATCCGGCGGTCAAAACGACCGGGACGCAAAAGGGCGGGGTCCAAGACATCGGGTCTGTTGGTTGCGGAAATGACGACGATCCCGCTGTTTTGCTCCATTCCGTCCATTTCTGCCAGGAGTTGGTTGAGGGTCTGTTCCCTTTCATCGTGACCGCCCCCGATACCGGCAAAGCGCAGTCTGCCGACAGCGTCCAGTTCGTCCATAAACAAAACGCACGGGCGCTGGGCTTTTGCCTGCTCAAACAGATCGCGGACCCGAGCGGCTCCGACGCCGACGAACATTTCCACGAACTCGCTGCCGCTGATGTGGAAGAAGGGAACGCCGGCTTCCCCAGCAAAGGCTCTCGCTAACAGGGTCTTGCCGCAGCCCGGCGGACCCATCAAGAGGACTCCCTTGGGCACTTTGGCACCCAACGCCTGAAACCTTTGAGGATTTTTCAAAAAGTCAATGACTTCCCGAAGTTCTTCCTTTGCTTCTTCCAGGTCGGCGACGTCATCAAAGGTGATTTTCGGCTGACTATGATCGTATCGGCGGGCTCGGCTCTTGGCGAAATTGAACGCCTGCTGGTTGCCAACCTGCATTTGCCGCCAAAAGAAGATCAACACGCCGACGAAGATAGCCAGAAGGAGCAAAGAGGTCAACAGCCCTTGCCACGCTGCGGCATTGATCAGAGTCCTTCGGTAGCGCAGTGGGACCCCCTTTCTTTCTACCAGCCGCTGCAAGTCATCGTATCGGTCGGGCAGGTTGGTAAAGAATCCGGTCCCATCCGTTAAAGTCCCGACCGCTTGCTGATTCCCGATCTCTATTTCGCGAACCCGACCGTCCTCAAGGGCGGCTTTCAGTTGGTCGTAGCGAAGTTCCTGGAACCGAGACTGCTCCCGAACAATCCATATCAGAATCAGCGACACCATTGCGGTGCCCAGAACTAACCAGCGTAACGATCGCATCGTCTCGCTTTTTCGCTCCTTTTACTCTTCAAGGCTTTTTCCTTTTCCTCCACCACCCCGCTAATATTTTAACCGTTCGGTGAACGGGCGGATTTTTCCAAAATTAACTGATTCTTAACGACCATCAGTTTCAGTCCCCCTGGGAGATGGAGGCTGGCATCGGTGGCGTGTCGTTCCACCAGTTCCAGAGCAGCTTCGGTGTGGAAAAAGGTCACCCCGTGGAGCGATCCCAAAAGTCTCTCCGTCATCTGCCGCAGCAAGATTCGCCGAACCGGCTGGGGCTGTTGTAAAAACAGGGTTCGAGAGACGACGATGCGGCTCGGTGAGGTGTCCTGGACGATGCGGTCCAGTTGGGACGATGCCCACCGTTCTAAGAGGCGAGCCGTCTCGTCTGCGAGCCGGCTGAGCCGAAAGAGGTTGAAAACGGCATTGGGGAACTG